>JAFGOR010000233.1 GCA_016926375.1 Bacteroidales bacterium
TCACTCTTTCTGCTTTTCAGTGCCAATCCCTATCAGAAAGTGAAATTCTACAATGCCTCTCATCGCATATCGGGTAGAATTTCAGCAAGGGTTGAGAACGTCAGGGATTATTTTTCGCTGCATTATGAGAACAGGCAACTGGCCGAGGAAAATTCACGGCTTTACAACAGGCTCAAATCATCCTACGCCATTCCGTTGTTAGACACTTTGCTGGCTTCTGATTCTGTGACAAAGCGAAAATTTCTGTTTCTCAATGCCCGGGTCATCAACAACACAGTTAATAAGCAGTTTAACTTTATTACAATTGATAAGGGATACCGTGGAGGTGTTGGCCCCGATATGGCCGTTTTCAGTACTGAAGGAATTGTGGGTATTGTAAAATCGGTTTCAGCCGATTATTCGTCGGTACTTTCTCTTTTGAACAGAGATTTTACAGTAAGCGCCAAAATAAAGAAGAACGGCTACTTTGGCCCGATGAGCTGGAACGGAAATTCCACCCAACATGCCACGCTGGTCGATATACCGCATCATGTTGATGTGGCCCTGGGTGATACCATTGTTACCAGCGGATTTGGCGGGGTTTTTCCTGAAGGTCTTATGATTGGAGTAATCAATAGTTTCCGGCTTAAGGGCGGTAATTATTATGAAATCAGGGTTGAACTTTCAACCGATTTCAGAAGACTCGACTACGTTCAGGTAATCCGGAATATACAAAAGCCGGAAATTGATTCACTTGAAAATGCTGCCAGCCGATGATCAGGGAATTAGCCAAATATCTGCTCTATTTTGTTGTGCTCATTCTGGCGCAGCTGCTGGTGTTTAACAACATTGAGTTTTCGGGATACATCAACCCTTATATTTATGTACTGTTTATCCTGTTACTTCCCTTTACTACTCCGGGCTTGGTTTTACTGATGAGCGCCTTTTCTCTGGGTTTGGTAATCGATCTTTTTATGGGAACTCCGGGAGTACATTCTTCAGCCACAGTGCTCATGGCCTTTTCAAGATCCTCAGTAATGGCTTTGTTTTCGCCACGCGAGGGATATCAGTCAGGAACTTACCCGCGACTATCTCAATTCGGACTGGAGTGGTTTATCAAGTATACGGTAATGCTGGTGTTGATCCACCACTTTGTTTTATTTTACCTTGAAGTTTTTACATTAAATCATTTTTTCAGTACGTTGTTCAGGGCTTTTCTCAGTTCTGTGCTAACTTCGCTGATCATCATCCTGAGCCAGTATTTCGTTTTTCGCAAATAAAAAATGGACCAGTTTGCTTCACGCAGGAATATTATAGCAGGGATCTTTATCCTGGCAGCGCTGGCTTTAATTATCCGGCTTTTTTACATTCAGGTTATCGACTCAAGTTACAAACTTTCTGCCGAGAATAATTCACAACGCGTTGAAATACTTTACCCGGCCAGGGGACTTATATTCGACCGCAATGGCAAACTACTGGTTTTTAACCAGCCTTCTTATGATCTGATGATCGCTCCTTACGAGTTGAGACAGTTTGACAGTGTGGAATTTTGCAGCATCCTCCGGATCGACCTGAAAAGGCTCCGGGAAGGAATAGCCAGGGTTCGGATACCCAGGTATCGAAGAGAACCTTTTATTAAACAAATTTCTCCTGAAACCTATGCCATACTTCAGGAGAAACTATACAAATACCCCGGTTTTTATGTTCGTTCGCGTACGCTCCGCAGGTACAGCAAAGAAATGGCTGCTCATTTATTCGGGTATGTGGGTGAAGTGGATGAAAAGCTGATTGAAAAAGAGAAAGCATACGTAATGGGCGACTATATTGGCATCAGCGGTATAGAAGGCTACTACGAAAACATGCTGAAGGGCGAAAAGGGTCAGGAGGTTTTGCTGGTGGATGTTCATGGCAGGGTAAAGGGCCCATACCAGGATGGCCGGTTTGATAAGGATGCTGTTGTGGGGAAAGATTTGGTGTGTACCATTGATGCTGACTTGCAGGAGTATGGAGAAACATTGATGAAAAACTACAGGGGGAGCGTGGTAGCCATTGAACCCAGTACCGGTGAAATTCTGTCGTTAATTTCTGCTCCTTCCTATAATCCTTCATTATTGGTTGGAAGAAGCCGCACGGGAAATTATACCAGGCTCAGGCAGGACACCCTGCTGAAACCCCTTTACAACCGGGCACTGATGGCCAACTATCCTCCGGGATCCACGTTCAAGCCTATCCAGGCATTAATTGGCCTGCAGGAGGGCGTGATCAGCGAAGGCTCTTCTTTTTCGTGTAACATGGGTTTTTATGCCCGCGGTGTGAGTGTGGGATGTCATGATCACAAAAGTCCGTTAACCCTGCTTCATGGTATTGAGCAATCGTGTAATGCCTATTTCTGTAATGTTTACAAACGGATTATTGAGAATCCCAAGTACAGCAGACCTGATGAGGCCTACAACGTGTGGCGCGATTATGTGTTGTCATTCGGAATCGGCCAGAAGCTCAGCTCGGATTTCACCAATGAACTCAGAGGATTTATTGCTCCCGTGAGCTATTATGATAAATATTACGGATCGAATCACTGGAACGCCCTTACAACCATATCACTTGCAATCGGACAGGGTGAAATACTGGTCACTCCGCTTCAAATGGCAAACTGGACAGCGGCCATCGCGAACAGGGGATATTACGTGACCCCCCATGTGGTGAAATCCATTGAAGGAATGGATACCATCGATCACAAGTTCACTCAGAAACATTTTATTGAAATAGATACAGCCAATTTCAGACTGGTGGTAGCGGGAATGGATATGGCGGTTAACGGAGGCCCCGGACGTACAGCCGGAATAGCGCAGCTTCAGAATATCCGGGTTTGCGGGAAGACCGGTACGGCTCAGAATCCGCATGGTACGGATCATTCCGTGTTTATTGCATTTGCTCCCAAAGACAATCCGAAAATTGCCATCTCTGTTTACGTGGAGCACGGTGAGTGGGGTGCCTCGTATGCAGCACCCATAGCAAGTCTGATGATTGAGAAATACCTGACCGATTCGATTGCTCCAAACCGGAAGTGGGTGGAGGCAAGAATTCTAAATGGAAATCTATTGTACAGCAAATGATTGACAGGCTCAACATAACGGAAGAAATCGACTGGACAACAGTGGGATTGTACCTGTTGCTGGTAGTCTTCGGATGGATGAACATCTTTGCCTCCTCTTACAATGAGCAGTTCACCTCAATTTTCAATATCAGGCAGAATTACGGTGACCAGCTGCTGTGGATCCTGGTTTCAATGGTTATGATTGTTGTGCTTTTTGCCGTTGACCACAGGTTCTTTCATTACTTTGCCTATGTAATTTACGGCTTTTCCATATTGCTGCTTTTGAGTGTACTGGCATTTGGTGTTACCATCAACAACTCACAATCGTGGATCCGGATTTTCGGTTTTGGATTTCAACCTTCCGAATTTGTTAAAATAGCCACTGCACTGGCAATAGCAAGATACCTGAGCGGTTACAACATCAAACTGTGGACCTGGAAATCCATGGGAATTGTGATTCTGCTTATCGGGCTTCCTGTTGGACTGATTGCTTTGCAGCCTGACTGGGGAACTGCCTTGGTTTTCAGTTGCTTTATCCTGTTGATGTACCGCGAAGGTATGCCCGGATGGATTCTCGCCCTGACCCTTTTTGTAACCATGCTTTTCCTGATGACTATGCTGATTTCCGGTACATCAGTAATCATTGTCCTGATAATTATTGCAATTGCAGGTTTTGGGCTGATCAGCCGCAAATTAAAATACGCATTGGTAGCAGCCGCTGTAATAGGCATCACCTTTTATATTATGCATAAGCTTTTTCCGGTTATGCATTTTGAACCCAATAATTACTATGAGCTGATTGCTGCGCTTGTTTTATCTTCATTAATATTCCTGGTTGTCTCAGCTATAAAAAAGATTAAAAACGTACTTATTCTGTTGTTGTTGCTTTATGGGTTCATCGGGTTTACCTATTCCGTTGATTATGTATTTCATGAAATACTTAAACCCCATCAGCAGACACGTGTGAACATACTGTTGGGCAAAGAAACGGATATCCGCGATGTAGGTTATAACCTGAATCAATCTAAAATAGCCATTGGCTCAGGCGGCTTTTTCGGAAAGGGATATCTCCAGGGAACCCAAACCAAGCTGGATTTTGTTCCGGAACAAAGCACCGACTTTATATTTTGTACAGTTGGCGAAGAATGGGGATTTTTCGGAAGCGCCCTTGCCATCATTCTTTACCTGGGTTTGCTGATCCGGATTGTATATATTGCGGAGCGACAACGATCGCAGTTTGCCCGGATATATGGCTATGGCGTGGCATCTATCCTGTTTTTTCATTTTGCAATCAACATTGCCATGACCATCGGGTTGTTTCCGGTAATCGGAATTCCGCTGCCTTATTTCAGCTATGGAGGTTCATCCATGCTGGCATTTACACTGCTTCTCTTTGTCCTGGTAAGGCTTGATTCCGTCAGGAAAAAATACATCAAATAGGGTTGTGCAATTACTTACCTGTTGTTTCCATCCCCGAATGATACTCCTCGTGATCAAGAATAACCCCGAACGACTTGGTAACATAACTGATTAGGGAAGGAAAAAAGGAAGCAAACTCGGCTGCAAACTGATCGTAATCAGACCGTAAAACCCGGATGGCATAATCCGTTTCTTCGGGGAGTGTGGTATGGCGCGACATACGGTGCAACACATCTTCAATTCCTTCAATGGAAGAGTATTTCTGAATCCAGTTATTCTTGATGAATGAGGGCAGAAAAAGTTTCACTCCTTCCGGAAGAGAATCCACGTATTTGCAAAGAACATCATGCACATTCAGCAGGAAGTCTTCAATGGGCTGACTTGAATAAACCGACCAGGAATTCACCAGGAAGTGATCGTAAACAATGTCAATAATGATCCCCGAATACTTTCGGTACCTTTCAACCATCCTTTGCTTGCTGCGCTTTACAATCAGGTTGGTATCAGTAAAGGAATCAATATGCCGGTGAAGCATAATGCCCTTGCGCATTTGTTCGGAATACTTGCTGAGCTCAAACCCCTTTACATAGTCGCCAATAAAATTTCCTACCAATATTTCTTCATTGGTGCCGGAAAGGTATATGTGCGCTAAGTAGTTCACAACAAGGTTTATTTCAGGTCTCGGTTCCGTTATAAAGATAACGAATCCCAAATATTTACCGCAAAAATCGTGCAAATTCCTTACTAAAAAGTAATTAACAATCGCAAAAAAGGGAATTTGTACTTTTATTTTACGTATTTTGGAGTTGCAGGTTATAGTTAACGGAAAGGGTTCGGGCCGTCAACATTAGGCATTTGATAGAACAGAGTACGTGCAACAAATAATTGTGATAAGCCCGAAAAACGCAATATCCCCTGCCTACCGGCAGGCAGGCCCGCTGGCCTTGCTCTGCCGTAGCGGCTACGCGAAGGCGCAGCGGCATAGCCGCATAAGCTAATATCTGTAATGCATTGATATTCTATTACTGGAATATTCTAGTGAAGGAATATCTTTGTAATAGAGAGATTCTATAGCAA
>JAFGOR010000234.1 GCA_016926375.1 Bacteroidales bacterium
TACCTGGTTATGCTGGAGCAGGCAAAGGCCAGAGATCACCGGAAGCTGGGGAGGGAACTGGAGCTTTTTACTTTCTCTCAAAAAGTGGGCCTTGGCTTGCCCTTGTGGTTGCCCAAAGGAGCCCAGTTGCGAGAGCGGCTTGAAAACTTCCTGAAGAAAATTCAGGCCAGTTATGGTTATCTTCCGGTGATTACGCCACACATTGGCCAGAAGGAACTGTACGTAACATCAGGCCATTATGAAAAATATGGAAAAGATTCATTTCAGCCGATTCACACACCCGAGGAAGGAGAGGAATTTCTGCTGAAACCGATGAACTGTCCGCATCATTGCGAGATTTACAAAAGCAAGCCGCGCTCATACAAAGATTTGCCGGTACGATATGCGGAATTCGGCACCGTATACCGGTATGAGCAAAGCGGTGAATTGCACGGGCTTACCCGGGTAAGGGGATTTACACAAGACGATGCTCATATATTCTGTCGCCCTGATCAGCTGAAGGAAGAGTTTATCAAGGTGATAGACATCATCCACATTGTGTTTAAAGCTTTTGAATTCAACGACTTTATAGCCCAGATTTCCCTGAGGGATCCGGAAAACACCCAAAAGTATATAGGGTCAGATGAAAACTGGGAACGCGCGGAAACCGCCATCATTGAAGCTACACGTGAGCGGGGAATGCAAACCACCACGGTTAAGGGGGAAGCTGCATTTTACGGACCGAAGCTCGATTTTATGGTAAAAGATGCGTTGGGACGGAAATGGCAGTTGGGAACCATTCAGGTTGATTACAACCTGCCCGAGCGATTTGAACTTGAGTACACAGGCAGTGATGATCAGAAGCACAGGCCTGTGATGATCCACCGGGCTCCTTTTGGATCCATGGAGCGTTTTGTTGCCGTACTCATTGAGCATACAGCCGGAAAATTTCCGTTGTGGCTGACACCTGATCAGGTAGTCATTTTGCCCATCAGCGAAAAATACCATGATTATGCGGAAAAAGTTTTAAAATTCCTAAATAATTACGATATTCGCACCCTGATTGATACCCGGAATGAAAAGATTGGTAAGAAAATCAGGGACAACGAGTTAAAGAAGATTCCTTACCTGCTGATCGTGGGAGAAAAAGAAGAAGCCGAAGGTACCATAGCGGTCAGGAGACAGGGCGAAGGGGATCAGGGATCAATGAAAATCGAAGCATTCAGGGATTTCATACAGAATGAAGTGAATAACCAGATGAATAGTGTAATTTGATATCCTACCTGCCGGTAGGCAGGTTTGAAAATCAACAGATCAAAAGATCAAAAGATCAATAAATTAATAAGAGGGAGGAACGAAGTATAGCAACACCATTTTTCAGAAGAGATACCAGGAGGGTTGAGGAACCTCTGTTTGCCATTAATTATGCGATTAAGGCTCCTATGGTGAGGGTAGTGGGTGAAAACCTTGAAAATCCGGGCATCTTTCCGATCAAAGAGGCCATCCGCATGGCCGAAGAATTGGAACTTGATCTCGTGGAAATATCGCCGAGTGCCAATCCGCCGGTTTGTAAGATAATTGATTATCAGAAATTTCTGTATCAACATAAGCGCAAACAGAAGGAAATGAAGTCCAAGACAACAAAAATTGTTGTTAAGGAGATACGTTTCGGCCCTTATACGGATGATCATGATTACAATTTTAAACTGAAACATGCCTTGAAATTCCTGCAAGACGGTGCCAAAGTTAAGGCATACGTTTTTTTCAAAGGAAGATCGATTGTATATAACGAAGATGGTGAACAATTGCTTCAAAGATTTGCCAATGATCTGGCCGAAATAGGCAAGGTTGAGCAAATGCCCAAACTGGAGGGTAAAAGAATGATCATGCTGATCAACCCGTTACCGAAGAAAGTCAAGTAATAACCAATATATAAAGTAGTAGAATGCCGAAAATGAAATCTAATTCCGGTGCCAAAAAAAGATACGATCTTACCGGAACAGGAAAAATTAAACGTAAACATGCTTACAAAAGGCATATCCTGACCAAGAAATCAACCAAGAGGAAGAGGAATCTTACCTATTCAGCACTGGTTGCAGGAACGGATGAAAAGAACGCCAGATTGTTACTGGCCAATTAAGCAAACATATTCGTTTAATTTCAACGTAAATTAGTATTAACCGAGTGAATTAGCCAGCAAGTTTCCTTGATAAAAGGAACGCTAACCATTCAAAAATCAACAAAAAATGCCAAGATCAGTTAATGCAGTAGCTTCTCGCCAGAGAAGAAAAAAGATTCTCAAACAAACCAAGGGTAATTTCCTTGCCCGTAGAAATGTATGGACAGTAGCTGTAAATACCTGGGAAAAGGGTTTGGGTTATGCTTATGCCCATCGCCGCGCTAAGAAAAGAGATTTCAGGTCGTTGTGGATTGCCCGTATCAATGCTGGCGCCCGGCAGCATGGCATGTCGTATTCACAGTTTATTGGTAAACTGAATGAAAAGGGCATCGCCTTAAACCGGAAAGCATTGGCAGACCTTGCCATGAACAATCCGGAGGCTTTTGAAGCCGTTGTGAATTCGGTGAAATAAGTTTCATTTTTTCATATTATTTTAGTAGAGACCCCGCAGAATGCGGGGTCTCTACGCGTTTTAAATAAACATACCATGAAAATAGCCCTTCTCGGATACGGCAAAATGGGCAAGGAAATTGAGAAAATCGCCCTCGACCGGAAACATGAAATCACATTGGTCATTGACATCAACAACCAACATGAATTCACAGTTGAAAACCTGACTAAGGCTCATGTTGCTATTGATTTCTCCACGCCGGATACAGCATATTCCAATATTCTCAAATGTTTTGAGGCTGGCATTCCGGTTGTTTGCGGTACTACAGGATGGCTCAACAAGCTCGACGATATCCGCAGCCGGTGTACAGGCAACAAACAAACATTCTTCTACGCATCAAACTATTCCGTAGGAGTGAATGTGTTTTTTGCCCTCAACAAAATGCTGGCCCGACTGATGAATCAACTACCGGATTATGATGCTGAGATGAAAGAAATACATCACATCCACAAGTTGGATGCGCCCAGCGGAACAGCCATCACCCTGGCCAGTGACATCATTGCCGGCGTCGACCGGAAAAAGCAATGGGAACTTGACTGCGCTTCTTCGGGGGAAGCACTGAAAATTACTGCAGTTAGGGAAAACGAGGTGCCTGGCACCCACATCGTTACGTGGGATTCACCCGTTGACCGCATTGAAATTATGCATGAAGCAAAAAGCCGTAAGGGATTTGCCCTGGGAGCTGTGTTGGCTGCCGAATTCATAAAGGATAAGAAAGGCGTTTACAGCATGGAGGATATGCTGA
>JAFGOR010000235.1 GCA_016926375.1 Bacteroidales bacterium
CGGTGGCCATAATTTCCACAGCCGTTTTGAATTCATACCGGTTAAATCCATGGAAAAAGCGGTGGAGACCATTGTAAAAATAGTGGAAATGCATGCAGCAGGATGCTGAATCACCATAGCGGCAGCCATAAGAAGCTACTTTGAAAGTTCTGTTACTGATATTTAATTTCTTCCTATATGAAAAATTATATTGTGACCGCACTATTGCTTATGAGCTCTCTCATAACAGGGGCACAGCAGGAAAAGGTATATCAATTGAAGTCGCCCGACGGTTCCATTTCTGTTGATGTGGAAACCGGAGCCCGGATACAGTGGTCGGTTTACTGCGACGGACGGCAAATTATCGAGCCCTCAGCCATGGCACTGCAATTACAAAATGGCGAAGTGCTGGGTGAAAAGACGAAAGTGCAATCTGCCAGAACCACTGGCATCAATTCATCTTTCACCGCTGTCAACTACCGGAGGAATGTGGTCAAAGACCTATGCAATCAGCTTACAATAACCTGCAAGGGAGGATATGGAATCATCTTCAGAGCCTATGATGATGCCGTGGCCTACCGGTTCTTTACCCAAAGGAAAGGAGAAGTCATTATTGTAAATGAGGCTGCCAATTTCAATTTCAGCAGCGATCACCAGGCTTTTATTCCCATTCAGTGGGATTACCGGGGCGGACAACTATTCAATTCATCATTTGAAGCCCTGTACAGGGAAATCAACCTGTCTCAGTTTCCCAAGGACTCCCTGGCCTTTCTTCCGGTTTTGGTTGATGTGGGGCAGGGCATGAAAGCAGAAATACTCGAAGCAGATCTGGAAGATTACCCGGGGATGTACCTGGATTTGAACAGTACCGGTAAGGGATTTAAGGGTGTTTTTGCACCTTACCCGCTTGAGACAAAGCTGGGTGGATATAACAACATCAATGTTATTCCGGTTAGGAGCGCTGAATATATAGCCAAAACCACCGGCAACCGCAATTATCCCTGGCGGGCTGTTGTCATCAGCAGAAGCGACAAGGATTTGCTGAACTGCGATATTGTTCAGAAACTGGCTTCTCCCAGCCGTATTGCAGACATTTCGTGGATTAAAACCGGACAGGTGGCATGGGACTGGTGGAACGACTGGAACATCTCGCATGTGGATTTCCGCGCCGGAATCAACACGCCTACCTACAAGTATTATATTGATTTTGCCTCCAGCAATAAGATTCCTTATGTCATTCTGGATGCCGGGTGGACTGATGAATCCGACCTGACAAAGCCGGTTCCGGAAATAGACCTGGAAGAACTCGTGGCTTATGGAAAACAAAAAAATGTGGGTCTGATCCTTTGGGCATCATGGCATGCCGTGACCTGGCAGAAAGCCAAAGCCTTTCCGTTTTTTGAAAACCAGGGGATCAAGGGCCTGAAAATCGATTTCATTGACCGGGACGATCAACTGGCAGTTGCCTCGCTTTATGAAATTGCCAAAGAGGCCGCAGCTCATCACCTGCTGGTTGATTATCATGGTGTATTTAAACCCACGGGATTGCAGCGGACCTTTCCCAACGTGGTGGGTTTTGAAGGCGTGAAGGGAATGGAAAATGTAAAATGGGCCGACGAAGACGTTCCCCGCTATGATGTGACCCTGCCCTTCATCAGAAACCTGGCAGGCCCGATGGATTATACGCCGGGAGCCATGAGAAATGTAACGCAGGCCAATTTTAAACCCAGCAATTCGATGCCCATGAGCAAGGGTACACGGGTGCACCAAATGGCCATGTATGTGGTATTTGAGGTGCCCCTGCAAATGCTTTCGGATAACCCCACTGTATACATGAAGGAACAGGAATGTACCGATTTTATAACCAAAATACCAACCACCTTTGATGAAACCATACCGCTCGACGGCAAGGTTGCTGAATATGTATCGGTTGCACGGAAAAAAGGTGATACCTGGTTTGTGGGCGCCATGACCAACTGGAATCCCAGGGAGCTGACTATTGACTTTTCTTTCCTGCCGGAGGGCAACTATCAGGCTGAAATATTCAGGGATGGCGTAAATGCCGATCGCGATGCCACTGATTATAAAAAGGAAGTAATACAAATAAAAAGCGGCGATAAACTTGCCGTGAAGCTGATGAACGGTGGCGGGTGGGTGGCCCGGATCGTTAAGGAATAAGATGGAAGATGCAGCACCACCGGCCGGTTTTGTGCAGAAAACGGGATACTTTACGGGCTACCGCATCATTGAAGCCTGCATAAAAAAAGGTGTGACGCTTGAAGAGATATGCGCCCTCAAATCTGACCAGGTGATTGAAATAAGCGGATATTTCGAATAATAAGCCATTCTGCAGGCGTGGTTGTCCACCGTTAATAACGAAAAAGCCTTAAAAAACCGACCTGCAGCAGGCAATACATGCATTTTCTGCTTTGCTTTAATTGAGCGCCTCATCAGACAGGAAAACCCGTTTGAATATGATTTGAGATGACCTGTAACAAGTATTGCATAAGGAGAAATAATTCAAGTTAAAAAACTCCGGCCCTGCTTCAAACCAGGGTAAATTTAGTTGCGCAAAGTATCATTCATTTGAAAGTAAAACACTAACTTGCATGTGAATAGCAAGTTTAATCACGTTAATCGCGGAAACATGAAAACACAATGTCAGCTGTTACTGGCTGCAGTTATTGCCTTAACCGTATGCTGTGATGAGGATGAAAATGAAACAGTTTATGATCCTGAGGAAACCGTAGTCACAATTGATGCATCAGAATGCAGTAACCTGTTCAGTTACCAGGTTTTTATGGTGGCTGAAAACAAAGATTCCAATCCGTTGCATGTTGAGATTATTGAAGGCGAAACCTTAGTGATCAAACGCGGTAAAGAAATTAAGGGCGACCTGGTGAACCTTCACTTTTTCTTCTTCAGCAATATCAATCAGGAGATCTGGAACATAACCAGCTATTACGATGTTCTCCAGGGAAAGGAAATTAACTTCAAAGATTTCTACCTTTCAATTTATGGAGGAGAAACTACGTCATCATTTTCCGGGTTAGCCAATATCAGCTTTTCAGATATACCCGATTTTGATGTGGCTTCAAGAACTTATATGATGCCCGCTCATGCCCACACATACAGCAGCCTTGAGTATCCCTGCTCACCAAGTTTCGAAACAGGCAAAAGCTTTTATGTTTGTTTACAGAAAGGCAGCACTGCCGGATACAAGCTGGTTACCGTTCCCGAGGTAAGCAAATTTACCGTATCACTCGACGGATTGAATACCGCAATGACCAAATACTCGTTTCAGAAAGATCCCGGTTACCCGAAATTCATTTCCATTAAGGCATACGGAAGCGAAGGTTGTTTTGAAATATTCAATCTGGACTATCCGGATGAATTAATATTTACCGGTGACTATGTCGACGTATTTGTTCCGGACGGATTGCCTCAGATGCTGAATTTCAGGTCAGAAATCCACGCTTACAAAAACGAAGGCATTCAATGCAGCATTTATTATGACACTGTAATTGTAACAGACTGCTCCTTTCTTAATGCGGATCTCAGCTTAAGTCACACTGCCGGCCAGATGCCAATTGTAAATACTCAGGATGAAGCTTTTGATGCTTATCAAATAAAAATTGTTTTCAATTCGCATAATAATTGGATCGTATTTGGCCCTCCGGGACTCAACCTCACTATGCCGGAATTCCCGGCTGAGCTGCTGAATAAAATCGCAGAAAATCTAGCGGTTACCGACATGCTGTCAGATGTATACCTGATTGATGCAGATGCTATGGATGATTCCCGCATTGCTGATTACAATGAGGCAATAGAATACTACCTCCTGAAATCGGCGAGTTTTGACGAAGACAAGTATTATTTCATGACCGATGGAAAAAGACTGAGGTATTAATAACACTTTTTAAATAAATAACAAAGTCTTCCCATTGCTTAAACCTTTATGTGCCCGGAAATGGTTGGTTCTTCCCAAAAAATATTAAATTGCCGTAAATCATCTGTTATCAAACTTAAAAGAAATGAAAACACAAATTCTGTTGTTAACCGTTGCGTTGACCATGTTATGTATTCGTTGCGATGAAAATGAATCTGAAAAAGTCTACGACCCCGAAGAAACTCTTGTTACCATTAATGCTTCCGACTGCAGTGGCCTGTTCAATTACCGGATTTTTGTGGTAACCGATAATGAGGAATCCATTCCTGTTTACATGGAGATACCTGAAGGTGAGACTCTGGTAATCAAGCGGGGTAAAGTTATAAAGGGTGATGTGGTTAACCTGCACTTCCTCTTTCTGAATAAAATATCACCTGAAAGCTGGAAAATATACAGCTATTACGAGATTGCGCCGGGAAAGGAGATCCATTTTAAAGCTTATTACGAGTCACTCTTTGGAACCGGAACAACATCTTCCAAATCAGCGGTCAGAGAGGCAATTATTAGTTTTTCAGACATACCTGACTTTGATGTGGCTTCAAGAACCTACCTTCGTCCTTCACACAGTCACACCTACAATACCCTTGAATATCCGGCCTGTTTCCCGGAATATCAAACCGGCTCGTTGTTCTATGTATGTCTTCAAAATGGGAGTGCTGCCGGATATAAGCTGGATACCATTCCCGACGTAAGTGCATACACTGTATCACTCAGCGGATTGAATGCCGGCATGACCAAATACTCCTTCCCTAAAGACCCTGCTATTTCTAAAAGTATCACTGTTGAAGCATACGGTAGTGCAGGTACTATTGAAATATTCGGACTGGATTACATAAATGAATCCATATTCTCAGGTGATCATGTAGATGTTTTTGTTCCCATTGGGCTGCCCCAGATGGTTAATTTCAGTACGGACATCCGCACTTTTAAAAATGGCGGATCTGAAGGAATGCGAACCAATTATTTCTATGACAACATAGTAGTAACAGACTGTGTATTTCTGGATGCAGGCCTCAGTATCACTCCTGCTGACGGTCAGATGCCCATTGTTGAAACTGAAGGAGATGCTTTTGATGTATTGAAGACGAAAATAGACTTTAACGCCTCCAACACATGGACAATTTATGCTCCCCGCGGAATTGACGCTACCCTGCCTGAATTTCCGGATGAACTGCTTTATGTGATATCTGACAACATAACGGTAAGTGATTTGTTAACTGGCGCCAGGAATATTAACGCAGATGCAATTAACGATTCCCGTATAGCAGGATACGATGAAGCAATTGATTTCTACCTGCTGAAAACAAGTATTTTTGATCAGGAAATCTATCAAACAAAGACTGATAATGCACGGTGGATGCAAAACTGATGCAGGCAGTTAGTTTTTAGCAGCAGGAAATTCACTATTTTAGTCGAAATATTGAATGACATGAAGAGCGTATTTTTTTTGCTGATAACAGTAGCAGCAATTACCGGCTGCAGTAAAG
The DNA here is from genome assembly GCA_016926375.1 of Bacteroidales bacterium. GTDB lineage: Bacteria > Bacteroidota > Bacteroidia > Bacteroidales > UBA10428 > UBA5072. The sequence continues at coordinate 5,416 of JAFGOR010000235.1, forward strand.
AAAAAGCCAAACTGGCAGACTACCCGATCACGCCGGTGAATATTAAAGATGTGGTTATCAATGATGATTTCTGGCTGCCCAAAATATCTGTAATCCAGGATACCACCATTCAGTATGCATTTGAGAAATGCGATAAGGAAGGCCGCATGGAAAACTTTCTGATTGCCGGAGGCAAAAAACAAGGATCCGTAAAAGGCAAGATGCCCTTTGACGATACCGATTTGTATAAAATTATTGAAGGGGCTTCCTATACGCTGATCAGCAAACCCAATCCGGTGCTGGACGCCTATCTGGATTCCATAATTTCCATCATCAAAATTGGCCAGGAGCCCGACGGATACATTACCACCTGGTTTACCATTGACCGGCTCAAACCTCCTGCCAGCTGGGCGAATCCTTCAGAAGAGCGCTGGGGACACGAGGAAACCAATCACGAACTGTACAATAGCGGCCACCTGTTTGAGGCTGCTGCAGCCCATTATCAGGCAACCGGAAAAAGAAACTTCCTGGATATCGCGCTGAAAAATGCCGATTTGCTGGTGGCCAATTTTGGCCCGGGAAAACTACAGATTCCCCCCGGGCACCAGATAGTAGAAACCGGTCTGATCAGGCTGTATCATATTACCGGAAAAAAGGAATACCTTGAACTGGCCAGGGACTTCCTGGAGTGGCGGGGTGATTCGGCAACACACAAGCTGTATGGCGAATACAGCCAGGATCACCTGCCTGTTGTGCAGCAGGCCGAAGCAGTCGGCCATGCAGTAAGGGCAGAGTACATGTATGCCGGCATGACCGATATTGCGGCCATCTGTGGCGATAAAGCATACTATAATGCAGTAATGAAAATATGGGACAACGTGGTGAACAATAAAATGTACATCACGGGCGGTGTGGGATCAAAACATGGCAAGGAAGCATTTGGCGACAATTACGAACTTCCGAACCTTACGGCATACAACGAAACCTGTGCTGCCATTGGCAGTGTATACTGGAACCAACGTTTATTTCAGCTCACCGGCGATTCAAAATACTACGACATTATTGAACGCACGCTGTATAACGGTTTAATAGCCGGCATTTCGCTCGACGGTAAGAATTTCTTTTACCCGAACCCGCTGGAAAGCGACGGCAAATTCACTTTCAATATGGGTGCCTGCACACGTTCGGCGTGGTTCGACTGTTCCTGTTGTCCCACCAACATGATCCGTTTTCTTCCTTCGATACCCGGTTTGATTTATGCCACCAACCGGGATACCCTGTATGTTAACCTGTTTATGTCGAACCATGCACAGGTTCAGGTTGGCTCAAACCAGGCAGAAATTATCCAGCGCACCGATTATCCCTGGAAAGGAAGTGTTTCGCTGGAAGTGAATCCAGCTCAAAAAGCGGTATTTACCATCAGGCTTCGAATACCGGGCTGGTCGCAAAACCAGGCTGTACCGGGAAATTTATACAGCTATGCTGACAGCCAAATCGAAAAAGTGGTGTTGCTTATAAATGGAAATGAATTGAAAACAGACCTGAAAAAAGGCTATGCGGAAATTTCCAGGGAATGGGCCAAAGGTGATCAAATTGAGCTTGTGATACCCATGGCTGTTCGCCAGGTAGTTACCAGCAACATGGTGCCGGAGAATGCAGGTAAGGTGGCCATTGAATACGGACCCCTGGTATATTGTGCCGAAGAAGCTGACAATCTCAACCTGGACAAATTAACCATTCCGGAAAATGTGGCATTTAAAACCGAAGAAAGAACAGTGCATACGGAAAAGTTCAATGCCATTAAAGCCGGCTCCGGAAAAACAGAATTGAACCTGATACCCTATTATTTATGGTCGAACCGGGGTGTTGGCAAAATGAAGGTGTGGATTCCTACTGCAAATTAAGATAGAGCAAGCTGTTGGTTATTGGGTTCTAGGTTCTAGGTTCTAGGTTCTTGGCTCTTTGTTCTTGGTTTCTGGCTCTACTTAAACCTCTTCTCCAGCTCATCAATCCCCATGATCACCACAACGGGTTTGCCCGAAGGAGAATAGCCCGGGCTTTCGCAGGCAAAGAGGCTGTCTACCAATTCCTGCATGAGCGCAGTTGAAAGTGTTTCCCCGTAGCGGACCGAGCCGGCAACTGCCATTGACCTGGCAATTCTTTCCCTGACATTGGCCTTGATATCGCCCTCTGTGCTTTTATATACTTCCAGGAACGATTCCAGCAGCTCCTTCGGATGATCGTTGTGGGTATCGGCAGGATAGCCGCTGATTACTACCGAATTTGAGCCAAAATCGCGGACATCGAAACCAATGGTGTGCAAGTCATCCAGAATTTCCCGGATCATCATGTAATCGGCCGGGTCCATTTCAACTGTTTCAGGAAAAAGCGTACGCTGCGCCACAGGATAATTCATGGCAAAAGAACGGATATAGTGTTCATAAAGGATCCGTTCATGGGCCCTGCGTTGATCGATCATCATCAGACCCGATTTAACCGGGGTAAGAATATATCTGTTCTTCAATTGAATCAGCATATCATGACTGGTGGCGCCATTCATCTGCAAAGATTGCTGCGGCATGGGGGTTGACGCCTGGCCCTGATTCCCGGCACTAAAGCCCTCCTGGTTGTAGAGCGCGTCCCAGTTCTTCAGGTTATCCTGCTCCCGCCCGTTGTTTCGTCCGGGTATTTTGTATTCCTCATCAAAGGGATTGTAATTCCGGTTATAAGAAATTTCCGGAACGCGTATCGGATCGTCCTGGCGGAATACAGGGAATTCCATGGCACTTTCCGTATTGAAATCAATAGAGGGCAACAGGTTGAACCGGCCCAACGCTTCGCGCGTGGCTGCGGTAAGAATCTGGAAAATGGCAGGTTCGTTCTCAAATTTGATTTCCGTTTTGGTCGGATGAATGTTGATATCAATGGTATCGGGATCTGCCTCCAGAAAAATAAAATAGGAAGGAATGGTATCGGGGGCCAGGATTTTTTCATAAGCTGACAAAACCGCTTTATGAAAATAAGGATGCTTCATGAACCGCTTGTTGATGAAAAAGAACTGCTCGCCCGGAGTGCGCCTGGCGTATTCCGGCTTGCCAATGAATCCCGATATGTTAACCAGGCTGGTTTCCGTATCGATATTGGTCAGGTTCTGGTTGATATTCTTTCCAAATAGATGAATGATGCGCTGTTTCAGGCTGGTTCGGGGCAGGTTATATACTTCGTCATCGTTGTGTTCAAGCATGAACTCCACATCGGGATTGGCCAGGGCAATTCGTTGAAATTCGTAAATGATGTGTTTGAATTCGGCATTGTTTGTTTTCAGGAACTTCCGTCGTGCAGGAACATTATAAAACAGGTTTTTAATTGTAAAACTGCTTCCCGGCGAACAATTTACAGCCTCCTGCGATTCCACAACAGACCCCGAGATAACAATTTCAGTACCCAGTTCATTTTTGGGTTTCCGGGTACGCAACACTACCTGTGCCACAGAAGCTACCGATGCCAGGGCCTCGCCCCTGAAACCAAGCGTTCTGATGGCAAACAGATCGCCAGCCTCCCTGATTTTGGAAGTAGCATGTCGCTCGAAACTCATTCGTGCATCGGTATCCGACATGCCACAGCCATTGTCGATTATCTGGATCAGCGTCTTACCGCCATCCCTGACAATTACCCTTACCATGCCGGATCCTGCATCTATGGAATTCTCAACCAACTCCTTGACAACCGACGCCGGACGTTGCACCACCTCACCGGCAGCTATCTGGTTTGCCACTGAATCGGGGAGTAGATGAATCAAATCTGCCATGGTGAATTATTATGCGGGTCACAAATTTAAGGAAATTTAAAGAATAACCTGTATCTGATAATTGCTTCAGACATATAAGTGGCACATATTTTGAGCATTATATACTGATTAATTTACATGCTTATTCCTATGAAAAAATATATCGTCTTCATCATCTTCTGTTTAACTGCAATACACGGATATTCGCAGGTTGAAAAACAACTGGACAAGAAAATGCCGCAGAAACTGACCAAGGAACAAAAGCAGGAAAAACAAAAGGCAGAAAAAGTAGAAACTGCAAGGTTAGTGGACAAAATGATACAACAAAAAAAGTTTGTTCTTGAAGCTGATTATATTAGTACCCAGACGGGAAGGCGGGTAATAGTTAATGGTCAATTGAATTTTATTAGAGTTGATTCATCAAGAATCATTATTCAGATAGCTCCAAATACCGTAATGTTCGGCTCTAACGGACTCGGAGGTATTACAGCCGACGGTTTAATAAACAAGTGGGAATTAAAGAGATTTGGTAAAAATCAACAGCTATATTCTATCAATCTATCAGTTTATTTTACCCGTGCTGGCTATTATGACATCGTTCTTACCGTCAACCCCAATGGTTCAACTCAAGCAGTATTAAGTGGACCCGATGCCGCTAAGATTATGTTCTATGGTAGATTGATTGATATTCGCAAATCAAAAGTATTTAAAGGAAACAGCATTTAGCATATCTTCCTGTGGCCTTGTTATAATTGCGGGACCCTTCAGGTTCTGGTCATGATCAGTTTGCCGTGGTGGATCCCCTTAAGAGAAATAATCTTATCCGCCAGCAGGGTGAGTTCAGACGCTTTACCTTTTACCACAATGGTTTCCAGGCAGGTTTCGTGGCTCAAATGAACATGTTGTGAAGAGATGATCAGGTGGTGGTACTCATGTTGCACCTCGTTGATTTCGTTATCAATATTCCTTTTGTGATGATCATAAACGATTACGATGGCCCCGGCAACCAGGTTGTCGCATTGCCATTTCTGTTCCACGGCATACTTCTCAATCAGGTTCCGAATTGCCTGCGAGCGATTGGGAAAATTATTGTCGCTCACATAGCTGTCGAGCTTGTCCATGGTTTCCTTTTCAAGCGAAACTCCGAATCTTACAACGCTCATATCTTTTGTAGCAAATTGATTGAACTGTTCATACCCAAAGATCGGGTGGATACTTGCCCTGATCGACTAATTTTCTGAGGCTGTTTACAACCATATCCCGGTCTTCGCGGTAGGTAACCCCGAACCATTTTTCAGGCGTTTGCAACACCTTAACACAAGCCTGGCCCGACCTGATTACTTCGTTCATGGCAAAGGGAATATAGAACTCAGCTGTATTTTCAGTGATTTGTTGTTTGAGAAAAGTAACGAACAGCCTTCTTAAATGGTTAAACATGGAGGGGCGGAATCCGATCAGGTTCATCGATACCTGCTCGTCTCCGGTAAAGGTAATTCGTGGGCTGCCGTCCATTTCACCGGAAATGGAGTTACCTTCCCTGGCTATTTTTTTGTGTTCATGTATAGCCGTCAGATAACCCTCCCGGTCAACCCGGCAAACGCCCCTGGAAACTGATCCCGATTCGGAAAGCGTATTATCCAGCCGGTAACCCATCAGGTAATATTCTTCGATTTTTCCTGGTGAAGGTTTACTGAGGAAATCATACATAATCCTGTAAGATTCGGCACCATAAAAGTCATCGGCATTGATCACAGCAAAAGGTGCTGTGATTTCCTGTTCAGCCATCATCACTGCATGGCCTGTTCCCCATGGTTTTACCCTGTCGGGTGGAAGTTCAAAACCTTCAGGAAGCTTTTGCAGATCCTGGTATACAAAACTAATGTCGGCTTTGTTCATGGCACGTTTCAGCACCATTTCCCTGAAATCATTGACAAACTCGCGTCTTACAACCAGAACGATTTTATCAAAACCTGCTCTCAGGGCATCGTATATCGAATATTCCACTATGGTTTCTCCAGCAGGACCAAAACGGTCTACCTGCTTCAAACCTCCGTAACGGCTGCCCATTCCGGCAGCAAGAATAAGTAATGTAGGTTGCATTAAAAATATCTGTACTAATTTGATTCCTTCAAACGTTTGCGCAATTCATTGACTTCCTGCTGGAGCTCTTCCTCACGCCGGGCTGATTGTTCCTGTGTTGCCCTGAGTTCTTCCATATTCTGGCGCATTTCTTCTTCCTGCGAGGACATTTCTTCAGCCTGTTGCTGCGATTGTTCCAAAAGCAAAGCAGTTTGTATCTGAGCTTTACTTGATGAAATGGTAGCGGCTATGCTTTCTCCGATTCTTTCAATAAATTCAATCACATGAGCAGGATATTCAATAAATGAGGCTATCTCCACCAATCCATAAATCACATCGTTGTATACCAGGGGCACAATCAGCAAAGCACGCGGGCTTTCCTCCCCAAGTCCTGATGTAATTTTCATATAATCATGGGGGATATCGGTCAGATATATCTTTTCCTTTTCCTGGTAACACCTGCCTACCAGGCCCTCACCAACTTCAATCCGCTTGGTAACGAATTTTCGCCGGTCATAAGCATAACTGGCTTTCATTTCGATGAACAGGTTGCTCTTGTCGTTGTCGTTTACAATATAAATACCACCCTGGTTGGAATTGGTGTACTTAACCAGGTTGCTGATGATGTTATAGGAAAGTTCATCCAGTTCGTCTGTATTTTTCCTTAATATATCGCTGAACTTGGCCACACCCTGGGCAGCCCAGTTGCGTTGCTCGTCTTCTTCCTTGCGCCGGGTTTCTTCCTCGGCGGCCTTTTTCAATTCGTTGCGCATGTCAAGCAGTGAATGGCCCAAGACATCTTCTTCGCTCAGTGGTTCAAAATGCGTATTGAAATCACCTTTCCCAATCTGAAGAGAGAAGTTAAAGATATTGGTAAGACCCTGAACCAGCATGTTCAATGCTTTTGCCATTTGTCCGAGTTCATCACTCCCTTCCGTAAGTTTTTCCTTGGGTAATACACCCCTGCCCATTGAAAGCAGGATGTTTTTGGTATGGTTAATGGGTATGGCAAGTGAATTAATTGTAAATATTCCTATAACAATGGCGCCCACGACGAGGATCAGTCCCATGATGAAGATCCAGTTCTGAAAACGGTTAAAGGTAGACAACATCTGCTGTCGTCCTTGTTCCACAACCGCTTTCTGGCTCAGCCTTAACTTTTCGATTTGTGCCAGCGCACTGTGTGTAAGCACCATTACTTCACCACCCTCTTCGGTCATGGGCGTAACCTCAAAAACCACAAAGGTATCGTCATATTTTTCAAGAGAATTCAACTGCTCCATAATGTATTGGTGTTTGGGGAACAGTGAATCCACGATGAGCGAGTCGATGTGATAAAGTGACTGCCTGAACTGAAGGCTATCCCAGTAAACACTCAAATGTTTCAGCGTATCCATAACCGCTTTGTAGTCGGAAGCATGCAGGGCCTTCAGTTTAAGTTTATCCGGAGTATCCGAGATGTGATCGATAGAAACCCACGACTTGATCAGCATACGGGAATCGCTTATCCGGGTGTACAAATCCGAAATAAACGCTTCTGAAGGTGTATACACATTCATGATCTTCTCGTTGATATTCCGGCTTCTTTCCAGCGTTCTGCTGGTAACCCAGGCATTAACGATTACAGCAATGGTTATGATACCAAATCCCAGTCCGATTTTGGCGGCTATTTTAAGTCTCATGGTAATTACTGATTTGATTCCTAATAAGTCAAAACTAAATTAGTGAAAATTTATAGTTATTTGATCTACTACTCTTACTTCATTTTAAGAAAAAAGTTCCTTATTTCGTGAAATACTTATCGACGGATCCCTTCAATTTTTTCAGGGCTTCTTGCAATACCTGCCGTGGGCATGCAATATTGATGCGCTGAAAGCCTTCGCCCCCGGGGCCAAACTGAGGCCCGTCATTCAATCCAAGGCCTGCTTCATGGATCATGAACTTTTTAAGGGCGTCCGGTTCTAACCCCAGGCCGCTGCAATCGAGCCAAACCAAATAGGTTGCCTGCGGAATGATAACCCGGATAGCCGGAATATGCTTTTCTATAAAATCGATAAGAAAATTCCGATTGTCCTCAAGGTATTCCATCGCCTGGTTCAGCCAGTTATCGCCATGATTGTAGGCCGCCTCGGCGGCCACAAATCCAAAAATGTTACCCTCCCCCACATGCACTTCATCGAGAACTTTCTCATACCGTTTTCTGTACAGTTCGTTGGGAATTACAAGGTACGAAGTGGACAACCCGGCAATATTGAAAGTTTTACTCGGCGCCATGCAGGTGATTGTGTTTGCGGCCAGTTCATCAGACAAGCTTGCCGTAGGTACGTGCCTGTAACCTCTATAAACCAGGTCGGCATGAATCTCATCAGAAACTATCAATATGTTGTTTTTCAGGCAGATCTCAGCCAGCTTCAACAGTATTTCGGATGACCAGACGTTACCTGTGGGATTATGGGGGCTGCAGAGAATCAGCATTCGTGTGTTGTTATCAATTTTAGCCTCGAGGTCAGCGAAATCCATTTCATATTCTCCGTTCCGGTATGCAAGCGGATTCATGATGAGATTTCTGCCATGGTTTTTCACTGCCGTGAAGAATGGGAAATATACCGGGGGTTGAATGATGATGCTGTCGCCCGGACTGGAAAAAGCCATTACCAGCATATTCAATGCAGGAACAACACCCGGTGAAAAGCAGATCCATTCCGGCTTGATGATCCAGTTGTGACGGCGCTTATTCCAGTTCACAATGGACTCATAGAATGAAGGTTTGATATGGGTATAACCCAGGATTTCATGTTCCAGCCGCTTCTGAATGGCGCCGATAACAAAATCGGGCGTTTTGAAGTCCATATCCGCCACCCACATGGGGATAACACTTTCACTATGGAACAGGGCCTTTTTCAGGTCGTGCTTAACACTCCCTGTTCCCTCACGGGGTATAACCTCATCGAAATTATAATGCATAAAACGTCATATGAAACCCCGAATTTAGATATTTTTGTATAAAAACATACTGTTTGTGATTCCGGTAAAACCCAAGAAAGGCCTTGGTCAGCATTTTCTGACAGACAAAAATATTGCACTTAAGATAGTGAACAGCCTCAGCTGGAAGGATTACGACAGTGTCCTCGAAATTGGCCCGGGCATGGGTGTTCTTACTGAGTTCCTGCTGGAAAACAGCAACAGAAACCTGCGTTTCGTTGAAATAGACAGGGTTTCAGTAGCCTATCTCATTGAAAGATTCCCGGATATCGGTGATCAGATTATTTCCAAAGATGTACTTGACCTGGAAATGGATCAGGTGTTCAGCAAACCTTTTGCGGTTATCGGCAATTTCCCGTACAATATTTCCAGTCAGCTCTTTTTTAAGATACTGGAATCGCGCGACCTGGTAATCGAAACCGTTTGCATGATACAAAAAGAGGTGGCAGCCCGCATAGCTTCTCCTCCGGGCTCAAAGGAATACGGCATACTGAGTGTGCTGCTTCAGGCGTATTTTGAAATTGAATACCTGTTCACTGTTCCGCCCCAGGTTTTCAATCCGCCACCCAAAGTGCAGTCCGCTGTAATCAGGTTGAAAAGAAATAACCGGAAGCAACTTGAGTGTTCCGATGAATTCTTCAAAAAGGTTGTAAAAACAGGGTTTAACCAGCGCCGAAAAACACTGCGCAATTCATTAAAGAGCATGTTGCTAAATTTCGATACATCAGACCCGGTTTTTCAGAAGCGTCCTGAACAACTGGGAGTTGATGAATTTATGAAACTTGCCCTGTTGATCGGGCAGCAGACATCCGGTTCAAAAACAGAGAATGATTAACCTCTTTAAATTACGTATCTATGCCTTTTGAACTTACCCGGGAGTATATCGACGATCTCAAACTGCTGATCGAAAAAAAAGATGATGCAGCAGCACTTGAAAAGATCAACCCGCTGCATCCGGCTGACATAGCTGAAATCTTCAGTGAACTCGAACCCGATGAATCGCAGTTTCTTTATTACCTGCTCGACAGTGAAAAATCGGCGGACGTGCTTGTGGAATTGCCTGAAGATGAACGAGAGCAGTATATCGAAGAAATGCCCGGAGAGGAGATTGCCCGTAAGGTAATCGACAATATGGAATCGGATGATGCTGCTGACTTTCTGAGCGAATTATCCGAAGAAAAACAGGAAGAGGTACTTCAGAATCTTGAGGATGTTGAGCAGGCAGGTGATATTGCAGATCTGCTCAGTTACGATGAAGATACTGCCGGTGGCCTGATGGCCAAGGAGTTATTGAAAGTTAACGAAAACTGGGATGTAGCTAAGTGCATTCGTGAAATCCGGAAACAGGCAAGCGATGTAATTGAGTTTTATACGGTTTATGCGGTAGACGACGACAATTTACTGAACGGAATGGTTTCTTTCAAGAGACTACTGATTTCGCGACCCGCCTCACGGATAAAAAACATCATGAAAACCGACATCATCTCGGTTAAAACAGATACGCCTTCTGAAGAGGTGGCCAACATCATGAAGAAATATGACCTGATCACCCTTCCTGTTACCGATACCATAGGCCGGCTGGTAGGCCGCATCACCATTGATGACGTGGTAGATGTCATTAAGGAAGAAGCAGAAAAAGATTACCAGATGATATCGGGTATTACCGAAGATGTGGAACATTCCGATAATGTTTTTCTACTCACAAGGGCCCGGCTTCCCTGGCTGGTCATTGGCCTCACCGGAGGTATACTGGGGTCGATGGTGATCAGCATGCATGAAAGCGAATTGAAGATTTCGCCCGAAATGGCACTGTTTTTCCCGCTCATTGGTGCTATGGGTGGAAATGCGGGTGTGCAATCATCTTCGATAGTGGTGCAGGGCATAGCAGCCGGCACCATTGATCTCCAGGGAATCGCGGGAAAACTGATGAAGGAGGTTACAGTGGCACTCATTAACGGCATTATTCTTTCGGGGCTTATATTTTTATACAACCTGGCTTTCAGCGATTCCTTTGCTCTGACAATTACAGTAAGCGTTGCGCTTTTCTCAGTAATCCTTTTTGCATCGGTTTTCGGTACGTTTGTTCCGCTGGCCCTGCACAAATTCAATATTGATCCGGCATTGGCTACCGGTCCGTTTATTACCACCACCAACGACATCATCGGCCTGTCAATATACCTTGCCATGGGCAGGTTGATGTATGGTATTTTTTAATGGAAATATTCAGATTTGTTAATATGTGGTTTTTTAATAAATTTGTTTTACAGGATATTTCTGTTTAGTTAGTTCAATCATGTTTTAAATTCAACCAAACTCTGATTATGAAAAAAGTATTTTTAACAACTTTGCTGCTTGTAGCGGTTATTGCTGCATTCGGACAGGTAACAGAAGGAGAGAAGCTATTAAAAACTCAAAAGGAGGACACCTTGCTAGGATGGAAAAAAGGCGGGGTAATCAACATCAATTCCGCACAGACTTCATTAACCAACTGGGCTGCCGGAGGTCAGAGTTCAATAGCCATCGGAGGTTTACTGAGCCTTTACGCGCACAATAAGAAAGACAAAAGTTTGTGGGAAAATTATCTCGACCTGGGATATGGAACACTCAAACAAAAAGAACAGGACTGGTGGAAAACCGATGACCGCATTGATTTCACTTCAAAGTTCGGACTCAAGGCAACCGATAAACTTTACTATGCCGCACTGATGAATTTCAAGACCCAGATTACCGACGGATACAACTATCCGAACGACAGCGATAAAATTTCACGATTTCTGGCACCGGGCTATTTTCTGGGAGCTCTCGGACTAGATTATAAACCCAGTGACAATTTCACCATATTCTTCGCACCCATTACCTATAAACTCACCATTGTTAATGACGATGTTCTTTCTCAGGCAGGAGCTTTCGGCGTCGATCCCGGTGATAACACCAAAAGCGAACTCGGAGGATACCTCAGGGCATTTATGAAAAAAGATGTGATGGAAAACATTACCTTCCAGACCAAACTGGATCTTTTTTCAAATTATCTGAAGGATTTCGGTAACATAGATGTAAGCTGGGAATCATTGCTTTCGATGAAAGTGAACAAGCTCATCTCGGCTACCTTGTCGACACATCTGTTGTACGACCACGACGTAGCCATTGCCAAGGAAGAAGACGGCGTTATGAAGAGCTACAAATCCAAAGTGCAGTTTAAGGAAGTATTGGCCATTGGCTTTTCCATGAATTTTTAACCTTTAATCCATAACCTATGAAAATTGTAGAGGAATTCAAACAATTCGCCATTAAAGGAAACATGGTGGATATGGCTGTTGGTATCATTATCGGCGGTGCTTTCGGAAAAATAATCAGCTCACTGGTAAACGACGTGATTATGCCACCCCTGGGTTTGTTGCTGGGCGGTGTAAATTTTACCGATCTGAAACTCAACCTAAAGGCAGCCGGCATGGATGAGGCCGGGAATGCCATTGAAGCAGTTACCCTGAATTACGGGATGTTCATACAAACGTTCATCGATTTTCTGATCATTGCATTTGCCATTTTCATGATGATCAGAGCCATGAATAAGATGAAAAAGAAGGAAGAAGAGGCGCCTACCTTGCCTCCCGATCCTACTAAGGAAGAAAAACTGCTTACAGAAATCAGGGATCTGCTGAAGAAGTAACGATACACTTCATCATAACAACTTCACAGAGGCGCATCATATGGCGCCTCTTTTTTTTAAGGATATTCCATTCCTCAACAAATCAGTTCGTATTGTCATCAATTTCCCCCGGTTCATCAGAAAAAAAAACTATTAATCCGGTAATTTCATAATATTGTCTGTGAATTTGGATGAACAGCATGAACTCAGTAATCATTGAACCTACAAATTATTCGCCTCAGGTTGTTTTTGAAGCCGATGGCAACCTCTCCATCAAGGGGAGATCGCTCATGCTGGATGCCGTGTCGTTCTATCAACCACTTATAGATTGGGCTTCATCACTAAATGCGCCTGCTGTGAATTTCAATTTTGAGTTGGATTATTTCAACACCTCCTCCTCCAAGAAATTGCTCGACTTATTAAAAGTTTTCGACAACAACAGGAATGTAAATGAATTTATAGTACATTGGGCCTTCGAGAATGATGACGAAGATACCCTGATGAAAGGGCATCTCTTTGAAGAACGATTGAAAAACGCCCGGTTTAATTATAAAGAACTATCTGGTATTTAACACAAGTAAAATAAAACCTATGGAAGCCTCACTGCATTGCCCGAATATTGACGATTGTCCGGTTTACCAGAACAACGTCATCCATAGCGAAATGGTAGGATTAACTTACCGTAGCCTGTATTGCCTGCAAGGAAACAAAAAATACAAGACCTGTAAACGATATCTTGCCATCAGCAGGTTCGGCAATAAGGTCCCCCGCAATGTTCTCCCCAATTCTGTGGCTCCCATTGAAGAACTGGCTGCAGTTGCAGAGGTATTCTAGTACTCCTTTCTGCTCACCAGCATGTAAAAATCGTTCTCCAGGGGCAGATAGCCCTGGTCGTAACAAAAATAATACACCGTTCCTGTCTTGGTGGTATACAAATGCGTCAGGAAACCAAAATCAAAACCCTTCTTAATCAACCTTGATTTGTGAATCCGGATTTTGCCTTCCGGATTCAGTTCAGCCATGATATTCCGGTTTCTCTTCAGGATGCCGTTGATCTTCCTGACATAAAGGCTGCCTGCAACACTTTTTAACCTGTTGTTATAAGTGTTTCTGCAGGCGTCGGAACAAAACTTCTTATCGGTCCGACCATGCAATAATTCGCCGCATTCAAGGCAGGTTTTTTCCATAGGTATCTATTTGTTTTTCTGCCGGATACCCGTTTGTACGCAGGTACAAACGACTATACCCGGTTACAAATGACAGTAAGCAATTAATAACCGACTCTGCTGATTGATTGTGTGTTACTTTGGTTCATCAAATCAACCAATTGTTTACTTAACCAGTTTTCAACCCTTAAATTTAGTAATTATGAACACACTACGCAACAAAGTTCAGCTGATCGGTAATCTCGGTCAGAATCCGGAAATCCGGACCTTCGACAACGGCAAAGCAATGGCACGCTTTTCCCTGGCTACCAAAGATTCATACGCTGACGCGAACGGCAAAAAAATCACCGAAACGCAGTGGCATAACCTGGTAGCCTGGGGCAACCTGGCCAAAATAGCCGAAAAGTATCTGATCAAGGGCAGTGAAATTGCCGTTGAGGGAAAGCTTACCCACAGGACGTATGATGACAAGGATGGTAAAAAATGTTATTATACCGAAGTGGTGGTATCCGACCTGGTAATGCTTCGGAACAAGAATTCCGAAGAAGAGTGAGATTGCTGCCACAGTCGTCGAGCTAAGAAAAGCTTACGCCCCTGCCTGCCGGCAAGAGGCGTAAGCAATTGATCAAATGCTTAGCTTTGACGGTTACGGCAGCAACCCATAGCCGTCAAGCTAAGAAATTATTCTATAGAACAAGGCACTCACGTTATTAATTTGAGATGAGTTTTGAAAATGCGTTATCCCCTGCCTACCCTGCCTACCCTGCCTACCGGCAGGCAGGCGGCAGGCAGGCGGCAGGCAGGCCCTTTGGAGGCATAGCCGTCAAGCTAATGCTCATTTATCGTTAATAATGAAGATGTTATAAGTTGTAAGATGTTTATTTACCATGA
>JAFGOR010000236.1 GCA_016926375.1 Bacteroidales bacterium
AATATCCGGTTTGTATTTCGGAACGCCCCCTATCGGAATTACATAGAATGGCAGCAATTCACCATACTGGTTGCGGACATTAACCACCACGTTGTTGTTTTTAACAGCGGGTGTCTTCCGCTTGATAAACTGTATATCCAGTGAGGTGTTCTTTTCCTCATCAAAGATTTTGAACTCATCCTCAATCCAGTTATCCTCTGCAGAAACCTTGCTCAACTGACCCTTACGTGCAACCGATACGGTTCGGATAAATCCGTCGGAATCCCAGTCGAAGTTGGAAAGCTTTACCGATATGGTTCTGTCGTCCACATAGGGATAGATATGCGACACTTCCATGGGGTTATCATGCATGCGGAAAGAATACTCGTAAGCAAAAGCATTGGCCCCTTCTATCGGCTTATTCTCACCGGGTTTGGTTGAAAGGTAGAAACGGTACAGGTTACCGTCGTCACCGGAGAGTCCATCGCAGATTACCTTAAATATGTAGCCGTTGAATTTTTGTATCAATTCTCCCTCTGTGGGATTGAAAGGCCCGAAGGTATACCATTTGTTATCGTATTCAGGCTGGTTGCCAAAGGATTTGGCAGCCAGAAGATTTCCGCTTTTGTAATTTCCAACAGGTTGCGTTTCCTGTGCATCCTTGCCGCTGTAGCTTTCCCTTCCCCCGTAAATGGAATAGTTCATCCGGGTGTCGAAAATGCCATTCAGCTCATCTGTGGTGCCACTTACGTCCGGATCATAAACCCGGATATACACGGGTTGGGAAAAACTCTTCGGAATGAGAAAGAAGAAAGTTTGGGAAAAATCGTCATCTCCCCAGGAGGTTCCGGATTTGGGACCAAAGGTCATCAAATAAGGTATATTTTCATCTCCTGCCGGTACCGGCTGTGCCTCAGCAGCACCCATCGCAATTATTACAGCCGATAAAGCGCAAATAAAATATTTCATGGTTCAGCAATCAGATTTTGGTTTGATAAACTTAAATGCTATACGTTAAAAATTGGGATTAGGTTCATTTTACTTGACAAAACCAACAGAAAGGGATTATTCCTTTTGATTCACAACTACAATTTTCTTTGAAACGCAGTTCTTTTGATCTGAAGTTGCTGTGCCGGTATGCTGACCCGTTACACCCAGCTTTACCTGGTAGGTTCCGGGAAAAAGGTACCTGTGTTTTACTGCAATACCCGAGGCCCTGGATCCGTCACCGAAATCCCAGTTATATCCGCTGATGGTAAAGTCTTTCAGAAAGGTTTTTGTACCATTCAGTTCAAATTCCTGACCAACGAATACTGTATCCGGCGCAGACACATAAGCCTGCTGAACCTGCTCAATAACCAGTTCATAGGTAGCCTGACTCAGCATAACGTCTTTTGTCAGTTTATCCACAATGTTTAACTGAACAATATAAGTATCCGGCCTGGCAAAGCAATGTTCCGCCTTCAATGCCCTGATAACACTTCCGTCACCCAAATCCCATTCGTAAGCAAATGCTGTGGTATCAATTTCATTGTTGTTGGGTTCATAAAACACGTAGCAGAATTCCTCTTCTATCTGCTCAACACAACCAACAAGCACCGGTAAAGTGGAATAAACCGAAAAAACATCTGCTGATCCTTCACGGTCGGTTACAAAATAACCTGTGTCTGCATCTGCATTCAGAATAAGCCCGTAGTCGTCATTTGCTGAGTTTATCGGGGCATCCATGCGCACCGGTTTTTGCCATTGGTCTTCCAGATTAATGGTATAATAAATGTCCAAATCTGTGCCCTGTTTATGGCCCCGGGATGCAAAATAGAGCCTGCCGTCTCTGTGGAGAAAAGGAAACACTTCGTTTTTTGGGGTATTCACTGCAGTACCCAGATTTTCAGGTGTGCTCCACCGGCCATTCTTAAGGTTTGCAACATAAATATCAAATCCTCCCAATCCACCCGGGGCATCGGAGCAAAAATAGAGCTGTCTTCCGTCATCGGTAAGGTAAGGATAACCCGTGTTGTATGCCGAACTGTTAAAGTTAAACTGGCTCAGGTTGGCCCATTGTCCGTTCACCAGTTCAGCGCTGAATATCCCGAATGTGGTATCCTTTCTCTGCCGGTTGCTGAATTTTGATGAAACGTCAATTGTGCGTGTGAAATAAATGGTTTTTCCGTCCCTGCTGAATGCGCAGGGGCCTTCAAACAGGAAGGTGGTAAGCTCTTTGGCCAGCAACCGGGGAATTTCAAACTTACCGGGTTTTCGCTGTTCGGCAAAATAAAGATTGGTCAGTGGATTGTTGTCCGCATCATGATAGCTCATCAACACATCATTCCTTTTATCGGAACAGAATACCAATCCGTTCCCAAAAAAGGCAGGTGCCATTTCCCTCGATCGGGTGTTGAACGGCAGTCTTTTCACTTTATAGTCATCCTGGCCGTACAATAAGGTACCGGTAATAACCAGGAGAAACACAATGCCTATATTTTTGTATGAACCCATCTGCGGTTAAAATATCGTTGGATTAACAGCCTTTACCCTGTATCCGAAATTGTATTCCAGGGCAACCTCAATCGAGTTCCTGTTATAGGAATTCAGTTCATTGATTCCGTAATCATAGGCAATACCCGCCCTGAGCTGGTAAGTGATTTTGTAATCAACCAGCATCACAATGGCTTGTTTGGTACGATAGGATACCCCTGCCCTGAGTGCGTCTTTGTACATCACACTGACTCCCAGATCGGCGATCAATCCGCCAGCTTTTTCATATACCATCAGTCCTGCAGGTTGAGCCTGCCAGTCGGAAGTCAGGTCTATTTTGTATCCGGCCGTCACATAATAGGCGTATTGTTCAAACGAATGACGGGTAATAATCTCACCCGAATTGTTGGATTTGTAACCCAGCAACAGGGGGACAGAGAGGCCTGCATAAAACCTGTTGGTATAATAATAGGCGCCTACGCCAAAATTGGGAAGCAGGTAGCTATAGGAATTGTCATTGAAATGAGGATCATTGCCCAGATCAACCTGGTCATAATTGCCGGTTCCCACCCCGCCTTTCAGTCCCAATGCCAGCTTACCCCGCCCCATCTGAATCCGGTGCGCATAGTTCACATAGATGCCTGTGTATTTGCGCAGGCCAATGCTTTCGTTCATCACCAGCAAACCAAGTCCCATCCGGGTATTCTTATAAGGAGTGTGCACGCCCACAATGTTATATGCAGGGGCACCCTCAAAGCCCATCCATTGGTTACGGTGCGACAGGCTTACGCTGAGCATATCCCTGCTGCCTGCATAGGCCGGATTAACAGCTAATCCGTTGAAAGAATAATGACTGTAAAGAAGTGCCTTTTCCTGGGCATTCAGCACTGATACAAAACTTAAAATAAACAATATGAATAAAAATCTGCGCATCTATCTGATGATTTCTACAAATGACCTGAACTGAACTTCCTGTTGCCTGCCGGCAACCTTGATGTTGGCAATATAGAAATAAGTACCCTCGGGTAACTCTACTCCGTTGTTGTTTTCTCCATACCAGCGGTTGTCATCACCTGAATCATAATTGTCTGATTCAAAAACCAGTACTCCCGCACTGTTAAACACTTTCAGCGTGATTTTTTCGGCATACTCCGCACCAATTCTGAAATAAGGATTGAATTCGTCGTCATTCGGCGTAAAAGCTTTTACGATATTCAGGGGTGTGATGCTGATGTTCATGCTGTCAGCAACCGCCTCACAATTGCCATTGGTTATAGTCCATTTGAGCATTGTATTCTTTGAAAGCTCGCTGACAACAGCAGTGGGAATTGCCTCATCATCAAACGCTGCCGAACCTGATATGACAGACCACTTACCATTTCCGGCCGTAGCAGGCATTGCCGCCAGTGTAGTGGTATAGGTGAAATCAAGAACCTGATCGGGACCGGCATCCGGTGTTGCCGGAGGTTCATAGAAAATGACCTCAACCTCATCCGTGTCGGTACAACGCCAGTTGGTTTCGGTCCATGTGAATACATTAGGGCCGTAGGCATCAACAATAACCTCGCTGTTCTCCGAAGAGGCATCGTCAAACACTGCTCCTGTTGCTGTCCACAAGCCTGTTGATCCGGCAACATCCATTACGGCAGCAAGTACATACCTGTTGCTGCAAACTGCGCTGTCAGTGCCTGCATTGGCAACAGGCACTTCATGTATGGTGGCAGGATTAACCGCTACAAAAAGGTCTGGGTTGGCAAAACAACTGCTGTCATCTTCAATGGAGGCAATGACAAAGGTTTGTGCAGAAACGGTCGGGGTGAACATAACCGAATCATAGCTTCCGCTGAT
>JAFGOR010000237.1 GCA_016926375.1 Bacteroidales bacterium
ATCAGGGAAAACATAACCCACTATATTATTCCGCTGCATGCACAGCCGTGCCAGTGGCAGTGCCCTGCATGCAGCGGGAGAGAGGGGTCTATGCCTAATTGTATTCCCCTGGCTGAAGCCAGGGGCTATTGAAAAAATATAATCTTCATGCCCATCTTTTTTCTCTTGGCTAAAGACAGCCGGCAAGTTTTAGTAACGCCGGGTTCCACCCGGTGCTATTCACATTGAATCGTTACGCGATTAAAACCCCATTCTTATGCCATTGACATATAGGTCTTTATAAAAATAAGTTGATACGTATGCCTAAAGGGGCGCCAGCAATTCATAAGTCGATGGCTTTCCGGCAGGACAGTTGAGAATTCAATCAGAATACTTAAATTTAGAGTCGTTATAAACAAAACAAATGATCATGAAAAGAACGATCCGGTTGGTTGCGATTGTATTTGCTGTTACCTGTTCCGCACTCCTCACGGAATCCGTAACATCCCAGGAAAGCAAAAAGACACACGTATGGGAAATGCAGGAAGTACTGCTTCAGGCTGAAAAGCAATATGCCAATTATTATACCGATGTGACCTGCTGGGTTGATCTGAAGGGCCCCGGCTTTTCAAAACGAATCTATGCTTTCTGGGATGGCGGGAATAGCTACAAAGTCCGCATTGTTGCTACCACTTCCGGTACATGGGAATGGAAAAGCGGTTCGAACCAGCCGGATGACAAGGGACTCAGCAATCAGTCGGGCTCATTCGAAGCCATTAACTGGACCGATCAGGAAATTGCCGCGAATCCGAACAGGAGAGGCTTTGTAAGGCCTTCATCCAACGGACATGCACTTCAGTATGCCGATGGTACCCCGTTTTTCATGGTTGGAGATACCTGGCTGGCAGGTGCTACCTGGCGCTTGCCGTTCAGGGGTATTACCCCGGCAGCAGATTATGTGCCCGCCCCCGGTATCGGATTTGAAGATGCGGTGACTTTTCGCAAAATGCAGGGATTTAACTCGGTAAGTATGATAGCCAGCTTTCCCAACTGGGAGTCGGACAGCAATGCCAACACCTATGCCGATAAGAACGGCATATATGTGAGAAATGCCTGGGAGAAGTTTGAATACCTGGTAGCGGGAGGTAAGATGACTTCCAAAGACATGCGGGATGAATTTGGAAACCTGCCGTTTCATATGTCTAAAGACCATCCGGGTGTAGCCGATTTCAACCAAATCATTCCCGGGTATTTCCGGAGTCTGGATAAGAAAATGCAATACCTTTCGGACCAGGGCTTTGTTCCCCTGATTGAAACGGTGCGCAGGGATATATGTCCTACCTGGAAGGCATATTTCGATTTCAATGAAACCTATGCCCGGTATGTTCAGTACCTGATTTCGCGTTATGGTGCTTACAATATCTTTTTCAGCGGTATACACCTCGACTGGATTCCCAAAGAATACAGCCTTACAGCTGACGAATTCAATGAAGCACTGACCTATCACCTCAATAAATATGGCCCGATGCCTTTTGGCCAGCCCCATACCACACTGATCAACAATTCCACCTATACGCAGTTTGGTCACGACAGACAATGTCCGTGGCTTACCATGCACAGTGTTGGCAACAAGCCCCGCGATCACCGTGTTTCAGGGGCTCTTGACACGCTGTTTAACCTGGTGCCGGCTTATCCGGCCATTAATTTTGAGCCCTATTATACCGGTTGGGATCATGAGATCAACATGCCCAATGGTGAGCGGCCACCGGCAGATTCGGAACGCGACAATTACTTCTCACGGGCACAAATGTACGGTTCGGTGCTTTCGGGTGGCCTGTCGGGTCACGTTCACGGCACAGCAGCCTATGACATAACCACTACCGGTGAGCCGGAGGGTATGCGCCCGCACATCTGGGATGCCCTCAAATACAAGTCGGCTTATTATATGCAGCATCTCAACAAGTTTGTTTTATCTGAAGGAGACAAATACCAGGCTCTGGCACCCTGCCATCAGGATATACTACCCCGGAAAGCACCGCGAGCGCCTGAAAAGGGACTCGACGGGTGGAGTTATATGATGCGGACACCTGAAAAGGATTTTGCCCTGCTTTATTTTGAAAATGAGGCTGTTTTGCCTGAACTCACCGGATACATCCCCAATACTTCGTATGTGCTGAAGTGGTATAATACCGTGAAGGGTGAATGGGGGAATGAGATTTCACTCAGGACAGATAAAAAAGGCAGGTTGCAACTCCCGGGCTTCCCCGACGGTAATAATCCTTCATTAACTGATTGGGCGGCTAAAATTAAGATGGTCCGGTGATTCTAATGAATGGCCAGTTTTTCGCAAATGGAATTACTGATTTCCTGCATGTTAAAAGGTTTCTGAAAGTATCTTTCAATCAATCCTTTTTGCATGGAATCACGGATTTCGGGGGTTATTTCGAAACTGGTCAGGATGTAAAAAATCACATCAGGGCATTTTTGCTTTGCTTTCTCAATAAACTGAATCCCGTTCATCCCGGGCATTTTCATGTCGCTTATGGTAATTTTGATTTCCGGTTTGTTCTGTAATATTTCCAAACCCTGGTAACCTGATTCGGCCAGTACCACATTGAAACTCTTTTTGAACATCAATTCAAAAAGGATCAGGTTGGTGGGCTCATCATCAACGTAAAGTATGGTTACCGGTAATTTCATAATTGTGGGTTGACAGGTAAATTTACAATAAATTCTGCTCCGTGATTCAACCTTGATTTACAATTAATGCTGCCCTGGTGTTCTTTAACAATTCGCTGCACAATGGATAATCCCAGGCCGGTTCCTTTTCCCGGATCTTTTGTGGTAAAGAATGGGTCGAAGATATAGGACAGATCTTCTTCCTTCACACCTTTACCATTGTCTGAAATGCTGATAGAAACGGTTTCCTTTTCTGCTTCGGTCTTTATGATTATCATCCCTTCGTTATCAATTGCCTGGATGGCGTTGGTTAATATGTTCAGAAAAGCCTGATGCAGTGTGCTTTCGTTGGCATGAATTTCAGGCAGATTTTCACAGAATTCCCTCTTGATTTCGATTCTGTTCTTATACTGATTGTACAGTATAGTCAGGCAGTTCTCGAGGATTTGATGAATCTGGCACTTGTGAAAAGCGAATTTTTCCTTACGGCTGTAGCTGCTCAGGCTCTTTACGATATCAGTAGTCCGTTCCACCCCTGTATTGATGGCCTCAAACAGCGGTTTCAGGTTTTCAAGATGTTCCGGAATGTGCTCACTGATGTAATTTTCAATGGCCACTGAGCCGTTGCAAATGTAATTGATGGGATTGTTGATCTCATGTGCCACACCAGCAGTTAATATACCCAGTGAGGCCATTTTTTCAGTCTGGATGAGTTGTTCCTGTGTTTCTCTGAGTTGATACAAAGTCACTTCGAGTTGTTCGCGCTGCCGGTACAATTCATCATTGGTTGATTGCAATTCCTCATTGGTTGATTTCAACTCTTCCATGGTGGATGCCAGTGCGGCAGTTCGCTCCTTCACCAGGTCTTCGAGTTTCAGCGTATATTCCCTGATCTGGTTTTCGAGCATTTTCTTTTCGGTAACATTGATGTTGTAACGGACGTTAACTTTTTGATTGTTGATGTCAATCAAGGCTGCAAAAACGTATATGATGTGCTTCACATTGTTGGCATACCATACTTCTGTTTCGAAATTATCAACATATCCGTTTGTTTTGAGTTGTTCCAATATCCATTTCTCTTTTTCTATATTTCCTTTTATCCCCAATTCCCAAGGACATTTGCCTATTGTTTTCTCCGGAGTCAACCCAGTTTCTCTGTAAAAGGCTTTGTTCCCCAGTATAATATTTTCGTTCAGGTCGCTTAATGTTATGGCAATCGGACTTGAATCTACCAGTGTTCTGAAAAGTTCATCCCTTTTCTGCAAATCCTCATATGCTTTTGTTAGGTCAGACACATCAAAAATTACCCCTCTGAAACCCATAGGTGTGTTTCCGTCCATAATAACACTGGAATATATCTGCATGGGGAAAGTGGTTCCATCTTTTCTTTTACCCAAGTACTGGCTGCCGTGGGTACTTTCACCTTTAGTGATCTTTCCAATATTTTGTCGAACCCTTTCATGATCCGCTTCAATAATGGTTTCGAACACATTTAGTCCAACAGCAACATCATCAAAAGAATATCCGAACATGTTGGTACCTGCTTTGTTGATGTAGGTCAGCTTACCATTCAGGTCGGATTCATAAATAGTTTGGGGAAGCAGGTCGGTCATATCCCTGAATTTTTTCTCACTTTTAAGCAGGGCTGCTTCAGCATCAATCCTTTTTTTGATGTCTGATTCGGCTTTATCCAGGGCTGTTTTATTGATGTTGTAAATAGTATAGCCCACTATTCCTATTAAGGCCATGGTAACTGTTACGTCAACCAGGTAATCCCACATTTCGGCCCTGGTTATTCCGGATAGGGACTTGTAGTAATGCATGAAAACAAAAAGGATAACAATATTAATGGCAGTATAAACCAGTATCATTGATTTTCTTCTTGTGAAAATCAAAGGAAGCATTGAAAGGACCGCCAGTATATAAACAACGTTGTCCAGTATGATTAACGGCGATTGTTTTTCAAAGAACATAATCAGCCAGTTGGTTACCATAATCAACAACAGGATCAGGTTTGCAGTAAAATTGTAATATCCCTTGCGTAGAAGCCACAAACACAATAGAATTATGAAAATATGGGAAGTCAGCGGAAGCACGACAACTTTAAGTGATTGGTCAAAAACCGGACTGATAAAGCCGGAAAGGAGTCTGAAGCCTATCAGAAGCATTGCAGTGCTACCAAGTATTATGCACAAATAGTAAATGAATTTTGCCCGTTGCTGCAAAATATAGTCGGATTCAGCATATTTGTTCAACAATGCAGGCAAATGGTTGGTATTCGGGTTCTTTTTCATCAGGATTCAGGTATCAGATTATGTGAAATAATCCTGCATAAAAGTTACTTTATTTTTTTAAATCCGCAGTCTTTGATGCAGATTTTCGCTTCCGCGATGACACAAATTGTTTAATAAAAACAGGCTATAACGACCTATATGCCGGGTATCGTTTTTCCGGGAATTATGGTTAACTTGTGTTATAATTGTTATTCATGACCATATGAAACCAGGTTTTTTAATGAGGACTATGTTGCTGTCGGGCACAATCCTTCTTTTACAGATAAACTTAAGTTCTGTGTATTCCCAGCAAACAGATACGCTAAAGGGGCGTAATCTTTATAAGCCAACCCGGCAGGAGGCTTCCGACACCATAAAAAAGCCAGGTCAGGAAATCAGGTCAGCAGTTCACGACAGCATTTGGTTTGAAAAGAGAGCACAATTTGTCAGGGATTCCATCCTGGCGCGGGAAAACTTTGTGCGGGATTCCCTAATGGCCAGGGAACAATTTGTCAGGGATTCCATTCAAAGAAAGCAGCGGATGCGCGATTCGGTCACTTTTTTGCGCAATGAATTACAGGTGTTGCTTGAGGCATATTTCAGGGCGGTCAAAGATGATATTATTTTAAAGGCTATGAAGATTGACCTGGTTGGGGATACTGCTCTGGGTGATTTTATATATACCACACTGCCTTTTGGGGTGAGGGATCCTTATGTTCCCTGGAGGATGAGGAACCTGCTTACAGGTAAACAGGTTCGATTCAGCATAAATGAGAAAACAGGAAAGATCTCAGTCGTGCGTACACCCCAGGTCAGGGCTTCCTTTGAATACGGAGGGGCGGGAAACATTATTGTAATTCAGCAGCCGCCAGTAGTGCAAAATAACAACTATGGCAGTTTTTACAAAACACCTGTGGATTCAGTTTTTCTCGACCGGAATAAAAAAATTGCCAGGATCAAAAAATATGTTCAGTTTTCTTCGCTGGTGAACAAAAACCAACGCGGAGATCCCCTGTTTCTGAACCGCACTCAGGTAAGGCAATACGAATATGGGCCGGGTGGAGAAATATTCAAATACCAGGAAGTCCGCTTCTGCGAGCGTTACCGGGCGTATGAAGCCAACAAGGTATGCAGTATTCTTAACTTCACTTTTTCAAAGGAGGGAAATACCTACCGTTTGACGCGCCGGAATGACCCGGTCAACAATTATTCCGACGGAACCTATACGTTTGAATTCGACGATCAGGAGAACCTTACTTCAATTTCATTTAATAATACGGCCAATACGGAAAGCTGGGCGCGGATGATTGAAATGAACCAGGATGGCAACGTAAGCTGTTACTTTGATAAATCAGGCAAGCTCATTACCCAGTCGATTTGCTTTGTATACCACCATAAGGATCCCCGGGCAAAATACCCGGTGGAAACCATCACCACTACTTTTGAGAAGGACGGCATCAGTTACCTGCAAAGGAACAACACAACCGGACAAAGTCGCACCCGCGACCGGATGACACTGGAATGGGGGCCGTGGAGGTGAGAAG
>JAFGOR010000238.1 GCA_016926375.1 Bacteroidales bacterium
TACCCCAATGGCGAAGAGGAATCCAAAACCATCCGGGTAAACCCGACGATACCCATACCCGCCAAGGTTACTGCCATTCATGGCATAACAGATGATGATGTAAAGGATGCTCCCCGGTTCAGTGAAATTGCCAAGAGTTTAATTCAGGTATTTGAAGGAAGTGATTTTGCCGGCTACAATTCCAACAAGTTTGATTTGCCTTTGCTGGCTGAAGAGTTTCTGCGCGCCAATGTGGATATTGACCTGAAAAAGAGAAAGTTCATTGACATCCAGGTCATCTTTCACAAAAAAGAACAGCGGACACTGAGCGCTGCGTATAAGTTTTACTGCGACAAGGACCTGACAAATGCCCATGCTGCAGAAGCTGATACCCTGGCTACCTACGAGGTACTTAAGGCCCAACTTGAAAGGTATAGCGACCTGCCCAATGATGTTGATGAGCTTTCAAAATATTCAAGTCACAACCGGAATGCTGATTTTCTTGGCCGTATTATTTATGACGATGAAGGCCATGAAATCTTTAATTTTGGTAAATATAAAGGCCAGCGCGTGGAAGAAGTACTCAAAAAAGACAGCGGTTATTACGGATGGATGATGAACGGACAGTTTCCGCTTCATACCAAAAACGTGCTGACTGCCATTAAGCTCAGAAGCGCCTTTGGAAAATAAACTTCGCCATCATGAAGATCATTTGTATTGGCCGGAATTACTCCGAACACGCCAGGGAGCTGAATAATCCGCTGCCCAAAAAGCCGGTTTTCTTTATGAAGCCCGATTCCGCTCTTCTGTTAAGAAACAAACCCTTCTTCTATCCTGATTTCTCAAGTGAAGTCCATTACGAAACAGAGGTTGTACTCAAGATTTCACGCCTGGGTAAAAGTATTCAAAGGCAGTTTGCCTCCAGGTATTACCAAACAGTAGGACTGGGAATTGACTTCACTGCACGCGATTTGCAGGATGAATGCAAAAAAGCCGGACACCCCTGGGAAATAGCCAAGGCCTTTGATCAATCGGCAGTGATCAACATCTTCGTACCTTTGGATACGCTCCCCGACAGGAATGCCCTCAATTTTCAGCTTGAAATAAACGACAAAACCGTGCAGAAAGGCAATACAAAAGACATGATCTTTTCTTTCGACGAGATCATTGCCTATGTTTCAACCTTTATTACGCTGAAAACCGGAGACCTCATATTTACCGGCACACCGGCCGGAGTGGGTCCGGTTAAACAGGGCGATCACCTGGTTGCCTCCCTGGAGGGCCGGGTAATGCTTGATTTTCACATCAGGTAACTTTGCATCATATTGAAAATTAACGTAGGTTTGCATCACAACATGGAGTGTATGATACAGTCAATGACCGGATACGGGAAAGCTACCTGTGAACTCGGAGAAAAAGTAGCCACAATCGAAATTAAATCGTTAAACAGCAAGCAGTTGGATTTTTATTTCAGAATGCCACCGGCATACCGCGATAAGGAAATGGATATGCGGACCGAACTGGGCAACAGGCTGAAACGAGGAAAAATTGAAGTAACCTTTAACATTGAGTATAAGGAAGGCAAACAGGCTACACAAATCAACAGCGCCGTGGTTAAGGATTATTACCGGCAATTAACGGAGATCATTGGCGAAATTGGAATCAGCAATAGCGAGCCTGTATTGCAAACCATCTTGCGGTTACCTGAATCACTGAACAACGATAAGGAACTGGTTGATCCTGAAGAAGCAAAAAAACTGATGCAGACCCTTGCTCAGGCCATTGATGAACTTGAGAAGTTCCGCAACACCGAAGGACTTGCACTTGCAAATGATGTTGCTTCGCGCATCGGAATAATTGAAACCTACCTGGAACAGGTTGGACCTCTTGAAAAAGAGCGCACCCAAGCCATCAGAAACAAACTGGAAAGTTCCCTGCTTGAGTTTATTCCCCAGGAAAGTATTGACAAAAACCGGTACGAACAGGAACTTATTTACTTTCTGGAAAAGCTGGATATTTCTGAAGAAAAGACCCGGTTGAAACATCATTGCAAATACTTTGTGGAAGTGATGAAAGAAACCGACCAGGTAGGCCGCAAACTGGGTTTTGTAGCCCAGGAAATAGGCCGGGAAATCAATACCATTGGCTCCAAAGCAAATCACTCCGGAATTCAGAAGCTGGTGGTGCTGATGAAAGATGAGCTCGAAAAGATCAAAGAACAATTGATGAACGTTTTATAACGGTATGAGCGGAAAAGCTGTTATCATTTCGGCCCCCTCAGGAGCCGGAAAAACAACCATCGTCAGGCATTTGCTGGGTATTCCTGCTTTCCGGCTTTCATTTTCAGTATCAGCCTGCACACGGCCCATGCGCAACGGAGAGGTCGACGGGCGCGATTATCATTTCTTATCCGTTGCCCGCTTTAAAGACCTGATCGACGAAAACGCCTTTGTGGAATGGGAAGAGGTTTATAAAAACAATTACTACGGCACACTGAAGTCGGAAGTAGAAAGTATCTGGGACCTCGATCGCCATGTGTTGTTTGACGTGGACGTCATGGGCGGGCTGAACCTGAAAAGTAAATTTACCAATCAGGCACTTGCTGTTTTTATCATGCCGCCCTCGGTTGAAGTACTGAAACAGCGTTTGGAAACCCGCGGAACCGAGCCGGAGGACAAAATCCGGAACCGGATCAACAAAGCCTCCCTGGAAATGAAATACGCGCGAAAATTTGATGTGATTGTGATTAACGACAAGCTGGAAGATGCACTGAAAGAAACTGAAAAGCTGGTGTCTGACTTTTTGAACCTGCCTGTTCAGCTATGAAAACCGGTCTTTATTTCGGCTCGTTCAACCCCGTACATATAGGTCACCTGGCCATTGCCAATTACATGATCGAATTCACCGATCTCGACCAGCTCTGGTTTGTAATCAGTCCGCTAAACCCCCTGAAAAAGCAAGCCTCACTCCTTGAAGACCACAAAAGAAGATCCATGCTGGAAATTGCCGTGGAAAACGACGACCGGTTCAGGGTTTGTGATATTGAATTCCGAATGCCCAAACCATCTTATACCATTGATACGCTAACCTGGCTCAAAGAACTGCATCCGGCCACCGAGTTCGTATTGATCATGGGTTCAGACGGACTGCCTACATTTCAAAAATGGAAAAATTACAAAATCATCGAAGCGCAATACAAACGCTACATTTATCCCCGGCCGGGCTACCCGGTTGAACCTGACAAACATCCCAACATCCTGATTGCCGATGCGCCTCAGATGGAGATTTCTTCTACCTTTATCAGGGAAGCCCTCAGATCAAAACATGACATCAGGCATTTCCTCCCCGGCAGGGTTTACGAATACATCACCCAGATGCATTATTACGAGGATAAATCATCCATTTAAAATTCTATTTTTGCACCTTGTAACCACAATTTATACTAATCATGCTTTTGAATATCATACTCCTGCTTGCCGGCTTTGCCCTGCTGATTAAAGGTGCCGATTTTCTGGTACTCGGGTCCTCTTCACTGGCCCGACGTTTTAACATCAGCGAACTGGTAATCGGACTCACCATTGTAGCCATGGGAACCTCAACTCCCGAGATGGTAGTGAGTGTTATAGCTGCCATGAAAGGTCAGAACGACGTTGCCATTGGCAATGTTATTGGCAGCAATATCTTTAACCTTTTTCTCATCCTGGGAGTTGCTGCTCTTATCACACCCATAGTAGTTCAACACTCCACCATTGTCAAGGAAATACCCTATACCATCATTGCAGCATTCATGGTGATGCTGCTGGCCAATGACCACCTTTATACAGCTAACCGTGATAACCGAATCGGCTTTATCGACGGACTCATCCTGCTGGCTTTCTTTGCCATTTTCCTGTTTTATGTTTTTCGCAATATGAAAAATGACAACCAGGATATGGCAACAGATAAGAAAACCTACGGTCTTTGGAAGTCCTTGTTGTTAATTCTGACCGGACTGGCAGGATTGGTGATTGGCGGCACCCTTTCGGTTAACAATGCCGTTGATATTGCACATGCACTGGGTATCAGTGAACGAATTATAGGCCTCACCATAGTTGCTGCAGGAACTTCACTTCCGGAACTGGCCACATCGGCCGTTGCCGCCTACAGGAAGAATGCAGATATTGCTGTGGGGAATGTGGTGGGTTCAAACATTTTCAACATTTTCCTGGTTCTGGCCACCTCTGCCCTCCTGCAACCACTTCCTTACCAATTGACATTCAACACCGACATCACCTTTCTGATTGGAGGAACAGTGCTGCTGCTTCTTTTTACATACACCGGGAAGAAAGCCGTTATCCAACGCTGGCAGGGAGGCGCACTTTTCCTTCTGTTCATCGGATACACCATCATGCTGATCGTGTCCTGACCAATACCAGATAGTGCCTTGATATTAATTTCATACCTTTGACGTTTTCTCAATACCGGCATATGGGTTCAAGGATAAAATTCTTTTTGCTGTACTACATTTACTGGCTGTGCATCTTCTTTCTGGCCAAGCTGGTATTCCTGCTTTACCATATCAACCTGACAGCCACCCTCAGTGTATCAGATATTGCCGGTATCTTCATACACGGTTTTATGCTTGACCTTTCGGCAAGCAGCTACCTGGTGCTCTTCCCGCTCCTTGTTTTGTTATTTACGGTATACGCCGGGGGAAAACTGACCTCCCGGATAATCGGAACCTATACGCTGATTGCATTGATTCCGCTTGTAATTGCCATCCTGGTTGACCTCGAAATATATAAATATTGGGGCATACGGTTGGACAACACGGCCCTGAGATTTCTCGGAAAGCCGCGCGAAATGCTGGCATCCACATCATGGGGCATGATTGTTATCCTTGTTGCTTCCCTGGTGGTATTTGTATTCCTGTTGTTCAATGCCTATCAAAAGCTTATCGCCATTCACCTTGTGCAATCTGAAAAACCACGATGGAAAGGAATCCCTGTTTTCTTGCTTGTTTTTCCTTTGCTGTTTGTGGCCATAAGAGGAGGAACCGGCATTGCCGCCATCAGTGTTTCGCGAGTTTATTTTCATCCCGACCCCTATCCGAATCATGCCGCAATTAACGTGTTGTGGAATACCATGCATTCCTTGCTGGAAAAGAAGGACCAGCCCAACCCGTTTCGTTTTCAGGACGACAAGGCAAACCATGAAGGTCTCAGCGCCCTGTATGCCGAAACCAACCCGGGCACCCGGCTGCTGAATCACAACAAACCCAACATCATCCTGGTTGTTCTTGAAAGCTTTACAGCCAAACTGGTGGAGCCCCTGGGCGGACTACCCGGTGTAACGCCCCAATTCAACAGGCTTTGTAACGAAGGCGTTCTGTTCTCTAATTACTTTGCCAGCGATTCACGTACCGATAAAAGCCTGGTTTCCATCCTGAGCGGATACCCTGCGTTGGGCAAAATTTCCATCATCAAATTCCCCAACAAAACACAAAAGCTGGGTATTATTTCGCGCGACCTGGCTCAGGCAGGCTACCAGACTTCTTTCATGTATGGCGGTGATGTGGACTTTGCCAACATACGCTCATACCTGGTTAACGGCAGATTTCAGGAGATCATTGAAATAACCGACTTCAACAAATCTTTGAGAACAGGTCGCTGGGGAGTTCATGACCAGCACACATTCAACCGGCTCATTGAAGAATGCAACCAGGAAACCCGTCCTTTTTTCAAAGTACTGCTTACATTAAGCCATCACGAGCCCTTTGACGTGCCCATACCACCAAAGTTCGGCAGAAGCACCATTGACACCAAAGTAAGCAGTTCGGCTTATTACGTCGACAGTTGCATTGGCGATTTTATTCAAAAGGCAAAGCAAAGTTCCTGGTGGAAAAACACACTGATCATCTTTCAGGCAGACCATGGCAGCAAATTCCCGGGAAATACCATTGTATATTATCCCGAAAAATACAGGATACCCATGGTGTGGACAGGCGGTGCAATAATAAAGGATACTGTAATTACCACCTATATGGCACAGGCTGACCTGGCCAGCTCACTGCTCCATCAGCTTCAGATTCCGGCTGAACAATATCCGCTGAGCAGGAATATTTTCAGGTCAACACACCAATTTGCGTTCTACGAATTCAACAATGGATTCGGATTCATGTCGGATTCCGTAAAGTTTGTTTATGACAACGACCTCGAAAAAGTCATCCTGAATAAAGGAGCAATTACCGATTCATTAATACAAAAGGGTAAAGCTATACAGCAGGAAGCCTATGAGATCTTCCTGAAAAATTAACAGCATACATCCATGGCCACCAGGGTTCTTATTATAAGCAGCATAACTGAAAGTGCACCCTACAAACCCGATATCGAACTGGTTAAAGGGCTGCACAACTGTGGCTTCCGGGTTGATGTGATGATACCTTCCGGCTCTCCCTATGTGAAAATCTTTGATGATCTGGGTATCAGGGTGATTCCTGCCCACCCGGTCCGCAAGTTCAGTCCTGAATCGGTCAGGCTCATCAGAAATGAGATCACAAAACAGCACTACGACATCATCCACCTGTTCAACACCAAGGCTATTGTGAATGGTTCTCTTGCAGCTTTAGGAAAGCCGGTGAAGGTAATTGCATACAGGGGGGCAGCTGGCTTATACTGGTACGACCCCACTGCCTGGTTGTCGCATCTGAATCCCCGGATCAATTACCTGGTTTGCAATTCAAACTATGTGCTGCAACATGTAAAAAAGCAATTGTTTCCGGGTTCAACAAAAGCTGTGATGATCCACAAAGGAATGGATTCTGAATGGTTCAGCAATACCCGCCCTGTTTCACGCGAATCCCTGGGTATACCCCACAATGCTATAATTGTTGGCTGTGTGGCCAATGTGCGCAAAGTAAAGGGTGTTCCCTATCTTTTGAAAGCCACACACCTGATGGATACCAATCTGCCCCTGCACCTTGTTTTAATCGGACAGGGTATGGAATCAGCCGGTTTCAGGCGCCTTATTGATGCCAGTCCGCTCAGGGACAGAATCCACACCCTGGGCTACCGCAGGGATGTTTATGAAGTAATTGCCGCCTGCGACCTTTATGTCCAGCCTTCGCTCAGTGAAAGCCTCAGCCGGAGTGTAATGGAGGCCATGTGTCTGAAAGTGCCCTGCGTGGTTTCAAACGTGGGAGGCCTTGCTGAACTGGTAGCACATGAAAAGTCGGGGCTGACGGTGAAGAAAGCAAATCCGGCCGCACTGGCAGATGCCATCACACGGCTTGCTGAAAACCAGCAATTGCGACAGATTTATGCTGATGAAGCCTTTGATCGCATGAAACGGATTTTCTCAGTTGAAAATATGATCGCCAACACAAAAAAACTCTACGAAGGTATTGTCAGCTAAAGTACTGCATGTTATAGAACTTCTGGTACTCACCATGGGCAGCCAGCAATTGCTCGTGCGTTCCGTGTTCAACAATGGTACCATTGTGAAGCACAAAAATTTCATCAGCATGCACAATAGTTGAAAGCCGGTGCGCAATCACAATTGAAGTGCGGTTTTCCATCAGCTTGTTCAGCGCATCCTGAACCAGTTTCTCCGATTCTGTATCCAGCGATGATGTGGCTTCATCAAGAATGAGAATGGGCGGATTCTTTAAAACCGCACGGGCGATGCTCAGGCGTTGCCGCTGACCTCCCGAAAGCTTGCTTCCCCTGTCGCCTATGGTAGCCTGATAGCCACCTTCGGCAGCCTCAATGAATTCGTGAGCATGGGCAACACGGGCGGCATTTACCACTTCCTCCATGGTGGTGCTTTCAACACCAAAGGCTATATTGTTATAAAAGGTGTCGTTAAATAAAATGGGTTCCTGGTTAACTATGCCCATCAGGTTTCTCAGGTCGGCAATCTTCA
>JAFGOR010000239.1 GCA_016926375.1 Bacteroidales bacterium
AAAAATCGCTGTTAATGATATCATCCATTAATCTTCTTTCCTTTTTTGTGGGTCTTCCGGCTCCCCTGTCGCGTTTGAAGAAGGCAGCATCATTGATTTTAAGCTTTTCCAGTTCTTCAGGCGACGTCAGGTCTTCCATGAATTCCCTGACACGCTGGGCAGGAAGCCGGTTGTGGGTAAGTGCAATTACCCTTATTGTATACACAACCGGAAGTTTTCTGACAAAGATGGTTTCCCCAATTTTAACCTCGTGTGAGGGTTTGATTTCCGTGTTGTTGATAATGACCCTGCCCTTTTTGCACGCCTCGGTGGCCAGACTGCGGGTTTTAAAGATTCGCACAGCCCAAAGCCACTTATCAATCCTGATCTTTTCCGGCGCACTCATGAGAAGAAATGTTGTACAGCGCAAAGATAGGCAAAACATGATATAAAGAAAAAAGACCGTCCGTTGACGATCTTTTTTCACATTAAACAAAACTACTAACTAAACCAACTTGGGCAAAATTTTATATGCTGTACGTAAGTGTTCTTTATTTGCTTTTTTGTTTGTTGCTTTCTGTGTATGGATACGCAGGCAGGTTCTGTTTGTTCACAATATTCTGTGAAACGAAAAGTAATGTTGATGAACGAATAAAAATACCGGATGAAAGTTATTTGAATTCTTTTTTGACGGCAGCAAGTGAAAAAAGTGCCCTGTAATCATCCTCAACAGCGGTTCCCACAACAACGCCGTTGGCACCGGCACGATACAAAAGGCGGATATCCTGGGGTGTTCGGATGCCTCCGCCAACGATGAGCGGCACAGTAATGTTTTCCCTGACCCGGGTGATGATATTCTCACGGATGCGCTCGCTGGCGCCGCTTCCTGCTTCGAGGTAAATAAGCTTCAGCCCGAGCTGTTCACCTGCCAGTGCAGTAGCCACCACGATATCGGGTTTTTCCGAAGGTATGGGCCGGGTGTTGCTCATATATTCAACCGATGACAGCGCATGTCCGTCAACCAGGATATAGCCGGTAGGAATGATTTCAAGTCCCGACCTTTTCAAAAACTGAGATGCCAGCACATGATTACCAATCAGATATTCGGAATTTCGTCCCGAAATCAGGGAGAGTAGCAGTACGCCGTCAGCCCTGGTACTGAGTTGAAGCAGGTTTCCGGGGAACAGCACAACCGGCAACTGGCATACGCGTTTAATGGCTTCCAGCGTATCATCAATGGGATGCGAAATAAGGCTTCCACCAACCAGGATTACATCAACACCTGCCTGAGAAGCAGCATCGGCGGTTTTTTCAACCTGGTCAGCAGGTAGTTTTTCAGGATCGATGAGCAGCGCAAAAATTTTCTTATTTCCCGTAAACAGTGAATGATAAATTGTAGAATCCATGATTTCGTATTCAGGCTGATCTGTTGGTTTATTTATAAGTCCATACCACTACATAATTGCCCAGGGTGAAGTAATTCATCAGGAATATCTCGTTCCTGGTTCGGTTTTGAACCCGGCCACGTAGTTCGCCTTTCTCCGAAGGTTGAAAAGGCTCAATGGTGAGGTTATCCCTGAAATTGATGTCCTGCTTGTCACAGATTTTATAGAGGGCTTCCTTGGCGCACCAATGTATATATAAATGGTATTTTCTCGTTTCTTCATCACCGGTTATCACCTCGCTTTCATTGATGAACCTGTTGGAGATGCTGCCGATGCGGTGCGACATATATTCGAGGTCGATGCCTACTTTTCTTTCACGGCTCAGTAAAATAGAGGTCAGATCGCGCGAGTGAGATATGCTGATATAATAAGAATTCCCTTTAATGAAAGGCTTCCTGTTCTCATTATAATAAATAGACAATTCCTTGTCGGTCATTTCGTTCAGCAGCACCCTGACACTGAGCCATTCAATCTTGCGGGGCATGTGAGTGATTCTTTCGAGCATATCGAGCTCTGCGCGGGTTAATGTGATCCGCGACAACAGGGTGTTATAGTCCTCGGTAATCTTCCAGATAGCCAGTTGACAGCCGCATACTAAATGCTCATTCATGATGACAGCCATAGGATTGCAGCATTAGGTTTTAATTCCACTTGAAGGTTTCAATAAGGTGCATCACATCGGCCGTAAAGAAACGTATAACCGGAGCCAGTGAATCCTTATTGGGAACTACATTAAAATACAACGAACCGCTTAAAAAGTTGCTTGTGCTGTCGGTTACAAAAAAGCTTAATGAAGAAGCCGTGTTACCCCTGATATCATAAAGCATTCCATGCACCTGGCGGTCGGGGAATGAAAAAGCTTTTTCAATGATGTCATCAGCTTTGATGATGTGCTTGTAAGCCAGGGTTCTTATGTCCCCGGCATGAGCGGCCAGTTCATCTTTATTCATCCGCTTGTAGGTAATGTGAATTACGCCTTTATAACCCGGGAATTCCACATCAATCCAGCAGGGTTCGGTTGTTTGTCCTTTGAAAGGAATTACACTGGCATATTCAGGAACCTGAAAGTTGTAGGCACATTCAGGAGACGTGTAGGTGACATATTTCTTATCGGGAAAATCAATTCTGAAATA
Organism: Bacteroidales bacterium; assembly: GCA_016926375.1. Lineage (GTDB taxonomy): Bacteria > Bacteroidota > Bacteroidia > Bacteroidales > UBA10428 > UBA5072. The sequence goes on from JAFGOR010000239.1 coordinate 2,558, forward strand.
GCTTTTGGGCTTGGGGGTATAGTTCTTTTTGCAGGCAGGCAGCAGCAGGAGCATGCTTGCAAGAACAAATGACGTGATGCAAAATTGTATCAGAATCTTAGTTTTTTTTCTCATCCGCTTTGTTTTTGTCCTTCAAAGTAACCTGTATTTGCCTGATTCGCCGCTGATCAACAGAGCGTATTGTTAATACCATACCCCTGCAGTTGATCACATCATTTCTTTTAGGCAGTTCACCTTTCAGCTCCAAAATGAGACCGGCCAGTGTATCTGCCTCACCTTTAACTTCGTCAAATGCATCCTGCTCCAGGTCGAAAACCTTGACGAAGTCGTTGAGTAAAGTTTTTCCTTCAAACAGGAAATTAAACTCATCTAATTTCTTATATGACAGTTCTTCGTTGTCAGACTCATCTTCAATTTCACCAACAATTTCTTCAAGGATATCCTCAAGGGTAATGATACCTAACGTTCCGCCATATTCATCAATAACAACAGCCATGTGAATTTTAGTTGTCTGAAACTCAGTAAGCAGGTCGTCAATCTTTTTATTCTCGGGAATGTAATACGCAGGGCGCATGAGCGACTGCCAGTTGAATGAGTCGGGCTTATCCAGGAACGGGAGTAGATCTTTGATATAAATGATGCCTTTAATATTATCCAGGTCCTGAGCATAAACCGGCATTCTTGAATAGCCTGAATCCACAATAAAGCTGATTAGTTTTTTAAACCTGACCTGCGTGGACACACCTGCTACATCAACGCGGGGCGTCATAATCTCACGGGCATCAATATTTCCAAACTTGACAATGCCTTCGAGGATGTTTTTGTCTTCACTGATCCCCTGCTCGGTAAGATCCAGTGCATCAGACAACACATCCATGGATATGGGTCTGTTCTGAACCGAAAATTTGTCCTGCAGCCAGGAAGTTGAATGAATGAGCAAAAAATTAACCGGCCGGCAGAACTTTTCAGCTATTTCCAGTGGAATGGCCATAAAGCGGGCCACCTTCCCTGAATAGCGAATGGAATAAATTTTGGGGAGAATCTCTCCAAAAAACACAATTACCAGCGTAATCACCACAACTTCAATTACGAAACCCAATACCTCGGCATTGGAGAAGTTAAACACGGAAGAACTTACATAAGCAGAAATAACGATGATACCAATATTTAACAGGTTGTTGGTAACCAGAATGGTAGCCAGGAGTTTTTCGGGCATTCCGAGGAGTCTGTTCAGGGTTCTGCTTTGCTTTGACATGGAGCTTTTTATCTTGCTGACCTCAGCAGGAGATAATGAAAATATAGCTGCTTCAGAACCTGAAACGAGTGCTGATAAGAGCAGCAACGCCAGAATGACCACAATGGCAATTAACAGGTTCAGTTCAAACGGATTGACTGTCACCTGGAGTACCGTGTTCAAAGCGTGA
>JAFGOR010000240.1 GCA_016926375.1 Bacteroidales bacterium
TAAATGAAATGATTCCAAATTTGTAGTTTATATGAACACCAGAAACAAATTGGATAGTAAGGCTGTGTGCTTTGTGTCACTTTTTTATTAAATTGTAATTTATTACAATCGAGGTCTCAGTGTGACATGTAGTTTTTTTGTATTCATACCGGGCAAGTAAAGTAATGGAATTGGTTACATAACTATCGCTCACGAATAATTAACGTAAAATAAAACATATGATTTACTTCACCGATCAGGAGATTGATCAATTGCTGACAGAAGATGTGCAGTATTTTGATCTGACCACCTCATTGCTGCGGCTTGAAAACAAGCCTGCCAAAATTGTTTTTACAACGCGTGAATCAACAGTGATCTGTGGTTCTGAAGAGGTGATGAAAGTATTCCAGCGCACCAATATTCAAACCACGCTTTTCACGCCCAGTGGTGAGCATCTTGAAAAGGATGTGAAGTTTCTTGAAGGAGAAGGTCTGTCGGGGACACTTTTTGCCATTTCACGAACAGTGGAAAACATGCTGCGCTATGCTTCGGGTATAGCCACCCGGACAAGGATGCTGGTTGAAAAGGCACACGAAGTCAACAAAGAAATTGTGGTGAGCACAACCCGGAAAACCATACCGGGTACCCGTAAACTTGCTGTTAAGGCTGTACAGGCAGGAGGGGCGAGTATTCACCGGTTGGGGCTTTCCGAATCCATCCTGGTATTCAGGGATCATTGCAATTTCCTGGGTGGGCTGGAAAATCTGGAGAAGCGTCTTAAAGAAAGGAAATCACTCGCCGGAGGCAAGCCGATAACGATTGAAGCGGAAAACTTTGATGACGCGCTAAAAATTGCCCGGGCAGGGGCTGATGTCATACAGCTTGATAAATTTACTCCGGGTGACATCCGGAGGTTCAGGAAGGAAGTTGTCAAAATGAACCCTGCTGTAAGAATTGCAGCTGCGGGTAATATTACCCTGAAGAACATTCAGGACTTCGCTGCTTCAGGAGCAGACATGGTGGTTACATCATGGCCTTATTATGGCGAACCGGCTGATATGACCGTTTGCATTCAGCCCATTTATGAACAATTCTGATTACTCGTATTTCAGCGCCGTTCCGGGATCTATCCGGGTGGAAAGGAAAGCATGATAATATGCTGTGGCAAGGGAGAACAGCAATACAACTGCCGTTGAAGCCAGAAAATAGAAAACATTCAGGTTGATGTGATAGGCATAGTCTTTAAACCAAGCAACGGCAAGGAAATATGCGCCGATCCATGCAAAAACAGATGCAATAAGCACCATGGCCGCTACCTGTCCTGCTCTTTGCGTTAAAAGTGAACTGTTGCTGACACCCATGGCTTTTTGGATGCCTATTTCCCTTTGCCTCCTGCTGAAAATGAATGAAAAAAGCGCATATAATCCCAGCCCTGCAAGAAGAATGGCAACCAACGACAGCAATAGAAAAATCTTTTTTGTTTGGTTGACTGCTTCATACCTGCTGCGCCGATCCTTATCGAGATTATAGTAGACAAAAGGATAGGCAGTGGTAAAGTTGTCCCATACCTGGTTCATGTATTGAATGGTTGAATCCTGCCGGTCAGGAGTCAGCCTGACGGAAAGGTATCCTTCCATATTACCCGGCATCAATATCATCACCAGGGGTCTGATCGGATTCTCCAGTGTTTCAAAATGGAAGTCGCTGACCACTCCGATGATTTTGAAATTGCCGTCTTTATGATGATAGGGGGAAAGCTGCTTCATGTACTTACCAACCGGTTCTGAAATGCCCAGCATGTTGGCCAGTGTTTCATTGATTACGCAAGCAGAAGAGTCTTCCGGATTGCTGCGGTCAAAAAACCGGCCTGAATACATGTTGGTTTCATAAGTAGCATCAAAGCCATAGCTTACAAAAAGGGTGTTTGCCGAATAGTTTTTTTCCGTGGAACTTCCCTCAAGCACATATGGCATCCTGGCGAAGTTCCCCCCCATGGCGCTGTTGGTGTTGGTTACAGCCAAAACTCCCGGATGTTCGAGTATCTGCTTCTTGTATTCCTCAAGTTTTTTGCCAAGTCCGTCCGGACGCCTGATAACCACAATATCCCTGGTATTGTATCCTCTTTTCTTGTGAATGAGAAAGTGAAACTGGCCCGAAATGATAAGTGTCATGGAGATTGTTCCCACGGCAATAAATAATTGAAAGTAGGTAAGCAATGACCTGAAATGGCCTTTATCGGTTTCCTGGTAAAAGCGATTGCGAATAAAGGCCAGCGGGCTGAACGAAGATAAAACCAGGGCGGGGTAAAGTCCCGATATCAGTCCGATACCCAAAACCAGAGCCGCGATTAACGACAGTCCGGCAGGATTCAACAACTGGCGCAGGCTCAGGTGAAGTCCGATATACTTGTTGAACAGGGGCAGCGACAGTTCGGTCAGGAGCAGGGCCAGTGCCATAGCTAAAAAGGCCAGCAATGAGGATTCAAGCAGGAACTGATTAACCAGTTTGGATCGTTCGGAACCGACTATTTTGCGGATACCGACTTCCTTTGCTCTTACTATCGACCGGGCTGTGACCAGGCTGATGAAGTTCATGCAAGCCAGTACAAGAATGGCGATAGCAAGTGCCATGAAAAGATAGATATAGAGTATCTTTCCGGAAGGTTCAAATTCCGAAGTGTAGTCTGATCTGAGATGAATATCCTTGAGGGGCTGGGGTATATAATTATATTTTGCCTGGGTTTCCGCAAGGTTACTGTTGTTAATTTTCAGAAAGTTATTATAATCGGGAATCACATATTTCGATACAATCCCGTCAAGGTTTGTTTTTAATTCCCCGGTGGTTGTTCCCGGTTTTATCAACATATAAGTGTACAGAAAGTGCGAAATGAAGCGGCTTTCCCGCAACATCTCGTCAAAGGTTGACAAGGCTCCGACCATGTCGAAATGCATGTGGGAATTTTCGGGGATGTTGTGCATAATGCCGGTAACCTCATAATAGGTTGAGTCATTTTCAATGCGAAGCATTTTGCCTAACGGATCTTCGGTTCCAAAATATCGCAGGGCAGTTTCCTGACTGATTACAATGCTGTTGGGCTTTTTAAGCACGTCATCGGCATTGCCTTTGAGCAACGGGAAAGAAAAAATGTCAAAGAAGGAGGAATCGGCAAAAATGAGGTTGTCTTCATTGAAGCGGATGTCCTTATAACGAATCAGCCAGGCGCCAAACCGGGCTACCCTGACAGCGCTTTCAATTCCGGTTATTTCACGGGCTGCTGTTTTTGCAAGAGGGGCTGGTGTAACGGCATGATTGAAATAATTGTCAGCGATTTTGCCATTAACGGCAATACGGTAAATCCGGTCTGCATTCCGGTGAAACCGGTCGTAGCTGAACTGCTTATGTGCATATAAAAAGATAATAATGCTAAAAGTAAGGCCAATTGCCAAACCAAAGATATTAATCAGTGTTTGGAACCGGTCTCTGAAAAATATCCTGAATGCCACCCTGATGAAATTGCTGAACATGCAAACAATGATTTTGATGTAATTTGCCCTGAGACCTTATCCAAGATTCATGCCAATTGGGATAACAACCTATAAGATATTTATTTACGGTCAAAAACCAGCAACTTTGAGATGCTTCACACTGTACGTTTTTGATACAGAACATGTACGAAAACGGACAAGTTGAATACAATTGAAGGCAGGTTGATCCCCTGTTGCGATCAGTAATACCTTCCCAAAAGCGGGTGTTCAACAATTTTCTTTTTCAATTCAAGCAGATTCACAGAACCCTGCATGGAATAAATCACCTTTCCGCCTGGTTCAATCAGCATGCTATAGGGAAGTGCTCCGTTCCATCCGGGGTTAATGGTTTCAATCAATGCATATTTGTCGTTGCTGTTGAACAGGTAGTTTTTAATGGGAGAGTGTTTAGCCTGCAGAAATTCAAGCACCTGATCTGCATTTTCCGGTTTATCAGCCGAAAGGGAAATGAATTCAAAATTGCGGTTTCCGTACATACGCTGCAGGTTGATGAGTTCGGGGTACTCAATCACGCAAGGTCCGCACCAGGTTGCCCATATATTAATCA
>JAFGOR010000036.1 GCA_016926375.1 Bacteroidales bacterium
ACCGGAATGTTTATGTTAATGGTCTCGTTGGGAGTTATGGTGGATTTGCTCAATTTGGCTTTTCCTATCTCGAAATTAGTATAGCTTAAACCGTGACCAAAAGGAAAAAGATAATCGGTTGTATAGCGATAAGTTCGGCCTTCCATGGAGTAATCTTCAAAGTCACCCAGGTTGTCAGAGTTACGGTAGAATGTAAGGGGCAATTTTCCCGATGGGTTGTAATCGCCAAAAAGCACATCAGCAATGGCTTGACCTCCTGATTCGCCGGCATACCAGGCCTGAAGGATAGCGTCGCAGGATTCGGTTTCCGGTTCTAATGCAATAGCCGAGCCTGAACAGTTTACAAAAATCACTGTTTTGCCTGCTTCTTTGAGGGCTTTGAGCGCATTTCGTTGCACGGAAGGCAACTCTATATTGGTGCGGTCGCCACCTTTGAAACCCGGGTAGGAGACAGGCATTTCTTCACCTTCGAGAGAACCTGAGAGTCCCCCGGCAAAGACCACTGTTTCAATGCCCTCAAGTTTTTTGAGAAGAGCAGTGTAGTCCACATCTTCTTCTCTGCCAAAATCAAGTTCGATATTGGCTTCCCAGTTTTCACGCTGTGCATAGCGTATTTCTATTTCATAGGTTTTGCCGGCTTCTACAGAAACAGGAAACCTTGCGGGTATTGTTCTCCAGTTGGTGTAACTTGTCAGGGTATCACCGTTTACAATCACTTCGAAAAAACCTGCTGCGCCTCCCTTGAAGACAATTTCTTCTGATACTCCGGGTGTAAATTCGGTTTGGTAAATGGCAGAAAAATCTTCGAGTTTTACACCGGGTGCAAATTCATGTTGTCCGGCGGCAGTTCGTCTGATTGGACTAACAAGTTGTTGTGTCACGACGGGTTCACCTTCAAAATTTGGGTGATTCCAATAGGTGGCTTTGAAGCCCGGTTTATCATTAGATTTCCCTCTTGAGAAATAGCTTACCATCACCTTGTCATCTACCAGGTCAACTGCTTTGTCGAAAAAAAGCCGTTCCGAGGCCATTTTTGATTTAATGCCGTCCAGAATTGTGATGGTTCGGATGGGGGTGCCGTTATAGTTTCCCCAAAGCACTTCTTCATCATCGGCGTTGGGGCCTATAACTGCTATTTTTTTTGTGGATGATTTATCCAGAGGAAGTACATTGTTTTTGTTTTGCAACAAAGTCATGGTTTGTTGAGCCATTTTGTATGCCAGCTGCCTGTGTTCTTCGTTGTTTAAAACTGAAGCTGGTGTCTGAGCCCAGGGAACAATAGCATTATCATCCATCTCTCCAAGTTCGAAGCGGCCCATTAAGACGCGAAACAGACTACTGTCGATGTGCTCTTCTTTGATTAAATCTTTTTCCAGTGCTTCGGGCAGCATTTTGTAATGATAATTGTCCCAGATACATTCGAGATCTGTTCCTGCAAGCAATCCGGTGGCGGCTGCGTGAACAGGAGTTGAAGATATGCCATGAGTGGTATGAAAATCGGTGATGGCGCCACAGTCGGCAACCACCAGGTGCTCATACCCCCATTCATCGCGAAGGATGCGCTGGAGAATGCGGGTGTTGCTACAGCAAGGTTCGTCATCAAGGCGGTGATAAGCACACATCACTTGTCTTACATCTGCCTCCTGAACCAATGCTTTGAATGCAGGCATGTAGGTTTCGTAAAACTCACGGGGGCTTACATCGTTCACATTCAGCTCATGGCGGCTCCATTCCGGCCCGGAATGCACGGTGTAATGCTTGGCGCAGGCCAGAAGTTTGCGGTATTTCGCGTCTTCCGGGCCTTGCAACCCTTTAACCACCTGGACACCCATCCTTGTTGTCAGAAAAGGGTCTTCGCCGTAAGTCTCCTGCCCACGGCCCCAGCGGGGATCGCGGAAGATATTTACGTTGGGAGTCCAGACCGAAAGACTCAAAAATCTGCGGTTTTCTTCACCTCTTCGCTGAGCCTGGTGGTATTTAGCCCGTGCTTCGTCGGATGTTGCATTGAAAATATCAAAGACCAATTCATCGTTAAATGAGGCAGCCATACCAACCGGTTCAGGAAAAACGGTTACACTGTCGTTATTGGCATAGCCGTGCAGAGCTTCGCTCCACCAGTTGAATTTCTTTATGCCCAGCCGCGGAATGGCATCAGATTGGTCACACAACAGAGCGGCTTTTTCTTCGACGGTCAGTCTTGAGATTAGGTCATTGACGCGTTCTTCAAAACTTAATGACGGGTTTTGAAAGGGGTACTCGTACTCCTGGGCAATGGAAGATAATGTCAGCAATACGCCAGCAGAAAACAACATTGCTTTCTTTAAAGCTTTTTTTACGATTATCGGTTTCATGGCAAATATTTTGATTGTTATTGAACTGGTTTTAAAACGGCAGCAAAACCGCCACGCCGGAGTAGCTTAACCTCAATTGTCGAGGTGTTATCAACTACTGAATATTTGGTTGAAAAATCTTTGTCGTGCTTTCCATCGGCAATTAGGGTGAGCTTATATTTCTTTCCACTGTTAAGGAAGTCCAGGGTTATCTGTTGATTTTTTTCTTTGTTTTCTGAATTCAACCCTCCAATATACCAAATATCGCCTTTTCTCCGGGCAATTACAACATCGCGTCCGGGGTAGCCATCAATAAATTTGGTGTCGTCCCAGGCAGCAGGAACATTTTTCAAAAAGGTTCTGGGTGCATCAGGCAGATTATTATATCCATCAGGACGGTCGGCCATGTGCTGAAAAGCCGATTCAAATACCACACTTAAGGCAAGTTCATGTCCGTAGGATGTAATGTGCGGGTTTTGTGAATTGGTAAAAGTAACCGGGGTATAGTCCATAGATCCTATCACATTCCGGGTAAAAGGCATTACCGAGTTATGTTTGGGTGCCGTGGTGGTTAATTCAGGATTGTTGTTGTACCATTCGGCACCACGCACCGCTTCCATTGTCATGAGGTGAGGGTAGGTTCGTGACCATCCGCGGGGCACCAAACTGCCATGAAAGTTGACCATTAGCTCAAATTTGGCAGCGTCTTCCAAAATGTCAAGGTAGTAGTCGATCATGTATTGTTTTTCACTTAGGAAAAAGTCTACTTTCACACCAGCAAACCCCATGCTCTTTAGCCAGGCGAACTCTTCCATTCGGTTCTCGTGGGTTTTCATGCGATCGACGGGTGTCGCAGTAATCCATTTAAACATTCCTGAGTTGTACCAGATCAAGGGTTTTACTCCTTTAGACAGGGCGTATTTTGCAGCATCTTCCACATTACCTCCATTGGTCATCGCATCCCATTCCCAGTCGAATAGGGTGTAAGGCCAGTCCATTGCGGCAGCTAAATCGGTGAATTCTTTTACTGTCTGATAATCACGTGTCCCGTGGTTGTCCGACCAATAATTCCACGAAACCAGGCCGGGTTGAATCCAATCGGTGTTTGTGATGACCGACGGTGTTGAAACATCTTCAACTAAGGTGGATTCTACTATGTCTGACAACCCTCCTAAAATGATGACCCGCCAGGGCGATTTCCATGGAAGTGAGATGGTTGGCAAGGCTTCTCCTTCTCCTTCATGGGGCTCAGGAAGGGTCACTTTATAAGACGATTGTTCTCCCAGGTTGCTGAGTTTTGTAGCACAATAGTTTCTGTTTACATCGGCTTCATGTATCAGATACCAGTATGAGCTATCCTGAGATTGGAACAATGCCGGGTAACTCCAGTTTTGCCGGGTGGTGGCATCGCTCATTTTATTATAAATATTCTCATTCGAAAGGTCAAACTTTTGCAGCCATCGCAGGGTGCTGTCCGGAATAACATAGGAAGTTCGTTCATCCGTTATAGTGAAAGTTCCTTCCTTTTCAGGGAACTCATATCTGAATGCCAATCCATCGTTGTACACGCGGATTATGACATTCATTTTTGCTTTGTTGGAGTTTTCGAATGATATCACCTGCTGGTTTGCAGCGTTACTTCGTTGCGACCGTTTGCCATGCAGGGATGTGTAATGCTCATTGATTAAATTTGTTTTTCCGGCTTTCAGAAAGTTAAGATTTTTGGAGAAATCCTGATCGCTTCGGGATATCCCCAAATTTATTTTTGGAATTATTTCTGAAGCCCGGGTATTTTCTCCGGAGTATACTTTCAGGTACCACACTCCGGTTGTATCATCATTCGTTTTAAAGAGTTCGACTCTGATTTTGGTATTCGGTGATACCACTTTTGAATTTTGGGCTGATGATAAAACAGGAATCAGCAAAAAGAGAATTATTGACAGGATTTGTTTCATGACTATTTGGCGTTAATGCGCTTAATAAGTTCAGTTTTTCTAATTGATAAAAATAATCGGTTAATTATGGTTGAGGTGTTAATTTGGGATATTTGATTTTTGAATACAGATAAAATACTTCCTGTGTGACAGAAAATGAGTGGCAGAGATGTTTTTTTGGCATCATTAGAAGATTTTAAATTAATATTTCTAAAACTTTTCCGGAGGTTCGGTATTTAATAACTTTCTCGGTTTGGATGATTGTTGTGATTTATGGGTCGTTCACATAAAGCTGAAATTTTTATTTTCCGGTTTTCTATATGTGTATCTGGTTATGCCGGGGATTTCAGGATTCTACTGCGATATCCGTATCTTGCGACCACTAGAAAACAGATAAGGGGCAGTATAAAGGATAGGTTTACAGCCGGAAAACCTCCAATGCTACCCAGGTCAATAATACTTCCTTGAATTGGGGGCATCAGAGCTCCACCTACAATGGCCATTACAAGACCTGCAGAACCCAATGTAGCATCTTCACCAATTCCTTTTAATGCGATACCATAGATTGTGGGGAACATAAGAGACATGAAGGCAGATGTTGCCACAAGACAATAGAGGCCGGGCATTCCCTGTATCAGGATCGTACCTGCTGTTGTTGTCACTCCTCCAATCGCGAAAATGGTCAGGAGTTTATTTGGATTTATATATTTCATCAGAAAAGTGCTGATGAAACGACTGGTAAGAAACATTACCATAGCGGCAATATTATATTTCTGGGCAGTTGCTTTGTCAATGCCCAGATTGTCTGCATAATGAATAATGAATGTCCAGCACATAATCTGTGCTGCAACATAAAACAGCTGCGCAATTACACCTTCTCTATACACCTTGTTTTTGAGTAAACGCTTTATTGGTTCTTTAAC
>JAFGOR010000241.1 GCA_016926375.1 Bacteroidales bacterium
AATAAGCTTATTTTCATAAATTTGTTTATTAATCATGATAAACTGTAAATCTATACACTCAAATTCTGAAAAAATGAAGCGTATATTCCTGATCCTGCCCGTTGCTTTGTTACTGATTACCAGTTGCAAGTATTTCAAGAAAGCCCAGCCTGAATCATTTGATACCTTGGTTTCAGATACAACCTATGTTGATGATGTTATTGATTCTGCAGCATATTATGGTGATGTAACCGGAATGAATGAGCCTGTAATACAGCAACCCCAGGTTGCAGTGCCTGCACCAACTAGAACCAGCGCTGTTGGCGGCACCTATTACATGATTGTCGGATGCTTTACTGTGCAGCAAAATGCCGACAGGTATGCTGAAAAGCTCAGAGGCATGGGATACAATCCGCAGATCATTTCGGGAAATGATAATTTCCAGATGGTTGCTGCCAAGACTTATGGAAATTACAGAGAAAGCGTTAGTGAGATCGAAAAATTCCGTAATGAAGTAACCCCGAATGCATGGGTTTACCGGCAACGGTAAACCGGGTTTAACATCAGGTCATAATAAACAGGGGCTGAAACTCAAAGCTCTTATAATGCGGGCGGTAGCGCTCCACATTGTAATACCTTTTGATATCAATTACTTTGTTGGTGCTGGTAACCACATCAATGGGCGCGTTGTCATATCGTCCGTTGCGCAGCACAACCAGTCTTCCGTGAATCCCTTTCAGTATCAGATCCAGAGCCAGGTTTCCGTAAGCCATGGGAACAATTGAATCAATGGCATCCGGATCACCACCTCTTACGAGATATCCCAATTGCTGATAGATGGTGTTAATTTTTTTTCCGCCAAAATGAGCAGGTGACAAATCCCTGACTTTATCGGCAACGAGTTCTCCGATGCCTCCGTGCAGGCTGTGTCCGTATACATCCTTGTTGTCGTTTACAAAGGAAGGATCATGCATTCCCATCATTTTAGAGCCCTCGGATACAAGAACCACGGAATAGTGGCTTGGATTTTTTTCCCTGTCTTCAATCAGGAGTTTTGTTAACAAATCCGGATCAAAGCGGTGCTCCGGGATTATACAACGATTGGCTGCCCCGGCCATAGTGGGCAGCATAGCTGTAAAACCTGCGTACCGGCCGAAAACTTCAATAACAAGAATTCTTTCATGAGATCCTGCTGATGTACGCAAGGTGTTGCACATTTGTATTGTTCTGGTTACGCATGTGCTGAAACCAATACAATAGTCCGTTCCGGGTACGTCATTATCCATGGTTTTTGGAATAGCCACAACTTTAACACCTTCGGAATAAAGCCTGACACCGTAGCTTAACGTATCATCGCCGCCTATTGGGATCAGATATTCCACTCCCAGGTATTCCAGATTTTTTACAACTTCCTCGGTAAGGTCGTTGACTTCGTTTTTGTATTTGTTCTGATATTGTATGGGGACATTGGCTTTGGGAACGTGACTGGGTCTGGTTCGCGAAGTATGCAGGAAAGTACCGCCGGTTCGTCCGGCCTTGTTCACAATCTCTTCAGTAAGGACCATGTATTTATCTGAGTTGTCGGCTTTTTTATCCCGCACCAGTTCCATGATGCCGGCCCAGCCTCTTCTTAAACCAATAACCTGGTAACCTTCACGCAGTGCTCTTATTGTAATTGCCCTGATTGCCGGATTCAGGCCTGGTACATCGCCACCACCGGTAAGGATCGCTATAGAACCTTTCTTCTTAGTAGTACTTACCATGAGAAATCAATTAATAGGTTTAAGAATTTCAGTACCAGTAAAGGTAGATAATTTTTCCAAAAAAAAAGCAGGGCTCAATGCCCTGCTTTTTGTATTACCAGTTGAGTATTTTTTTGAAATCGTATTCTTCAGGATCAGCAAGATACTTCTTTGCTGCCTTGTAGTCGTTCTTGGTAATGTAATGCAGGTTGTTTTCGAAAACCAGTTTCACCTTTTCAGAAGCCATATTAACCAGCCTGGGTTTCACTTTCCCGTTGGCATCCTCAACATCTTTCAGGTAAAGCGGTACAATGTCACCGGCAGGGGTTTGGGTAACCATGCATCCCGATATTCCTTCCTGGAAGAGTTTCATAACTCCGGTACCAAGAATGGTGGCATAAGTGAGGTCAAATGCAATGGGTCTTACACAACGAAGTTCATAGCCAATTTCATTCGGCCGGCTTCTTACAGTGAGATTCAGTTTTTTCAGTTTTCGCTGAACCAGCATGTTGAAAATGTGAGCTTTGCTGACATTTCCCAATTCCGGGTGACCATGTTCATCATAGGTGAAATTAATCCCGGTGCCTTCAATTTCCTCATCACTCATGAAGTGGAAAACGCCTTCGGAAATAATGGCTACGCCATATTCAATGCCCAGCATCCGACGCTTCACCATGGATGAAATGATCATTTTTGTGATTGAATCAAAGGTTATCTTGGTTTTATTGAAGATTTCGGGAATGATGATCATGGGGTAGTGACAGGCTGTTCCGATACCAAAAGCCAGGTGTCCGGCTTCACGGCCCATTGCCGACACTACAAACCAATTACCGCTGGTACGGGCATCTTCATAAAGCGTTGTTCCTATTCTGACTCCTTCTTCCTTGGCAGTATGGTATCCGAATGTAGGAGTGCCTTCGGGTAATGGCAAGTCGTTATCAATAGTTTTGGGTACATGAATGTTTGACATCTTCACCTTGTTGGCAGCCAGGAATTTACTGATCCTGTTTGCAGTTGAGGCAGTATCATCGCCTCCAATGGTAACCAACAGCTTTACGTTGTTGTTAATGAAGAAATCGGTTTTAAACTCCTCATCCTTCGGTTTGTAGCGGCTCATTTTTAAGGCTGATCCACCGCGACTGAAAATGCTGTCGGCAAAATTGAAATCAAGATGGTCAAAACTCGGAGCGTCTGAAAAGATGGTCTTATAACCCTCCTGAATACCTAACACATCGTAACCGGCATTTAAAAATACCTTGGCTACCGATGATATAACTGTATTGATACCTGGTGCCGGTCCGCCGGCACATAAAATTGCAACTGATTCTTTCATTTGGTATTAATGCTTAAATATTTAAGTATAAATGGAAAACGTTTAAAGGTTTGCAAAGATGTAAATAAATCTGAAAAAAGTAAACATATTTTTACATTATTGCCATGATCGCAGGCTCTTTCGATAAAAGGCTTATATTTGAATCTCAAAACGGTTTACAAGATGGATTTACACAGCACACTCAGGGATAAAACCATTGTCCGTTGGGGCATTCTGGCATTGGTGAGTTTCATTATGGCGTCCAATTATTTCTTTTATGATGCCCTTTCACCCTTGAAAGATAAATTGCAATCCGTTCTGGGTTTTACCAATCAACAATACGGGTTTCTCCAGTCAACTTATTCTATTTCCAATGTCTTTCTGTTCATGGCCGTTATCGGAGGTATGCTGCTTGATAAGCTGGGAATCCGGTTCACCGGTATCGGGTTCACTTTTTTCATGGCCGTGGGTGCTGTGCTTACTTATTATGGTGCTTCCGATGTTTTCCGCAACGGCGGACCGGGTTATGCCTTTATGAACTCATTTCTGACTGCCTATACACCTGAGTTTAAACTGATGACTTTCGGCTACTTTCTGTTTGGACTGGGGGCCGAAACCAGTATTGTTGTTATCACCACCTTGGTGGTAAAATGGTTCAAGGGTAAGGAACTGGCTCTTGCGCTTGGGTTGAACCTGGCAGTTGCCCGTATAGGTCAGGCTTTTGCTTTTTATTTTTCATCTGACCTGAGCACTACCGATTGCTGGTATCGTCCTATTTTCCTGTCAGCATGCCTGTTGTCTGTGTCGTTTCTGTTCTTTCTGGTATACAGCCTGATGGATCTGCGGTTGGACAGGCAAATCAAATACAACCATCAGACCGATGAATCTGAAAAATTCAGGATATCTGACGTACTGAAGATTATTCGCATTCCATCCTTTATTTATATTACCCTGCTTTGTGTTACCTTTTACTCGGCATTTTTTCCATTTTTGAAATATGCCACGGATATGCTCCATAATAAGTTTGACATGACAACAGCATCAGCTGGCAAACTGACTGCTGTACCCATCTTTTTTACCGTGCTTTTTACACCGCTCTTTGGCTGGTTTGCCGATAATAAGGGAAAAAGTGCATCCATGATGATTTATAGTTCTCTGCTGCTGATCATAGCCCACCTCATGCTTACTTTTACCCAAATAAATCCGGTTGTGCCCATGGCCTTGCTGGGTATCTCTTTTTCACTGATTCCTGCGGCTATGTGGCCGGCAGTAGCTAAAATAATCGATCAGAAAAAACTGGGCACTGCATATGGATTGATGTTCTCAATTCAGAATTTTGGCCTGTGGCTTTTCCCGATTCTGATTGGCATGGTACTCGACAAAACGAACCCGGGCATTACACCTCAAATGGTTGAACAGGGCACCGGCAGGTATGATTATTCATTTGCCATCCTGATGCTTGCTTTGATAGGAATTGTTGGTGTGGTTTTTGCTATTTTACTGAAACGAGAGGACAAAACTTCGGGCTTCGGTTTGGAATTGCCCAACCGGAAGAAATGACCCGTTCAGAATTGCAAACGGCTACCTGAAAATAATCTGTTTTCTGTCGGGACCCAGTGAAACAACCGAAATGGGCAGGCCGGTTTCTTTTTCAATGAACCGGATGTATTTGTTCAGGTTTTCCGGTATGTCTGCCTCATTGTCAACCTGCGAGAGATCTTCACTCCATCCTTTAAACTCTGCATATTCGGCTGAATCCACATCGTTCAGATCGTAAGGAAGGTGTTCCACAATATGCCCTTTGCATTTGTATCCGGTGCATACCCTGATGTAATCAAACTCAGATAAAACATCGGCTTTGGTCATGAACAACTGCGTTACCCCATTAATCATGATGGAATATTTGAGTGCTACCAGGTCAAGCCAGCCACAGCGACGCGGCCTGCCGGTAGTTGAACCAAATTCATGCCCTTTCTCGCGAAGGGATTCACCGGTTTTATCCAGCAATTCGGTGGGGAAGGGGCCTGATCCCACACGGGTACAGTAAGCTTTGAAAACACCGAAAACTTCTCCCATGCGGTTGGGCGCTATTCCTAATCCTGTACAGGCTCCGGCACTAATTGTGTTGGAGGAGGTAACAAAAGGATACGAACCGAAATCAATATCAAGCATGGTACCCTGTGCACCTTCAGCAAGTACCTTTTTCCCTGCAGCAAGCAGGCGATTTATTTCATATTCGCTGTCAACCAGTTTGTAGCGTTTGATTTCCTCAATGCCTGCAAACCATTGTTCTTCATGCTCTTCTATGTTGTATTCGAAATTGTACAAACGCAGCAAGTCAATATGCTTTTGCTTCAAATGGGCATACTTTTCCCTGAAATCGGGCTGTATGATATCGCCTACGCGCAGGCCGTTGCGACCTGTTTTATCCATATAGGTAGGACCAATGCCTTTAAGCGTGCTACCTATTTTAGTAATGCCTTTGGATGCTTCAGATGCGGCATCCAGAATCCGGTGTGACGGAAGAATCAGATGAGCCTTTTTGGATATCAGTAACTTGGAGATCAAGTCTACCCCCAGATTGTAAATAGATGCAGTTTCCTTTTTAAAAATAACAGGATCAATAACCACACCATTGCCAATTATGTTGACCTGGCTTTCATGAAACACACCTGAGGGAATGGTATGCAATACATGTTTGATGTTGTTGAATTCAAGCGAGTGACCAGCATTTGGCCCACCCTGGAAGCGTGCAACCACATCGTACTTTGGTGTCAGAACATCCACAATCTTACCTTTTCCTTCATCGCCCCACTGAAGGCCTAACAAAATATCTGCTTTCATAATGATCAAGGGAATTAAAAAACGAGTCCGAAGGTAGTAATTTTTTTTAATCTTCAAATTTAAGGAGGGGGTGACAAACAAGAGTCAAAATCAGGAGTTATTGCTGATTACCATGCATTTGAGGCTTGCCGGAACCATCTTTTTTTCTACCGTAAATATAAAGAGAGTGGTGCGATGGTTCGAATCCGTTTAATTCACAGGCAGTATTTATAATTTCCAGCAACCTGGGATCACAGAATTCAATCACATTACCGGTATCCATGTCAATCAGGTGATCATGCTGCATACACTGGTAGGCCTTTTCAAACTGGGCTATGTTTTTCCCGAACTGATGCTTCACAACCAGGTTGCAGTCGAGCAGCAGTTCAATGGTATTGTAAAGTGTGGCACGACTAACCCTGTAGTTTTTATTCTTCATAAAAAGATAAAGGGTTTCGATGTCGAAATGACCGTCGCGCGAGTAAATTTCTTCGAGAATAGCATACCTCTCGGGAGTTTTGCGATGCCCTTTTTTCTCCAGATAATTTATGAAGATCTTTTTTACAGTCTCTTTAGTCTCGGTAGAAACCATAACCTGTTGATAAAGTTTAAATAAGAACAAAAATAATTATTTTTTGTTCACCTTCCCGTTTATTTAGATTAATTTAAATTAATTCAGGAAATCACTTCCACACGCTTGACAGCGTCAACACCCTTAACTTTGCTCAGGCTCCCGATCAGGTTGTTTAAGTCCTTGGCGTCATGAACATAAAGATCCATGGTGCCATCCCATACACCATCATGACTCGAAAGGTTGATGGTTCTTATATTTACGTTGAGTTCCTTGCAAATAACGGTGGTAATGTCGTTATATATTCCAAACCGGTCGATGCCGTTAATGGCAACCTTTACAAGAAACGAGAGGAGCTTGTGGGTGGTCCATTTAACCGGGACCAGTAATTCACTCTGACTTGAAAGTAGCTTGATGGCATTTGGGCATTTTGCCTGATGAATGGTGATTTTATCTTCGTCAATAATGTCCCTGAAACCAATTACATTATCGCCAGGGATTGGATTGCAGCATTTTGCTATGGCATAGTCAGTAGTAGCACTGTCCAGGTTTTCTTTCAGGAGAATGGGCGTTTTCACATTGGTTTTGTGTTGCCTTGAGTTCACCGAAGCTGAAGCTTTTGATTTTGCGGAGCTCTTTCCCAGTTGCAGGCTCCAGTAGTTCACCCACTTGCTTTTGGTATTCTGCTTAAGAACCTGGTAAAGGTCATCAAGCGGTAACAAACCCATGCCTATTTTGCTGTATAGCTCATCTTTATTTGAGAGTTCATAGGCGGGCAAAAGCTTTTGGATGATCCTGGCATTTGGCCTTAATTTTATCTCCAGTAGTTTTTCTTCCAGAACCTTTTTGCCTTTTACCATCCGGTCTTTATTATCGGCTTTCAGGGCATCTTTAATGGCAGTTTTGGCTTTCAGGGTTACCACATTGTCAAGCCAATCCAACCTTGGCCGGTATGTGTCGGAAGTAATAACTTCCACCTGGTCGCCGCTTTTTAGCAAATGATTTAATGGAACCAGCTTGTGATTAACCTTTGCACCAATTGCCTTGTGACCTATCGCACTGTGAATTTCATATGCAAAATCAAGAATTGTACTGTTAACCGGGAGTGTTATCGTGTCGCCTTTTGGTGTAAAAACGAAAATTTCTGAGGCAAACAGGTTCAGCTTAAAGTCATCAAGGAATTCAAGCGCATCGGGATTCGGATTTGCCAAAAGTTCCCTGATTCGTTTGAGCCATTTATCCAGCTCATTTTCCTGTGAGTTCTCTGTTTTGTATTTCCAGTGTGCAGCAAATCCCCTTTCAGCAATATCATCCATTCTTCTGGAACGGATTTGCACTTCCATCCAGTTTCCCTTGGGCCCCATTACGGTAGCGTGAAGCGCTTCATAACCATTGGCTTTCGGCGTGCTTACCCAGTCGCGGATTCGCTCGGGTTTGGGCATATAAATATCCGTAATCATGGAGTATATATTCCAGCATTGCGTCTTTTCAGGAATAGTGGGAAGCGGGTCAAAAACGATCCGGATGGCCATTAAATCATAAACCTCTTCAAAGGGTATGTTTTTGGTTTGCATTTTATGCCAGATCGAATAAATGGATTTGTACCTGCCACTGATATCATAGGGGATGCTGTTTTTTTCAAGCTGTTCCTTGATGGGTTTTGCAAATTCCCTGATAAATGCCTCGTGGCTTTTCTCCTGGCTTTTGATTTTGTCTGACAGTTCCTGGAAAATCTTTGGATACCTGTATTTCAGGCTCAGGTCTTCCAGTTCATTCTTAAGGGTGTAAAACCCCATCCGATGTGCCAGTGGTGCATACAGGTAAAGCGTTTCGGCTGATAGTTTCATTTGCCTTGCCGTTGACAGGGCACCCAGTGTTCTCATATTGTGAAGCCGATCTGCCAGCTTGATCAGGATAACCCGCACATCATCGGATAGTGTAAGCAACATTTTCCGGAAGTTCTCAGCCTGCAGATTTGAGTTCTTGTCGAATACCCCTGATATTTTTGTTAATCCGTCAACAATTGCTGCAATCTTGGAACCAAAGTGGTTTTCGATATCCTCAAGTGTAAAATCGGTGTCTTCAACCACATCATGCAGCAATGCCGAAACAATTGCCTTAACGCCAAGCCCCATCTCCTGGGTAACAATCCGCGCAACAGCTATCGGGTGCAAAATGTATGGTTCTCCTGAAGCACGCAATGCTCCTTTATGAGCGTCATAAGCAATTTTAAAAGCCTTTCGTATCAACGCTTTATCACCGCGCTTATTACAACGCTGGCAATTTTCCAGTAATTCGTTGAATTCGCGCTTTATTTGAATTTCTTCCGCAGATAATGTAGAACTCATGAAATATTATCAAAATGTAAGCCGTTGAAGATAATGCAAAATTATTAAAAATAAGTGATGAAATGGTCAGGATATAAAGGGAATCATTATTACCGGCCGTTCCCTCAGCGGTATAAAACCGTCACCTTGCCATTGAGTTCGGTTACATCTGTGGAGTAGTTATAAACCCGCAAATAATATACATATACACCTTCAGGTACAAATTTACCGTTAACCTTGCCGTCCCAGGCATCTGAGCCTTCCCAAATCTTGGTTCCAAGCCGGTTGTAAATAATCATCCGGTAACGCTCAGGCAAAAATGAAAAGACCGGTTCAAAGGACTGGTTCATGGGCTCCGGGTCATTCGGAATGAACGCGTCGGGCATCCTGATATTTGGAAAAACCGAAAAACAAACACGGTTGGAAAGGCTTTTACCCTGAATTCCAAAAGAATTCAGGTTTTCAACGGCCTGTACTTCATAGCATACCAGACTGCTTTGCGGATTTTCATAATCCACCAAACTGCTCAGGTCATCCGTGTAGGTTTGGGTAATACCAATGCTTACTGTATCTACTAACAAAAGAATCCGTCCCTGCTTCCGGATAACCCTGTATTGTTGCACACCTCCGTCCCAATCGGTGTATTCATTCCATGTTAATGCAACCTGCATTCCTGTTCGCGATCCGCTCAAAACAATGTTGTTTGCCATATTGGACCCTGCTGAAAACGTTCCACAATTGTTTTTTACATCGAGCCTGTAATAATAAACTCCGGATGTAAAAGGAATATCGTCGGTGTAACGGATCAGGGCATCACTGGTGTTGATTTCGGTTACCTGGCTGAAATTTCCGGCCGTATTCTCACTGCGCATCAGGTAATAAGTGTGCATACCGGTAGTTCCGTCAATGGTAAACGACAGGTCAATGGCATTTCCCGGGCTGATTGTGGCATAATCGGCATTGATAGGGCCTGTTTGCTGTAACATGGAAGTTACAATATGCGTTCTGTTGGATGTGGAGCGTCTTCCATCCTGATGCTCAACCTCAACAAAGAGATCATAATCCTGGTTGGCTACTACATTGGCAATTTCATAAGTGTTGGTTCCCTCACCGAGCGTAGCTACCATTTGGTACATACCGGGGCCCAGACGCCTGTATATGTTATATCGGGCTATTGAACCGCGCCAGTTGTTGTAATCATTCCACGATAGCGAAATGAAACCTTGGCAGGAATCATATTCAGACTCCAGGAAAACAGTGCTGTCGGGGTAATGCCAATTGCTTTTAAAAATAATCCCTCCTCCCAAATCGTTTACCGCAACTACTGAATAACCCACTGATCCCAATTGCGATCCGGAGTTGGGGTTAGTAAAAACCGTATCCGGAACATAAACGGGGTCTCCTGTTTCCATACTGGAATTGGTAGGTGTTGTAGGATCGCCGTCGTTATCGTAAGTGATAACCACTTTATAATAATCAGCGAAATCCGAAGGCGTCCGGTACCAAACAATGATGTCGTAACCCGTTTCCACATCAACAGTTACGGAATACAGCTCCGGTTCTTCAGGGTAGGGTTGGGCTTTACCTGGTAAAACAGCCAGCAGGTTGACTACAACAATCAGAAAGAAAATACGGTACATACCGGGCATTTGAATGAGAACGAATTTGTAACTACATTATTGTGGCTCAAAGATAGGTTACCAGATTGACAAATAGAAAAGTAAACAAACAATATCTTTTGTATCTTTAAATCTAAATCCGGTTTATGAAAAGGAGCAGGGTCATCCATACACTATGGTGGATTTCTGTGTTCGGCATTGCTGTAGGTTTTATGGAAAGTGCCGTGGTGGTTTATCTGCGTGAACTGTATTACCCACATGGCTTTACCTTCCCTTTACAAACCATGCAGGGCAGGGTTGGCCTTACCGAACTGCTGAGAGAATTATCCACGCTGATTATTCTGGCCTCCATTGCATTTCTGGCCGGCACCAACATCCGGCAACGATTCGCCTGGTTTTTCTACACCTTTGCCATTTGGGATATTTTCTATTATGTTTTCCTGAAATTGCTGATCAACTGGCCTGAGTCGCTCCTTACCTGGGACATCCTGTTTCTCCTGCCCACCACATGGGTTGGCCCGGTTATCGCGCCTGTTGTTGTTTCTTTAACCATGATTTTGTTTTCCGGTGTTTTGCTTCGCATCGATGGGATGCAGCCTTCCTTCAAGCCTGGTAAATTCACGTTGGTTTTGTTGATTGGCGGAGCAACCGTTGTTTTTATATCCTTTATTCTGGATTGTTCCCAATTTATGATACATCATGGCGGCATTTCCGGATTACTTAATGAAGAGCTTGTGCGAAGTGCTGTACAAAAATACGTTCCAGTGAAATTTGACTGGTGGTTGTTTTTGCCCGGTATGCTGCTGATATACATAGGCCTGGGTCGGATGCTTTTGCTTTCCGGAATATTGAGGAAGAATTCATAATGTTAACTTATTAAAAACGAGCGTAATCGGGAAACTACGCTCAGCAGAGAATCTAGCTGTCAATATAAGAATGCATATTACATAGCCATTCGTTCACAAATGTTAGCATCATTACTATAATCAGCTCAGGCTGAACATAGCAATGTCCCCCCCCAACCGCATAGCCGTCAAGCTAATGCTCATTTATCGTTAATAATGAAGATGTTGTAAGTTGCAAGATGTTTATTTACCATGATTAAACATAG
>JAFGOR010000242.1 GCA_016926375.1 Bacteroidales bacterium
GAAAATTGCTCATTTACGCCTGGTAAACTCCGCATTTTCGCACTGCGCAAGCCTTGCAAATGGAACTCTCTGAACAGACACATGACTAGTTAAACATTTTACCAACTTTATTGACAGACTCTATATATATAAAAGAGTCACAGCATCTACTTCGAAAAGCACCCCTGATGAATAAAACCGAACTCAGAACGGAATGGCTGGTAATAATCAATCCCAATGCAGGACATGGCAAAGGTCAGAACGACTGGTCAGAGATCTCCGGCTTGCTCAGCAAAAATAAAATTGACTTCCAGGAAGTTTTCACGGTAGCCCGGCGGCATGCCATTGCCATAGCCCGGGAAGGAATAGCATCAGGTTTCCGAAAGATCATTGTGGTAGGGGGTGACGGAACCATGAACGAAGTGGTTAATGGCGTGTTTACACAGGAATACTGTCCGTCCACCGATATCACCCTGGCCATGATTACAGTGGGCACAGGTAACGACTGGGGCAAGCTTTTCAGCATTCCCCTGCATTATGAAAAGTCCATTCAGATTATCAGTGAACAAAAGGTCAGGCTCCAGGATACCGGAATTGTATATTACTATAACGGTACCGTTCGAGATAAAAGATACTTCCTCAATATAGCGGGACTGGGTTTTGATGCCGTAGTGGTGCAGCGCACCAACATACAAAAGGATAAAGGCAGGAAAAGCAAGGCCGTTTACCTGTTGAACCTGCTAAAAAGTCTGCTCTTCTACAGCCATACTGCTACCTCTGTTGATATTGACGGAAAGATCATTCAGAATGATGTTTTTACAATAAGCATCGGCATTGGCAGGTTTTCAGGCGGGGGGATGATGCAGACACCCAAGGCCATACCTGACGACGGGTTATTTGATATTACCATCATAAAAAAAATGCGAAAAGGAGAGGTGGTACGCAGCCTGAAAATGCTTTATGACGGATCCATACTGGATCATCCCAAGATAGAAGGGTATACCGGAAAAGACATCCTGATCGACAGCGATCCGCTGATTCATGTGGAAGCAGACGGCGAATCGCTCGGACATTCACCCATCGAATTCAAAATTCTGCCCAAAAGCATCAACATCGTCTACGATTTATTTCCCGAATAGTACCTGTTTTCGCCATTCGTTTACCTTATGGTGAACCCGACTGGTTTTTGGATCATTCGTAAACCATTCATACATCCACTTTTCATATTTATAAATGACAATTTTTTACAGATATTATTAACTGTATACCAGTTACTTAAAAAATATCAATAAAGTTTTAATTCAAGTGAATTCCCATTTTCGGGAAAATAATTCCGTTTTGAGTCGATTTAAATATACTATATTATAGATATCCAGTTTTTTACATTTATTTAATAAACTATTAATTGAAGTAGAACCGGCAGGCTGGATGCCGAATCCATTTAGGAATTGCAACCTCTTTTAACTTGAAATTATGTTTTTTTAAGTAAAAACAGACATAATCACAAATGTAACATTAAAAAGTTACTTATGTAATAACTAAAATAATTACATTTGTAATATGAAAGACCGGTTAATTAAAGTATTGAATCATTTGGGCTTAACCGCAACCCGGCTGGCCGATGAGATTGGGGTGCAGCGTTCAGGGATATCCCATATACTGAGTGGGAGAAACCAGCCAGGATACGACTTTATGGTCAAGTTACTGACCCGCTTTCCTGAATTAAGTGCCGAATGGTTGCTGTTGGGTAAGGGTACCCTGCTTAAAGATAAAGATAAATCAACTGCTGACTCCAATAAGCATGTAAATGAACCTTCAATAGAATCAGTCAAACAACAGGATTTGTTTTCAACTGCCCAAATCCGGGACGAAGATCCGGAAGTTTATTTAACTAAAAACACACAAGTTACAATTGTAACCTCTATCGATAAGGTATTGTTGCTGCATCACGACGGGACTTTTAAGGTGTACCGGCAACCCGAAAAAGATTAAGAGAATATCCTTATCTTTGTCGAAAACCGCATGTATAAAACACTGTTTCGACCCCTGTTTTTCTTAATTGATGCCGAAAAAGTCCATCATGTCGTTGTATTTTTTGTAAAACTGGCCAACCGGATCCCCGGTGTGGGATTATTACTCAGGAAATGCTTCACATACCGGCATCCGGTGCTTGTTACCCGGGTGGCCGGACTCGAATTTCCGGGCAAGGTGGGCATGGCAGCCGGTTTTGACAAGAATGCCGATTTTTACAACGATTTCTCTGTTTTCGGCTTTTCATTCGTTGAAATAGGTACGGTTACTCCCTTAGCGCAACCGGGTAACCCTAAACCCAGGTTGTTCCGGCTTCCAGCCGATCGGGCCTTAATTAACCGGATGGGGTTCAATAACAAAGGGTTGGATCATGCCGTAAAGCAGCTGCAATCGCCTCAAAGAAAGGTTCTTGTTGGAGGTAATATGGGCAAAAATACGGCCACTTCCAATACGAATGCTGCAGATGACTACCTGAAATGCTTTGAGGCACTGTACGATGTTGTTGACTACTTTGTGGTCAATGTGAGTTGTCCGAATATTAAAGACCTCGACAAACTGCAGGATACCGAATCGCTTGGAGATATTCTCAATACCATTATGACTGCACGTGCCAAAAAAGAGCTGAAAAAACCGGTTTTCCTTAAAATATCTCCCGATCTTTCTCTTAAGCACCTGGATGAAACTCTGGAACTATACCGCAAAACCGGTTTGGATGGGATTGTGGCTACCAATACCACTACTTCTCGCACGGGCCTGATTACTTCGAAGGACAGAATCAGTGAAATCGGCTCAGGTGGTTTAAGTGGTAACCCACTCAAAGAACGTGCACTGGAAATGGTGCGTTACATATGTAAACAATCCGGTAATTCAATACCGGTTATTGCTTCAGGTGGCATTCTTACACCTGCGGATGCGCTTGACATGATTCGTGCCGGAGCCTCTTTGGTACAAGTGTATACCGGGTTTATTTATGAGGGGCCGTTTGTTGTCAGGAGAATCGACAAAGCTATAGCAAAATCTTTGTTGGGCTTAAGAAAATAACTTATCTTGTGTTTTAAAATTTAGTTATGGATGTTAAAGCTTCTTTAGCTGCCATTTGCTTTTTCATGGCCGGCTCATTTTGCATCAATCTGCATGCGCAGGAAAGAAACCTGGTTCTGAATCCGGGCTTTGAAAAATATGAGAAATGTCCCGAAGACGATACCCCAACGGATCTCTCTCATAAGCTGGTTCCCTTTTGGACCTACCCGTCTATTGCCACACCCGACTATTTCAACCGGTGCAGTAAAAGAAACGTGGGTGTTCCCAAAAATTTCGCCGGAGAAAGCGAGCCTCACAGCGGCGATGGTTATGCAGGTGCCATTTTGAGCGGAACCGAGGAAAGCTATCGCGAGTACATCCAGGGAACGCTGTCGTCAACCCTTGTTAAGGACCAGCAGTATTGTGTCCGTTTTTACTACAAGCTGGCTTCTTATTCGCGTTTTGCTGTTGATCAGATGAGCCTTTATTTTGGCGCAACAGAGATACGCAATAACAATGTCAACATCAACCTTTCGTATACTCCGCAAATAACCAATAAGGTAGGACTCTTTCTCGATAACATTGACGAGTGGGAAGAGTTCTGTACTGTTTTTACTGCATCTGGTAATGAGCGTTTTTTTATTATAGGTAATTTCAAAAACTACGACAATACCAATTATGTGGTAACCGACAAAAACGTTGTTAATTTGCGCAATAAAGCCTATGCTTATTACTACTTTGATGACGTTTCCATATCACCACTGGAAAATTGCCTCAACTGTCCCTGCGTGTTGCATGATTTTGAAAGCCGGATTATTGAAACCCGCTATACAGGCGGACAGGATCTTTCAACCGGAAAAGTTAACCGGATTATCAACGACGGCAGCATCCGCATCGGGCTGTTGGGCGGCACCCCTCCTTATCTGGTTACCTGGAATAACCAGCAAACCGGAACCGAACTCCGAAACCTCCCTGCCGGGAAATATATTTACCAGGCTTCAGATAAATACAACTGCCGCTCTTCAGATACGGTGGTGTTTATTGAGCCGGTTATTGTCAAGGATGAATTCCTGGAAGGTCTTAAGGCCATTGAAGAAGGATCTGCCGTGGTGCTGGAAAACATTTTCTTTGAATTCAACAAAACCGATTTGCTGCCTGCTTCCTATGTGGAACTCGACAAAGTGGTGCAGTTCATGCTGGAAGCGGACATCCAGCTGATTGAAATATCAGGCCACACCGACAGTGAAGGTTCCGATACTTATAACCAGAAGCTTTCGGAAGGCAGGGCTGCAGCAGTGGTAGCCTACCTTGCCTCCCAGGGTGTTAAACCGGAACGCATGCGCGCCACAGGTTATGGCGAAAGCCGTCCGGTTGATACCAACCAAACTGATGCCGGAAGGGCCCAAAACCGCCGGGTTGAATTCACACTGATCAAAAAATAAGAACGCTCATGATGAACACTGGTTTATTTAAAAGAATTCTGCCGGCATTGGCTGTTGCTTTGCTTCTGACACTGGTGTCGGTTGGCTTGCAGGCACAAAACATAAAAAGGGGGTTCAAGCTGCTTGAAAAGGCGGATCATGAGAAGGCTATTGAGCTTTTCAAAAGCGCTCTTTCCCAGAACCAGGATCAGCCTGCTGCCTTACTGGGAATTGCCCTGATCATGGCCGATGACTCTTCTTCATTTTTTGATTTGCCTGCTGCCTGGAAATATACCGGTCAGTTGAAAAGCAACCTGGATAAGCTGACTGAAGAGGAAATTGAATTTATAGGGGAATACTTCTATAATACTGAAACCAGGCACATTCCGCGACCCGTAAAAAAGAAAATCGAGTATGCTGTTGAAACCATTGAAACCAAACTGATTAAATACATCCGTGAAGAAAACAACCTCGATTTGGTATACCGGGTTTTAAATGAATTTCCCGATTTCAAACACCATGACAACGTAATTCATATTCGCAACCAATTGGAGTTCAGGAAATATGAAAAACAAAACCAGCTCGCAGGTTATCTTGAATTCATTGAAAAGTTTCCTGATGCGGCACAGATTGATAAAGCAAAACGATACAGAAATCAACTGGCTTTTGAACAGGCCTGCCGGATCAACACAGTTGAGGCTTACAAGGATTTTATGAAGAATTACCCGGAAGCCGTTGAAAACAATTCAGCCATCAAGAAGCTCTATGCGGTTGCTTTTGAAAAAGCCAGGCAACTCAATACCATCAAAGCCTTTGATGATTTTATTTCGGAATATCCCGATGCGCTTGAAATAGCCGAGGCCAAGCTGATTCAGAAACAGCTTTTGTATGAATACGCCAAAAAAATCCAGACCCTGGAGGCCTATAATGAATTCATACGCAGATACCCTGATGGCCAACAATATGTAGATATTTTCAACCTGAAATCACTGGATAAGGGTATGCAGATTCTGGCATCCAATCCCTTATCGACGAACAATATTCTTTGGGCACGCTCGTTTGATGAAGAAGGAAATGAAGAATTGACAACGTGCCTGGCTGTTGACACCCTCAACTTTTATTATTCCGGGGGTACTGTTTTCCGAAGCGACACGGGTTCAACAGATGCCTGGGTGATTAAAACCAACGAGGATGGCAAAATGATCTGGAACAAATATGTGGGCGAGCAATATAACGACGAGCTCAACCTGTTGGCCGTGAACCGGAAAAACGAACTTATCGGGGCAGGCTATACCTGGCTGGGAATGGATTCCTTGTCGCGGGAATCCTGGATATTTAAGCTGGGAACAGACGGAGGGCGCATATGGAGCCGGAAACTGGGCAGAATGCACATCAATACGCTCCGCATCACAAGTAATAATTCGATTTTTCTGGGTGGTTACGTGGTTGATGATTCACTGCGCAGCAAGTATTCCCTGGTAGTACTCAATGAATCGGGCAAACGGCTGTGGGGCAGAACCTATACCGGAAATGGTCGGATTACGGGCATTTCGGAATGTCCCGACCGGAAAATTCTGATCACAGGAAACTATTGGAGAGCTAAGATTGAACCGCGGGGATACCTTGCCTGGGAATCTTTATTTAACCCAACAGACAGCATGCTGGCCACACAGGTTATGCCCAGGGGTGAACTCGTGTTTGCCGGAATCAGAAATGCCGACCGGATGATACTGATCAAAACCAGCGCGGAAAATAAAATGGCTTATGAGAAGGAGATCCCGCTTCCTGATATCCCCGTGAGCATCAATACAATAATCAACGGAAGTCTGAACCAGCTGATTGTATTAGTTACCTGCCGCACCAGCCAGTTCATTTGCTGGGTGAATGCATTGAGCGGGGAACTGCTGAAAACCGTGCCTGTTCCCCGGGGCATAACGGCTGCTGAATTGCTTACCGACCAAAAGAACAACCTGTTGATATCGGCACAAAATGGCAGCATGATCGTGATTAAAAACAGTGGGGTTACATTCTGATTCAGGTTTTCACAAGCTACAGCATGAAGAGCGACAAGATGAAACAGGAAGGCGATACGGAACCAACCCTGGCCGAACTCAAATTGCGACAAGAGCTTCATCTGAAAGAAAGCCTGAAATACGCCAGCCGCATCCAACAGGCTATGTTTCCATCACATGAGGTATTGAGCAAACTGATCCCGGATCATTTTATATTTTACCAGCCCAGGGAAGTTGTTAGTGGCGACTTTTATTACATTGCCAAACGTAACGACTATTTGTTTGTTGCAGTAGGAGATTGCACGGGGCATGGGGTTCCCGGTGCTTTTATGAGCATATTGGGCATCACCTGTTTAAATGAGATCATCATGCATGGCACATACCTGCATGCAGGGTCTGTGCTCAACCAGATGCGTGAACATGTGATGGAAGCTCTTTGCCAAACCGGGCAGGATTCAGATCAGCGCGATGGTATCGACATTGCACTTTGCATGATTGATCTGAAAAAAGGCATTCTGAACTTTGCAGGCGCATTTAACCCGGTATACATTGTCCGCAACAAGATTTTCTTCGAAATTGCCGGAGACATGATGCCGGTAGGCATTGGGGCAGAAGAAGAACTGTCTTTTGCGAATCACCAGTATGAACTGGATGCAAATGATACCTTGTACCTGTTTTCGGACGGTTTTGTGGACCAGTTTGGGGGAAATGCGGGAAAGAAATTCAAATACACACCCTTCCGAAAACTCCTGGTTGAAATTGCTCACATGCCCGTGCAACAACAGGAACAACGTATAAGACAAACTTTTAATAACTGGAAAGGAAACCATCCGCAGGTAGATGACGTATTAGTATTCGGTTTTCGCCTAAACACCTCAACCTGATCAGGCGATTGTTTTCAAAAACACCTAAATCAATGAAAATTAGTGCGTTTCAAATAAAAAACTACCGCTCCATCGTTGATTCAGGCCGGTGTTATTTATCGCCTGATTACATCACAGCCCTGATAGGTCAGAACGAGTCGGGCAAAACTTCAGTTCTCGAAGCCCTAAGAAGCTTTTATGAAGGCAGCATTACTGATGATGTGCTGAGAAGCGACCTTACTTTTCCGGAAATAACCTGCACGTTTTTGTTCGAAGATAAATCGCGTCCGTCAGATTACCTGAACCTTTCCGGTTTTCCCGACGAACTGCAAAAAGCCATTTCCTCCAAAACCGAAATCAGCATCACCCGAAAATGGCTTGATTCACGAAAAAATATCATAGCCATCAATGAACCTGATATAACCAGCTTTTTTCAGAATCTGGAGCAGGAACGAAGCCAAAGAGAAACAGGAATTACAAACGCTGTTTCCGAACTTGGAAAACAGGCAGAATTATCGGCACGCGACATGGAATCGGCCGAAAATATGGTGTCGGATGCCCGAAGTGATCTCAATACAATCTATTCCCGATCGGAACAGCTGAAGCGAGCGGTGAACAAGGCGAAAACGCCCGACGAGCAAATCACGGTACAACAGGAGTTGGAAACCTGCCTGAAGCAGCTTTCTGATGCCGAGACCAACCTCAAAGAACGGCTTATCAACCTGGAAGATTCCAAAACCAAAATGCAAATCCTGGCTGAAAAAATTACGGTTTGCAAACAGGTTCAGGAATTTTCAGCCCGGGTTATGGCACTGAATGAAGAGCTTAAGGATAAATCCTCCTTACTGCATGATGCCGAACATCAGTATGAATTTTGTACCAGCGAGAGAGAGCTGAAAACACTCAGCAAAAGGCTTGATCAGCTTAAAGATGGCAGGAATCTGACCGCTGATTCTTTGGACGAACAGACCATCCGTTATTATATCAGGCTGCGTGTTGCTGAAAAGGTGCTGGCCGGAAAAAAACTAAAAGATGCCGAACAGGAAGCAGTTCATGAGCAGGATGTGGAAAACAGCTATCCAACTGTTATGGAAATGGGCGCGGCCTTGTTTAAAAAGGTTCCCCTGTTTGAATTTTTTGAAGACTTCAGCAGCTTGTTACCCAATAAAATCGACCTGGAAGATCTGCTCAGCGAAAATGTACACGCCGAGGGTTATAAGGCTGCCCGGAATTTTTTATACGTGGCAGGTCTGAATGCCGACTTTTTCAGGGAAAAAAATCACCGGATCCTGAAACAGAAGATTGAAAATCTCAACAGCGAGATCACCATTGATTTTCAGGACTACTGGCGGCAAAGTGTGGGTAAAGACGACAAAATCCGCATACATTTCGAACTGGAACATTACGACAATACCCATCCCGAGAAAAGCGGAAAACCCTACCTCGAATTCTGGATCAAGGATAAACAGGAAAGGCTTTATCCCAAGCAACGGAGCAGGGGAGTGAGATGGTTTCTTTCGTTTTACCTTGAATTGAAGGCAACTGCCAAATCCAATTCGGTTGACCGGGTTATGCTGATAGATGAGCCCGGATTAAGCCTTCACGCCAGAGCACAGGAAGATGTACTCAAAGTTTTTGAAGACCTGCGTGAAAATCTTCAGATTATCTATTGTACCCATTCACCCAACCTGATCGATTTGAAGAAACTATACCGGATCATTGCAGTGCAACGTGCCCGGGATACTGATGAAAAGAGCGAAACCCTGATTCTCGATGCCCGCAGCCTCAGCGAAGCTTCCTCCGATACACTCTCACCCATTTATGCTTTAATGGGTACGCGGTTGAACGACAGACAGTTTGTTTTTCCCCGAAACAATCTGATTGTTGAAGATGCCGTTACCTTCCATTACCTGGATGTAATGGCCAGGTTGTGCGGACTTGAAGGTCAGGTTCATTTTATCCCGTCAAATGGTACTGATAATGTGCCTTCTATGGCCAATGTACTTTTTGGCTGGAAGGTGGATTTCGGAATTCTCCTGGCTGACACTCCTGCCGGAGCAGGCATGATTGACTTTCTGAAAGCCACAACTTTTTACCCGCACCCTGAATTTTCCGAAAAAAAGATTTTTCTCATGCAGGGATATCCCTGGGTAGAAGACCTGTTTTCAACAATCGACCTGAAAAGGTTTATCATCCAGCAGCGGGCCGGCATCACCATACGCAATAGTGAGTATATCTCCAACAACAACCTTTCAAGAATCATCCTGGCAAGCAGCTTCATTTCCAAGATTCAGAAAGAAGGTGTTCAATTCAATGATTTCGACGATGAAACGAAGCATAATTTTGAGAATCTCTTTGCCCGCATCAAAACCATGACAGAGGTCAATTGAAGCTTTCTATCTGTCACATTATCAATGCTTTATAATATATTATGATTGAACAGGTTAATTTGTGCAAAAAATTTTGACGAACATGCAACTTTTTTTGACGAA
>JAFGOR010000243.1 GCA_016926375.1 Bacteroidales bacterium
GATCAGGGAAAACATAACCCACTATATTATTCCGCTGCATGCACAGCCGTGCCAATGGCAGTGCCCTGCATGCAGCGGGAGAGAGGGTGGTATATGCCCTAATTGTTTTCCCCTGGCTGAAGCCAGGGGCTATTGAGAAAATACAATATTCATGTCCATCTCTTGTCCCTTGGCTAAAGCCTGCCGGCAGGCAGGGGCGCAAGCAGTTTGTCATATCATTAAGTTGACGGCTATGATCTGGGGACTAAGCTCAGCCTAAGGAGAATGTGCATTCTGTCATTACGAAACCGATGGCCTTTCCAGTACGAAAAGCATATTTGAAGTCAGCTTGGAACTTGGTGTTACGGTAACGTTAAAACCTCTGCCTTCAGCTATTTTTCGTATTTTGGAGCCCGAAAAGAAATGTAGTTTGTTGTCTTTTGCTTTGTTGAAACCGCTTCTTGTAGAGAAGAATTCAGTATAACGCGTTCGCTGGTGCTGTTTTTCCAGATCACGGTCGGCATCACGAATAATGATTTTTCCACCGGAATTCAGTTTTTCCATGCATTTTTCCAACAAAGCTGTTTGCTGGTCATCATTAAGGTAATGAAGCACGTCGCTCAGGATAAACACATCAGAACTTTCCGGCTCATATTGGGTGGCATCGGCAGCAATGAAGCTTATCTGCCCGTTTTTTGAAATGCAGTGACCGGCCAGTTCAATCTTGTCGGCATCATAATCAATGCCCAGGATTTTCCTTTCCGGAGAAACAAAGTTCAGCAGATACGAAAGATAGCCATATCCGCAACCAATATCAGTCACTGTGGCTTTTCGTGGAACCAGGTTATCAATGTATGCATAATTGTGCTCGAGCGACATTTTGATCCGGGTATACCATTCGAGTACAGGTCCCTTGAAAATATAATTGCGGATGACCTTGCGTCTGAAATATGCGGGAGTTTCAAGTTCTTCCCTTATTTTCAGGTATTCGCTGCGGTAGAATAACAGCATTTGCCGGGTCATTTCATGGTAATCCGCACCGTAATTCCTGTCGCCGGGCCTGATTCGGGGGTATATTTTAACGGTAACCGAGCCTCCCCTCAGGTGATTCTCGCCTTTGTTCATGCACTCGCCGGCTCCATGTATGAAAATTGGAAGAAGATCAAGTCCGAGTTCATGCGCTAACAAAAAGGCTCCTTTATGAAAACGTTTGATGGACGAATCAGGAGAGCGGCTTCCCTCGGGAAAAACAATAACCGAATAGCCTTCGCTGACCTTTGCCTGAAGCCGGCCTGTGAGTTCATCATAGCCGCCCATAACCGGATAATAGTTCAGATACCTGATCACCAGTGCATATAGCGGATTGTTCCATACCCATTTGGTGGTAAGCACAATCAGTTTCGGATGAAGCATCAGCAGCAACAGCAGGTCGATATGTGATTGGTGGTTGCTGATGATCAGCGCCGGCTTGCTGAAGTCTTCATTGCCCATGTTGACAATCTTCTTGCGGATATGTACCATGGCATAAACCGGAACCTTGCACCAGAACCTCATGCCTTTGTGCATGATCAGGCGTTTCTGTTTTGAACTTACCGGAAGCAATACAACCAGCAACAGCATTGCATTCATAAAAATGCAGCCCAGGATGAAAATGCCGAATACAATCAGCGTAACTAAAATATCGGAGAAGATAACCGGCAGGTACCTGTTTTTTCCTTTTTTTACAACCAGCCAGTTGAAGAATATGGGTTCAAAAGTATAGGATATCAAAACAACCGACAACAAACCAACTATGGAAATGAGTGCTATGGAGTTCAGGGCGGGGTGTTTGGCCAGAATCAGCACACCGGTGCCCGAAATGGAAATCATTACCGAAATCAGGATACAGGTTTTATACGAAAGCAGGTTTTTGTTGTTGGTTTTGAAACCCTGAACCAGGCCCTGCATGATGTAAATACTGTAATCAATACCCAGTCCCGTAATAAATGAAGAAATAATGATGTTGAAAATATTGAACCGGATACCCAGCATGCCCATAAAACCAAGTGTCCATATCCAGCTCAGAAATATGGGAACAAAGGTAATCATACCCAGCTCTATTCTGCCAAAAGCTAGAATCAGAACACCCAGAATGAGTATAAGACTTACGTTGGCAATGAAATTGAAATCCTCTCCCAGGGTATTGACAATATGAGACAGAACCGATTTGCGGTCGATAACAAACACACCTTCAGTTCCTGAAAAACTTTGTACTGCCATATCCTTGTCCTCGTTGCCCACTTTAAGCACGGTGACAACGGATGCCAATTCAGGTGCCACACTGATGTTATCAATAAAGAAAATCGATTCCAGTGTTTTAAAAAGTGACGAGTCGGCAACGTTGAACTCCTTGTTCATCAACCCATTGAATT
This sequence comes from Bacteroidales bacterium, assembly GCA_016926375.1. Taxonomy (GTDB): domain Bacteria; phylum Bacteroidota; class Bacteroidia; order Bacteroidales; family UBA10428; genus UBA5072. The sequence goes on from JAFGOR010000243.1 coordinate 2,391, forward strand.
CAGTGAATGAATTAGGCCTGAAACCCGCTGAAACGGCCTTTTCTTCGAGTGTAACCAGAAAGTTTCTTTTCTTTTCGTGCTGCCAGAAATTATTCCACCTGCTAATTTTATGCAGTTGCAGGGAATCTGACATCAGCAGGGAACCCGGAGAGTTAAAATCCCTGACAACGCCCCTGTTTTTAAGTTCAGTGGCCTGCTGCAACACAATCTCGTTTTTGCGAAGTGCTTGCTGGAGATCAGAGCCATATGCCACCACATATACTGAACTCAATTTGGCGTTGTTAATCCGGTTAAGTTTATCTTCAGTCCTTTTTAGCTCATCCGACATGTAATTCATTTTCATCATGTCATCCTCAAAGCCAACCCTGCCAACATAAAACAGAGCAACAACGGTGTAAAGCACCATGAACAGCAACAAAAGTTTATTCCTGTCGAAGCCGTAACGGGTTATTTTATCCAGTACCACTTCCAGGTAATTTTTTTCTTCCGTTTCGTCTTTTGCTTTATGTGTGGCATCGAGGATGTGTGGAAGCACCACCATGGTAAAGAATGCAGCTGTAATAACGCTTACAGCAGCAAGAATACCCAGCTCGTGAAGCGATTCAGATGAAACAAACACCAGGGTCAGGAATTCAAACGCGGTTGCAAAGCCACATACAATAATGGGAAATGAAACGTCCTTGATGGTACCTATGATGTCGTGCCGGTGCTTGTAATGAGTGGTTATGTGAAGTGCATAATCCACGGTAATGGCCAGAATAACCGTGCCAATGCTCAAAGAAATAACAGATACTTTGCCTTCTACCAGGTAGAGAACGGCCAGGGCCATGATTCCGCCGAAAACAGCCGGAAGAAAAATGAAGGGGAACAGCTTTTTCTTTTTAACCGAAAATGTAATGATCAGCGCCAGCAAAACAATAGTAATGGTAAGTGTCAGCCGGATATCCCTCTTCAGTCGTTCTGCATTTCCAACGGCTATTACGGCCGACCCGAAGTAGCTGATTTCCATCTCACCGTTACCTGCCGCTTCAATTATTCGGGCAACCCGGTTCAGGTTATTAACAAACTCAGTATTTTTTGATGTTTCCTTAGATGGATACACCGGAGTAATAAAGAGCATCAGGTTTTGCAGATCGCGTGAAAAAATGCAACCATTGACCACCTGGTAGTTTTCATCGTTCTGGTATGATCCCAATTTGCCCAAAGCCATACTGCCAATGCCAACAGGGTCGCGAATGATCATCTGCTTCATGGTAAAACTGGCCGGTGATAACAGATTTCTCAAATTATTGCTTATCGCCTGGTCAATTGCTTCGGGTGATACCAATGAATCCAGTCTTTCATAATCCGAATCTTCAAGAAATAAAGGGAGATTCTCATAAACCATGTTGAACATGGTTTCAATAACAGTATCAGCCACTTTATAGGTAAGTGCCTTAACAAAGGGTGAGAAAACCGGTGAATGAAGCGAATCGGCAAGCTGATCACCTATTGCTATAAGCTCATCCACTTCAGGCTGCATGGCAGAATCGGATGCAGAAATAGTAACAATTATCTTATCGAGGAATTTTGAATGCTCAACGGCCTGGTTAATTGTTCCCTGCGAACTGCCACCTGAAATCATCCGGGTAATGTCTTCCTCAAACCTGATTCGTGAGGCAAGGAAAACTGCTGAAGCAGTTATCAACAGCATCAGAAAAAAAAGACGCAACCTTCTTTTCTCAAAAAAACGATATAGGAGCAGAAATATAGTTTCCATGAATCAGTCAGTAGTCACCCTGCGGTTGTGATAAAACTTGAGAACAGAGAAGGTAAGCAGTCCGAACAGAGCCGCAGCAACAACTGCAAATACAATGCTACCTATAATGTATTGGTACAGGTTATCGCGCACCCAGGTAAAATCAATACCTGAGCTGAAGGTCAGGGTACTCTCTGCGGAAAGGATCCATCCTCCGATAAGGTAGCTCAAATAAATAATTACCGGGATCATGGGCGGAATGCTGATGTTGGCGGCCACAATTACAATGAGTTTATTCAGGCGCAGCAGGTAGGCCAGCGCAATGGCTGAAATGAGCTGATAACCCCATATGGGAATGATACCCATAAACACTCCCAGCATCACCGAAAAGGTTGTTTTAGCAACCGAATCAGGTGTTTGAATCACGTTACTTTTAATGAAGGTTCGGATATTTTCCTTTTTCAAATATTTAATAAATGAAAAGGGTTTCACATAAAACAGGGCAACCAGCACACACACTGCATTCAGCAAACTGATTCTGGCGAAATCTTTAAAAGGCCTGTAATGGCTGACGCGCTCGTCTTTTGCCGGATAGTAAACATCGATGGGTATATTCAAAAGGGGTATTCCCCGCCAGGCCGATCTGATCAGCACTTCCAGTTCAAATTCATACTTACTGGTAAAGAAGCGGATTCCGCTGATTTGCTTAAGCGGATATAGCCGGAAACCCGACTGGGTATCGGGCAGGCTGACTCCGGAAATGAACCGGAACCAGAAATTGGAAAACTTATTGGCAAAACCGCTGCCTTTTCTCAGCTTATCCTGGGGCAATGTTCGGCTTCCAACTATTAGTGCACCTGGTACTTCCCGTATCTTTTCAATAAATAAAGGGATGTCTTTGGCAAAATGCTGACCGTCTGAATCCAAAGTAACAGCATACTCATAGCCCATTTCAGCTGCTTTTCTGAAACCTGCTTGCAAAGCATGTCCCTTGCCCCGGTTGGGAGCATAATCAACAACCGTAATGTTGCTGAAGCTTTTTAAAATTTCTCCTGTTTTATCGGTTGATCCGTCATTAACAACAACAATACCGGGTGTTACCCTTAAAACATCAAGGATAACACCCTCAAGTGTTTTTTCATTGTTGTATGTCGGAATTACCACACACCAGTTCATCTCCGCGTTCAGCTCCTTCTTCAAAAGTGGCACATCAGGTTGTTTTTGAAGACCACAAATATAAATTATTTGTAGAGAATTCCGGGGTGGAATGAAAAAATGAGTCCGATCTGTCCTCCGGTATAATCCAGGTCAAAACTTCCAAAATCCAGATCATCTGTTGCCTTGTTGTAGCGAAAAGCAACATAGGGTTGCATGTTGAATTTACCAAACTGCATGCTGTATCCCACCTGGGCTTTAAAACCGGGAGCAGAAGCGCTGAATTCTTCAAATTTCATAAAGGCATAACTAACGGCGCCTCCAATAAAAAAAGCATTTTTTCCGGTACGGTTGGAGATATAAAAGTTGGCGCCGATTTCCGGGGCAACCCGGGTGAAAAAATAGGTGAATGTTTCATCACCGGTTGTTACTTTTGGACCCACATCAAATTCAAGCATGCCGCTAAAGTCAACTTTTTTCAAACGATAGGTAAGGCCGCCTTTTACTTCAAGATACATGTACATATCCTCGTTAACAGTAACGTAGCTGCTCAAATCGGCATCAATATAATCATTCACATCGGAAGGATAAAAAAAGCCGATTCCGATTCCAAAAGAAGGGTACAAAGCCGAGGTTTTAGAAGCAGATTCCTGCGCTGTTGAAGAAAAAGTAACAACAAGAAGCAAGGCAAATGAAATAAAAAGAACTCTTTTCATAGAAATTAGTTTTAGGATATTTAGTAATAATAAAGGTGCTCCACAATATGCATACATCCCGGTTACGGGTGTACCCTATGATAACCTGTCTTTCACATCAATCCCGCAACAAGATGGCTGCAACGCGAAAGTTAATATAATTATTTCCTAAAGAAGTAAATTTTTTATTATTTTGCAGCCGTTAACCTAAAATCCAACCCTATTTTGTACTTTTTTTGAACTTTATTGCTTTTAATTCCTTTTTAAAATGCTAACTATTGGTGGACGCGATATAACGCTGGAAGATTATCAACATGTTTTACATGAAAATTCCAAAATAGAAATTCATGAAGAAGCTCATGACAAGATCAGCAGGAGCTATGAGTTTCTCGAAACCTTCCACCAGAACAAAATAATCTACGGTATCAATACCGGTTTGGGCCCTATGGCTCAGTACAAGATTGAAGATGCCGACAGGCTCAATTTACATTACAACGCCATACGCAGTCATGCTTCGGGTTGCGGCGATCCGGTCCATCCCGTTTATGTGAGATCGGCCATGATCACGCTGCTCAGCAATTTTTGCCAGGGCCATTCGGGTATCCATCCCGAGGTTGTTGAACTCATCAGGCAATTTGTTAACCTGGAGATCATTCCGGTTGTGCCTGAGCATGGAAGCGTTGGAGCCAGCGGCGACCTGGTTCAACTGGCTCATATTGCACTGGCTCTTATTGGCGAAGGAGAGGTATTCTACCAGGGTAAAATAGTTCCCGCCTCAGAAGCTATTTCAAAACATAACCTGAAGCCCATTTCCATTCATGTACGCGAAGGTTTGTCGCTCATTAACGGCACCAGTTTTATGACCGGTACGGGAATGGTCAATTTACTTCACGCTAAGAACCTGATTAACTGGGCAATTACCGTTGCCGCCATGATCAATGAAATCGTTCGTTCTTTCGACGATTATTTCTCTGCTGAATTGAACCGTGTTAAGAAGCATGCCGGACAAAATAAAATCGCCGAGTTGGAAAGGCATATCCTCAAAGACAGCAAGCTGATCCGGAAACGCGAAGAGCATTTCTTCAACGGTAAGCACCGCGATGATTATGTAATAGCCGACAAGGTGCAGGAATACTATTCCATCCGTTGTGTTCCCCAGATACTGGGGCCCATTCTGGATACCATTGAATATGTAGAAAAGGTTCTGCTTAACGAAGCCAATTCATCCAACGACAATCCCATGATTGACGCCGAGAATGGCAATATTTTCCATGGCGGAAATTTCCATGGCGACTACATATCATTGGAAATGGATAAGCTGAAAACTGTAATTACCAAGCTTTCCATGCTTTTTGAGAGACAAACCAATTACCTGATGAACGACAGGCTGAACAATAAGCTTCCTCCGTTTGTTAATCTGGGTAAACTGGGAGTCAATTTTGGTATGCAGGGAGCGCAATTCACAGCCACATCAACTGTTGCGGAAAACCAAACACTGTCTTTTCCGAATTACGTGCACAGCATTTCAAATAACAACGACAACCAGGATATTGTGAGCATGGGTACCAATTCAGCACAATTTGCACGCAAGGTGATCGACAATACTTACCAGGTGCTTGCAATTGAACTGATGACTGTAATACAGGGTATTGACTATCTCAACATGGAATCCAGGATGTCATCCTTTACCCGGGAGAAATTTCTGCAACTTCGCAAAATTGTTCCCCGGTTTGAGGAAGACACCATAAAATATATTGAAATCAAGAGAATTAAAGATTATCTTTGCAGTCAATTTATTAATATACAGTAATTTATAAGCAAATCTGTATGCTGATGAAATACGCACTTGTAACCGGAGGATCCAGAGGAATAGGTAAAGCTGTCTGCGTTAAGCTGGCAGCCATGGGTTATCATGTGCTGATCAATTACCTGCGGAATAAGGAAGAAGCACAAAACACACTCACGCTGGTTCAGGAGGCCGGAAGCAACGGTGATTTGCTGCAATTCGATGTAACCGACAGTTCGCAGGTAGAAGCAGCATTGACTCAATGGCAGGAACAACATCCCGAAAACTACATTGAAATTCTGGTTAATAATGCCGGAATCCGTAAGGATATGCTCATGATGTGGATGGAAAACAGTCACTGGCAGGATGTTTTGAATACCAACCTGAATGGCTTCTTTTATACTACGCGTTTTTTGCTGAAGAATATGCTGGTTAAGAAATACGGCAGGATTGTCAATGTAGTGTCGCTTTCGGGTTTGAAGGGACTACCGGGACAGGTGAATTATTCTGCCGCAAAAGCAGGTGTTATTGGTGCAACCAAGGCCCTGGCGCAGGAGATTGGAAAAAAGCGGGTAACCGTTAATGCAGTAGCACCCGGTTTCATTAAAACCGATATGACCCAGGATCTGAATGAAAATGAATTGAAAAACCTGATACCGTTAAACCGCTTTGGAACTCCCGAGGAAGTAGCTGAAACCGTATGCTTTCTGGCATCCGAAAAGGCTTCCTACATAACCGGAGAGGTGATTTCGGTTAACGGTGGTTTGTATACTTAAAATAGTTGCTTTATAAAATGAACAGGGTTGTAATTACCGGCATTGGCATTTACTCTTCCATCGGAAAAAATCTCGGCGAAGTTAAGGACTCATTATTTGAGGGAAAATCGGGAATTGTGCTGGATGAAGAACGCAAATCGTATGGATACCAGTCGGGGCTTACCGGCAAACTGGAACGCCCGAATCTCAAAGGTATTCTTGACAGGCGTTCAAGAGTATGCATGCCCGACCAGGCTGAATATGCCTATGTATCAACTTCAGAAGCCATAAAAACTGCCAACCTGAGCGCTGATTACTTTGACCAGCATGAAGTGGGCATCATTTTCGGAAACGACAGTTCAACACCTTCTGTAATTCAGAGCGCCGACATCATCCGTGAAAAAAGAGACACCACCCTGGTGGGTTCCGGAGCTGTGTTCCAGTCGATGAATTCCTCGGTTACCATGAACCTTTCGGTTATCTTCCGCCTGCGTGGCGTTAATTTCACACTGAGTGGAGCCTGTGCCAGCGGTTCTCATGCTATCGGCATGGGATTTCACATGATCCGGCATGGTTACCAGGAAATGGTTATCTGCGGCGGCGCCCAGGAAGTCAACCTGTTTTGTGTAGGCAGTTTTGATGCATTAAACGCTTTTTCAAAACAGGAAAGTAACCCCACAAAAGCCTCCAAACCTTTCGATAAAAACAGAGATGGTTTGGTACCCAGCGGGGGCGCAGCAACTGTAATACTCGAAAGCCTTGATCACGCTCTCAAAAGAGGAGCGCCTATTCTTGCTGAAGTAATCGGCTACGGTTTTTCATCCGACGGGAAGCATATTTCGGTACCTGATGTCGATGGACCCAGCCGCTCCATCATCATGGCCCTCAGTGATGCAAAAATTACACCCGGTGAAATTGACTACATCAATGCCCATGCTACCTCAACACCCATTGGTGACCAAAACGAAGCCAAGGCCATTCACCAGGTATTCGGTAATTACAAACCACTGGTTTCATCAACCAAATCGATGACCGGACATGAACTATGGATGGCAGGAGCCAGCGAAGTGGTATATTCCATTATCATGATGCAGAACTCATTTGTTGCCCCCAACATCAATTTTGAAGAACCTGATGAGTTTTCTGCCCATCTCAATATTGTAAACAAAGCCACACCGCACGAAATAAAAGCAGTCCTCTCCAATTCCTTTGGTTTTGGAGGCACAAATTCTACATTGATCATAAAAAAATTCATATAAGTAGCATTTTTACCTAAACATCATGAACAAAGAAGAAATTGCAGGGATCATCAAGAACTTTCTGGTTGAGGAGTTTGAAATTGAAGAAGCTAAAGTTACACCCGAAGCGCATCTGAAGGACGACTTGGGTCTTGAGAGCCTTGACTTTGTAGATATTGCCGTCATCGTTCAGAAGGAATTCGGGTTAACGCTCAAAGGTGAGGAAATGACTGCCATCAGAACGCTCGATGATTTGCACGAATACATTTTCAATTGTGTAAACAAGAAGTAACCTGCCGTGACGGAATGGAAAGGCCAAACCAGGGGCGGACTCACAGGCTATAAGATATTCATTGCCGTCCTCAGATACCTGGGACTTCCTTTTGCCTACCTCATGCTCCGGTTTGTGGCACTGTACTTCTTCCTGTTCAATCCTGCATCATTCAGATATATCTTTTACTTCTACCGGAAACGGCTAAAATATGGCCTTTTCCGATCGGTGATTTCAGTATACCGCAATTATTATACTTTCGGACAGGTAATTCTTGATAAAACCGCTACCATGGGCGGTTTTGATGCCAAATTCACCTTCGATTTCGACGGTGAGGAACACCTCCGCAATATTGCCCGCGACGGAAAGGGAGGATTGTTCATCAGTGCCCATGTGGGTAACTTCGAAATGGCCGGGCACATGCTGGAACGACTTGACGCCACTGTTAACGTAATCATGCTTGATGCGGAGCATCAGAAAATAAAGGAATATCTTTCGTCTTTCACACAAAAAAGCTTTCATGTGATTCCCATAGGTACCGATAATGCTCATGTTTACGAAATCAGCCGTGCACTTGGCAACCATGAAATCGTGTGCATGCATGGCGACCGGTTTTTGGAAGGAAGCAAGACCCTTGCCTGTGATTTTCTTGGTGAGAAGGCCCTGCTGCCTACCGGTCCATTCTACCTGGCCATGAAATTCGGAGTGCCCGTTTCCTTTGTTTTCGCCATGAAAGAGGATACCCGCCATTACCATTACTATGCCACCCCTCCCCGGTTATACCAACAACAGGCTACTCCGTCCAAAAGAGACGAAATGCTCCGGACGGTTATCAGCGACTACCTGGCTGCCATGGAAGAAAAGGTGCGGAAATATCCCTTCCAGTGGTTCAATTATTACGATTTCTGGAAGGCCCGATAATTTCCGGATAAACTAATTCCACAATGAAACAACTGTCAAACAATGCGCCTGAATTTTCATTATTTTTATTTCTTTGAATTCCGCCTATGAATCCTTCTGACTACAACATACTGGATCTCATACCCCAGCGTCCGCCCATGCAAATGATCGACAGGCTGCTATCTGCCGATGAACGATCAGCCAAAGGAAGCCTGTTTATTAAGGAATCAAACCTTTTCTGTGAGAACGGAATACTCAGCGAATCAGCCCTTGTTGAATTCATTGCGCAGACCGCCGCTGCCTACACCGGATACCGGAATAAAATCAACGACAACAGCGTGAGCGAAGGATATATCGGGGCTGTTAAAAACCTGGCGATCTCTTCCCGCCCTCTCGTAAACAAAGAAATCACCTCTGAAATTGTTGTTGAAAATGAAATCGTGGGCTTTACCATAATTATCGGCAAGGTGTTTGACCAGGGACAGGTAATTGCCGAATGCGAAATGCGGATACTCAACAGACAATGACCTTTTGACACTTGCTTGCTGTCCAAAAAACAATACTGTTGAAACATTTGGGAATTCTTATGCGTAATGAGTACATAAACCCGTTAGATTTATCTTAGTTTTTTTTAATCAAGTTATAACACTCAATATCAATTAAAACCCAATCTCTCATTCATGAAGAAACTAGCTGCTGTTTTTGTAATGTTGTCGGTTTTTGCCATTTCCTTTGTTAAAGGACAACCTGCACCGGCACGATTCGGAAAGGTCGATCCGGCCGATCTTGAAATGAAGGTCTATGATCTCGACACAACTGCCGAGGCTGTTATCCTGTGCGATTATGGAGAATTCAACACCAACACCTTTCAGTTCACTCGTTTGAAACGTATTAAGGTGCTAAAAAAAGAAGGACTTGATCAGGTAAATGGCGTTTATAATATTTCCGGATCAGGTTTGATTAAGGGTATGACCTATAACCTGGTTGATGGTGAAATAGTGGAAAGCAAACTGAAAAATGAATCCATATTTAAGGAACAAATCTTAGGTGACAATTACCGCTATCGCGTCACCATGCCCGACGTGCGGGTTGGTTCAATAGTTGATATTCAATATTCGTTCCCGTTGCTTCCCAATGAATGGCGGTTTCAGGACCGGATTCCGGTTCGCTGGAGTGAACTCAGGATCCCTGAGTCGCCTTACGTTACCTTCCAGAAATCATTTTTCGGCTTTCTGCCTCTTTATGTCAACGAATCCGGCCGGTGGGTTGGCAGGAACATGCCTGCCCTGCATGATGAGCCCTACATGAATTCACTCACTAATTATCTCAATAAAGTTGAAATAGAGCTTTCCAATATCACGCTCCCGAATTACTCCAAGTTTTACACCTCATCATGGGATGCTGTTAATGATTACCTCCTCCATCACAGCCGTTTCGGCGAAAAAATGAGCATGGCGCTTTTTCTCACTGAAGATGTGAAAACCATTGAAGCCATGAACCTCGCGGAATTAGACAAGATGAAAGCCGCCTGCAACCTTGTTAAACAGAAAATCAAATGGAATGAGGAAGAATCCTTATATGCATACACTGATCTGAACCTGGTCTATAAAAAAGGATCCGGAAATTCTGCGGAAATTAACCTGACTCTGGTCATGTTGCTTAAAAAACTTGGATTCAATGCCTTTCCGGTTGCCCTGAGCACACGGGAAAACGGATTGATCTCGCCGGTTTTTCCAACAATCGATAAACTGAATTACGTAATTGCAGGAGTAAAACATGGCGAAAAGAACTACCTGTTTGATGCCACAGAACCCTACCTTAATCCGGAGTTGCTTCCCTTTCGGGTGCTGAATGGAAGAGGAAGAATCATCAATGATAAGCTCTCCGGCTGGATTGAGATAAAGCCGGAATCAGCTCAAAGGGAAACCGTGCTCTGCAATATGAAGCTTGAAGAAACCGGAGAAATGGCCGGAACCATCTCTTATACCGATAGTGATTACGAAGCTTTTTATTTCCGGAAAAACTTTAAAAGCTATAACAGCCAGGATGAATACATCCAGGATATTGAAAGCAGTTTTCCGGGTGTTACCATAAATTCCAGTTCCTTTAAAAATATTGATAGCGTAGCATCACCTGTTACCGAGAAATACGAAGTTTCGTTAACAGGATATGCCAGTAACCTGGGCGAAATGATCAGTATTAATCCCCTGTTGATTGAAAAAAAGGAAAGTAATCCTTTTAAAATGGAAAATCGCAAATATCCCATTGATTACGGACACCCTATCAAAAACCGCTACATCATTACCATTTCATTGCCTGATGGTTACGAGGTTTCCGAACTCCCTAAATCATGCAACCTGGTGCTTCCTGATAAAGCCGCATCTTTTGTTTACCTGGCAAAGCAGAATGGGAATACTATTCAGCTTACCGCTATTTTCGAAATCAATAAAACCTTGTTCCTGGAAAATGAATATCAGCTTCTGAAAGAATTCTACAACCAGGTTATTTCAAAGCACGCTGAAGTGATCATACTCAAGAAGGTTACCTGATCAGCATTTAGCAGGTCTTTATGTTCTTCAGGTCATTCGGTAAATTGCATCATAACCAACCCTCAAAATAATAACCAATGCACATAAGTATGGATTTGTTTAAGCACCGTTTCTGCACCCTGGCTTTGCTTATAATCGGCTTGTCATTATCAGCAGCAGAAATCAAATACCCGGTTAATACCCTCCCCGACAGTCTTAAGGCAAATGCCATGATTGTTATCCGAAACTGGAATCAGAAATTTGAAATCAAAAGCATTGGCAAGGGTACCGAAACATACAGCTATGCAATAACCATTCTCAATGAAAACGGATTGGATTATGCTGAATTATATGTACCCTATTCGGTGAAACTTCAGAAAGTCCAAAATATAAAAGGAAGTGTTTATAATAAAGAAGGTGAGAAAATTGAGAGCCTTACACAGGATAAATTATCAGACTTCAGCGCCATATCAGGTTACTCGCTCTATGAAGATGACCGGGTAAAATCTTTCACGCCAAAAACCTTGTCGTATCCTTTTACAGTGGAATACAGCTATGATATTGTATGGGACGGGCTGTTATTTTATCCCGGATGGCAACCGGTTGATGACTACAATGTTTCCGTTGAAGCCAGCAACTTTACCATTGTATGTCCCAAAAATATCACTTTCCGATACCGGGAGTACAGCTTAAAGAACCCCGCCGAAATTATTCAAGGCGATGATGTTACCACCTATAAATGGGCTGTCAGCAGTCTTGTGGCCATGCTTGAGCAACCATTCAGCGGCCCTTTCAGAGATTTCAGCCCCACTGTGATGTGTGCACCAAACGATTTTGAAATTGAAGGGTACCAGGGGAATATGTCCAGTTGGAAAAGTATGGGTAAATTCATTGCCGATCTGAACATAGGTCGGGATCAATTACCGGAGGAAACAAAAGCCCTGATCAAAGAAAAGGTTAAAAATTGCCATTCGGATTATGAAAAGGCGAAGGTTGTTTATGAATACATGCAAGGGAAAACCAGGTACCTGAACATTGCTGTTGGCATAGGCGGATGGCAGCCCATTCCTGCCGAAACGGTTGACAGGCTTGGATATGGCGATTGCAAAGCCCTTTCAAACTATACTAAATCACTTTTGGATGCTGCAGGTATCAAATCATATTATACACTGATCCGGGCAGGAAGAAATGCATCGACAACCCAACCGGCTTTCCCGAGCAATTCTTTCAATCATGCGATATTGTGCGTACCTGTGGATAAAGATACCATCTGGCTTGAGTGTACCAACCAACACATGCCGTTTGGTTATATTGGCAGCTCCACCTACGACCGTCCGGCCTTGGTCATCACAGAAAACGGAGGCAGGCTGGTGCATACCCGATCCTATTCGGCAAATGAGAACCAGTTGATAAGAAATACTTCCGTACAGCTGGATGCAACAGGAAATGCATTGCTTTCAACCAGCTCAGTTCACAAAGGGCTGTTGTACGAAAATAAGCTGGGTGTTTACCTGTCCGGAACAGAAGACCGGAAAAAGATGATTCTCAATGAAATCAACTTACCCGGTGCTTTCCTGAATCAGTTCGATTACAAAGAAATGCGTTCGGAAGTGCCTGCTATTTCTGAGAACATTAACATGGACGCACCCCGTTATGCTACTATGGCAGGAACCAGGATGATCGTAGCACTTATACCGCTGGATCGTCAACGGGAAGTTCCGAAAAAGGTAAACAAACGGCTCTCCGATGTAATCATCAGGAATTCAAAAATTGCCATCGATACAATCACAATAAGCATTCCAGACGGTTATCAGGTTGAATCCATTCCGGGTGCAATCAAAACCGAATCCCGATTCGGAACATATTCACTTGAGTCATCGGCCAGGGATAATGCCCTCATATGCATCCGCAGAATAGAAATGAGAAAGGGAAAATTCCCTGCTGACAGCTACAATGAACTGGTTGATTTCTACAAGAAAGTTGTTACGGCAGATAATTCCAAAGTTTCCCTGAAGAAAGCGGCAACCTGAAAGTCAGACAGACTGAACCAGCCGGGTGAGCTCACCTTTGAAACTGCAGGTTGTATTGCCTCCCGCAGATACTGTTGCATTGCAGGTGACGACTCCGGTATCAGCCCCCTTCAGGGCCAGATCAAATAGTACGTCCGGATTGGCAACCGGGTTCACAAAGCCCAGGTACTTCACATTACCGGCTTTGGTCAGCATGTATTCTGCCTCCATTCCCTTATCGATCAATTCCTTGATGATCTGTATCGTGCATACGCCGGGCAAGATGGGATTGCCGGGAAAATGTCCCTGAAAAACCGGGTGCTCTTTGTTCAGCCTCACAGTGGCCGTGAGCCTGTCTTGGGGTTCTGACAGGTTAAATGACAACAGCTGGTACAAATTATCCTGAAGCATGGTGCTTATTCTTTGATTCGGTATAAATTTAGTGATAACCTGATATTATCATGCCGGATCAACACGGAATCCAATCCACTTGCCGAATTTCCATATAACCAGGCTTTCACCTTGTTGGTGATGCAACCTGTTTGCCTTGCCATATATGGATTATCAGAAGGCGATTGAATATGGTAGTAATTTTTTATACCCCGATCACGGTACAGGAATACCACGTCATCCGACTTCCTTTGCCTCAAACAATCAGGGATTTCTTCAGTTTTAGTGTTCATCAGTACCAGGCTGATATCCCGGGAAAGTGTGTTAATCAATGCCTTCTTATTCATGGCCTCCATCATGTAATGAACCTTTGCGGCACTGTCAGCTGAAAACTCCATGTCGAATAATTTAATTCCAATCTCCGTAAGAAAAACCACCCGATAATGATCACTTTCCATCGCCTTAACCACCATCAGCCCGCTGAAATGCTTTTTATAAATATCAATACCGGTATTGAACAGGTAATGGCCGGAATCAGATGCAAACCACGATTCCGGCGCTGATGCCGGTGCAGTTGAACAGGTCCGGTAACCGGGGAAAAGCGACAGGGAGCAGCCGGTTAGCAGCAATGGCAGCAGCAGTAGCAGTGAAAGAAGCTTATTTAAAACTGAATTTTTCAAGCGGAATATCGGTATTTACTTTTTTATTGATAAAGTCAATCCGTGTATAATCACCGCCAGGTTCCAACATGACGATCCTGGAAACGGTAAGGTCATTCCTGTTGAACCAGATTTGCACCTCACTGAGCATTTTCTTCATAGCTTCCGCAGTAGGCACCAACCTAACGAAATAGCTTTTTTCATCTTCAAAATAGCCCGCTTTGTAATCCTTTTCGTTGTTCAATATATCGCCCTGGATACACCCGCTGATGAATTTGTTCATCTCCTGGAACATCCGGTTCGACTGGATGTCGTATTGCTTCTGGTTCTTTTCTTCTTTCACAAAGAGCTTTCCGTCGCTGATGATGATCAGGTATTTATATGGGTTCAGATACTCCCAGCGGATGTGATTTTCCTTCCGGTAGCAAAAGTGTCCTTTCGAAATGATCTTACTGGCCAGTACACTCAGATTTTTCTCCTGAATGAAATCGCTTTCAAGGGTATTCACCGCAGCGGTCATTTCAACCAGATCCTTTTTAAACTTCTCCTTGTCCTTCATGGGCGTAGCCGGTACCTGGGCTGTCAATCCCATGAATGAGAAACTCAGCATGAAGAGAATAATATGTATGCGATTAGTAAACATAAGCATGTAGATTTGCAAACTTATCCAAACGGTCAATAGAATATTCCTTGTTCTTCAGATAAGGGATAAAGGTTTTCAGCAATTTCACCACCCAGGGCTTGTTATCGTGAAACAGGATGATGTCGCCTTTGTTCACGCCTGATATGAGCCTGTTGAGCAGCAGGTCGTCGTCTTTAATTACGGTATCATTTGATTTCAGGCTCCATCCAACTGACGTAAAGTTCATTGCTCTGATGGCACGGGCTAACGTCGGATTGGTGACTCCGTAAGGCGGGCGAAACAACAACATCTTCTTACCAGTAAGACTGAAAACAACATCTGAAGTTCTTTTCATTTCAGCCATGGTTCTTCTTCGCGAAAACAGATCAAAAAAGAAATGATGTGAATAGCTGTGTCCGCCAATGATGTGGCCCTCGGCATCAATCCGTTTTATTACTTCGGGAAATTGCTCAGCCTTATTGCCTATGATGAAAAATGCTGCCTTCACATTTTGCTCTTTTAAAACATCCAGGATCATGGGTGTAACCTGTCCGTCCGGCCCATCATCAAAGGTTAGTGCCACAGCCCTGGTGTTGCGGTTTCCCAGGCAAACCGACTGCAGATAAAACCCCGACCGTATGGTTGCGGATCCCCAGGCCAATATGCTGATAAAAACAAGAACTATGCCAACATAAACCCAAAAACTCAGGGGTATTATAATATCGGCCAGAACGGTCAATAATAGAGCCACAGCAAAGAAAATCAGGGTATTTTTATAACTCAGCATCGTTCCAGAAAATACAGTGAATGATTTACACCGCGAAGATGGTTATAAATAAGCACATGGTTCAATTCCCGGGGAAGATTTTTCCCTCCCTCCAGGTATGAAGGTATGCGCTGCTCTTTGATCATCAGGGCAGCAAGCCATAAAGCAAACGATGCAGAGGTATCGTATTCGCCGCACAGGTGCTTGTAGGAAACATGGGGGATGTTCTTAAGCAAGCCACTGATCACGTATTCATAGTACCTGTCACCGGTTACATCACCGTTTTTCCCGAAAATTACCAAATCCGGCTTCCCGGTTTTCAATCCGCAGTCAGCCATAAAATTGCTGATTCTTTGAGCAACTTCAGCCTCACTGGCGGGTTTATAAAAAGTTTGGATTGAACGGATTGCAGCCCAATCACCGGCATCTTTTCGGCCTCCCAGCATAAAAAACGCCACACCTTCTCCCGGCAGGCTTCCACGAGTATGATACTGTTCAAGAGACAGGTTTGATACCGGATGATTCTTCCATAGCCCCATCCTTCGGGTTATCTCATAAGAGCCAGGCGTTACTTCATCAAAACCACCTGTCAGCATTCTCAAACCAGGATTCTCAGCCAATTGCAACAGAGCATCCTCCAGGGCATTTTCAAATGAAAAACCGCGGTGTGTATAAGTGGCGTTATAATTGTGGCATTTTATGGCAAGTGCAACGGCTCCGGCAACGGTGTTGTGGGTCGACTGTATGAAAGGTGTGGGATTTAACAGCTTTTCTTCATTGGCATAAATAGAGCCCAGAAACTTCTCCGTATCTTCAAGGCAACCCAGTCCGGTTCCGGCAATAATAGCATCAGGCACTTCAATGCCTGAATCACGCAAACACCTTAAGGCACAGCATACGCCCATTTTCACAATCCTGCTCATGCGTCTGGCCACCATGGGGTCAATGAAGTCGCGATAAACCGGTTCAATACACCTCAGCATGTTTACGTCGGTATACGTTGCTGGCTCTTCCGGAAGCACCTTTGCACCAAAGGTGTTCTGGGGTGATATTGCCGTTGCTTCTTTTATGTATACAGCCATTTCAGTGTTTTGAAAAAATCAGTGAAGAATTATTTCCCCCGAAACCGAAGGAATTCGACATGATATGACGCATACCCTGAACCGTCTTAAATCCGGTTACCGGTGCAAAGTGCAGTTCATGCATCTGAACCGAGAAATTCAGATTCGGATAAATACAATTGTTCTGAAGGGCCAATATGCTCAGCACGGCTTCAACAGCTGCAGCTGCTCCCAGTGTATGGCCTGTAAACGATTTGGTGGAACTGCATGGCGGAATCACATCCTGAAAAAGCCGTTCTATGGCAACTCCTTCCGAAAGATCATTGTTCTTAGTACCTGTTCCGTGGGTATTGATATAACTGATGTCGGACGGGCCCAGGCCTGCAGTTTCAAGAGCCTGTTTCATTGACAGAAAGGCACCATGACCTTCGGGTGATGAAGCGGTCTGATGATAGGCATCGCAGGCATTCCCGTATCCGCTGATTTCACCCAGAATTCTTTTTCCTTGACGCCTCACTTCCTCTGCTGATTCCAGAACCAGGTAGGCAGCAGCCTCTCCCAGGTTCAGACCATTCCGGTTCTCATCAAAAGGACGGCACTGCTCCCGATCAAGAATCATCAGGCTGTTGAACCCGTTGATGGTGAATTTGGTAAGACAATCAACCCCACCTGTTATGGCCATCTTCAGCTTACCCTGCCGGATCATCCTTGCCCCCAGCATAATGGCATTGGCCGAAGAAGAACACGCGGTATTGATGGTCGAAAGATATCCCCTGATTCCCAGGTTATCTGCAATTTTTTCAGTACTGTCGCCGCAATCATGTCCGGCGGCTTCACGGATTCGACCGGAAGATTTATCAGACATAAAACCTTTGTAGAAAATCTCGGTTCTGTCCATCCCACCCACAGTGTTGGCCGATATCAACCCGGCATTTTCAAGAGATTCACTTCCTGCTCCCGATTGAACAATAGCCTGCCTGGCAGCAATCATACCTAACAGGGCTGTACGGCTGTAGTAATTCTTCACCCGCGGCAAGGCCGTTCCAAGCAATTCCTTATTGGAGGCATAAATTTCGGCCACAGGCAATTCTCCCTTATATGCCGAATCAATGAGTTTCATTGGTCCGATACCGGTCCTGCCTTCTTTAAGAGAACTCCAGACAGATTCAACATCCGAACCGATAGCAGAAATGATTCCAACACCGGTTACAAACACGCTATCGGGCATAACCTCACAAGTTTAACCCTTGTTATTCTCTCTGATGAATTCAGCCATCGACCGAACCGATCTGAGTACCTTTTTGCCTTCCTCTGCAGTTCCCAGCTTGAGTCCGTAGTTTTTCTCAAGCAACACAATGAGTTCCAGTGCATCAATTGAATCCAGGCCAAGTCCTTCCACAAAGAGCGGAGCATTTTCATCAATTTCATCAGGTGACAATTCGGAGAGGTTCAGCACCTCAATAATCTCGCTTTTCAGTTTAGCAATCAGTTGTTCCATAAGTTATCTTCTCTGCAAATAAATATCTTCAATAATCTGAGGTTCAAAAATAGCAATTCCTTCTTTACCCGGGCTGGTTTTTTCAATCAAATACAACGCTCCGTGGTAGTTGTTTTCATTAAGCTCTACCCAGCCTGTGATGCAGCACTGAACTATTTCGTCGTTAAAAAGCCGGCTGACGTATTCGTGCATTAAAGCAGGGTTGAAATGCTCTTCAACAAAAAAGGTACCTTCACCAAATATCTTATGCCGGATACTAATCTCCCCAATAACAATATTGGCCAGGGTATATACAAAAACCGAGGGGCTGGGAAAATAGGCCAAACGGTCCTGTATGGATTGCTGGTGGTTTCTGTCAGTATCCAAAGAAGAAGCCGCATTATACAAAATGATTCCGACATCCTCACCTGAATAACGAGTGGTGATCTCCTTATCTTTCAACAGGAATTCAGATGCCAGAAATCCCAGCTTACACAGGTTATCCATTTTGTAGAACTTGGGATAATTCAGGCTGTAATTTTTGTACACCTCGGTAAAGAATGCTCCCGGTTGCTTTTCATTGCTGGTGAACAGCAAGTCGCCTGATAAAACCACCTGTCGATCATGAATCAGGCAATATCCGGTTATGGCGGGGTTCTCGTTCATATTTTCTGAAATAACAGAGAGGCGTTGCAGCCGCCAAATCCCGATGCAATTTTCAGGCAGGAATTCAGCTCGGCTTGCTTTGTTTTGCTGATGATGTTAATCGGCTGTGAAACGCCAGATGATGTGTATCCGAGTGTATTAACCAGGGTATTCTCCCTGAGTGAGAAAACGGAGGCAACTGACTCAATAACACCGGCAGCGCCCAGGGTATGTCCCCAGTATCCTTTCAGGCTGTTCACCGGAACCTGATGAAGGCCTGCCCGTGTGATGGCAATCGATTCCATTTCATCGTTATAGGGAGTGGCCGTTCCATGGGCGGAAATAAAGTCGATCGAACAGTCTGCTTTTTCCAATGTGCGCCTGATGGCAATGTAAAGGCCCTCACCGGTCCTGGATGGCCCGGAGATGTGGTTGGCATCGTTGCCTGAAAAGCCGGGCCCCACAGATATTCCGCAGCCATCCTGAGCCATTTCACGATTCACAGTAAGCACAACGGTACCTGCTGCTTCTCCCAGTGAAAGGCCCTGTCTGTCTTTGTCGAATGGTTTGCATGGTCCCGGGCAAATTGATTTGAATGAGTTGAACCCCGAAAGCACAAACTCGGTAACCAGTTCGGCACCAGCAATAATTACATTGTCATATTTCCCCCAGCGTATCAGGCGCGACCCGATCATTATGGAAAGAACTCCCGAAATGCATGCATTTGACACCACAATTGGCTTATTTTTCAGACCAAAAAAACGTTGTATTAATCCGGCAGTATGCCATAGATAAATCCGGTTGTTTTCGAACCGCGAGCCTGTGGCATGATCAAGCAGATCAATATTACCTTTTGTAGATGACAATATCAGTAGTGTCCGTTCCCCTTTGAAATCCAGATTGCACCGGCTAAGTGCGTCCTTCACGGAACAGATGATCATCTGCTCAAAACGGGTAAATGAGCCGGGATTGGCATATTCAGAAAATTTTTCAGCAAGTTTTCCTTCCTCTAACATGGATGCCCAGAAAGGATCGGGTGAAAAACAGGCATTATCGTGCAAACTAATCCCCGTAATTCCCTTAATCAAAGCCTCCATGTTCTCCGTGGTTGTAAAGCCCAGTGGAGAAATGATATTGTCCGATGCTACAAAAACAGGATTCAAATCTATCGGGGAAATGTTAGTAGTTCAGATTAAATGATGTTTCTTTTTCCACTCCTGAAAAAAAGGAGGGAAATCGAGCAGCAATTCCATGTCGGGGTTCAGAAAAACCTGCACCGACGAGCCGGTGGCAACAACCTCCCTGGTATTGTTGCGGTAGATGGTATATTCATATTGAAGCTTGGCCGCATCGCAATTAACAAACCGTGTTTCAATAGTGGCTGTATCACCATACCTGAGGGGCTTTTTATAGTCGCAGTTAATTTTCACCAAAGGAATTACTATGTTTTCCCTGGCAAAATCCAGGTAGCTGATTCCATATTTATTACCGAAGGCTTCCCGTCCGTCTTCAAAATACCTGACATAATTACCATGCCAAACCACCCCCATGGAATCTACCTCGCTGAATCGCACCTGTGATTGGGTAAGGCAAATCAGTTCTTCCTTGTTCATATCCTGCTAAAAATTTACGCCCCGGAAAAATATCATTTTCGGGGCGTAAATATAACGATTACCTGACCAAGCCTCAAATTTCAGGTAAAAATTATCGCAATGGCTGCATGTAATACGGCAAATACGCCAAGTGCAATGCCGCAATACTTGTGAACCTTAAACGAAACCTTTACGATCCGGAGCCCGCTCAATACCTGGATTGCTGCCAATACCAGGTTGATGATACCCAAAGGCAAAATCAGTGAATACATATTGCTCTTAGTTGGTTACTTTAACGGTAGCAGTTTTGACACCAGCACTGCCATGCAGATTACAATCGCCCTGGGCTTCAATATTCAACGTTTCATTGGCCACATAAGTGTATTCAATGGAAAAGTTTTCGGTTAATGGCAGCGAATCTTTGCCGTAGCTCCATCGTTGAACTTCCTTGCCGTTGATTTTCAAAGACACCCAATCGGTATGATGCGCTTTGCTGTTACCCTTGTGGGTTACAGTAATAATTATGGTAATTTCGGTTCCGGCTTTAACCTCAGCCGGTGCTTTTACTTCCACACTTGTTTTATTGGCCAATAAACCGGCCAGTGAAAAACAGAACAGAGCTAAAACTGACAACGCAAATCTTTTCATGGCACTCATTTTTAGGTAATTTTTAAAATACTTTTAAACCATCTATGCCGTTAGCCTTTAGCTAAAGACCAATACCTGCAGGCAGGCAGGGCTAACGGCAAACGGCTAATGGCCAATGGCCTATATCTACTTCAACCAGATCTTCATGATGTTGTAAATCGAACCGGCCCAGTAATTGCGAAATCCAATACCTACTGCCTTGGCTACGTACTGCCTGGCGTCTACAATTTCCTTGGTCTCCTGGTCAAAGAACACAACATAATAGCTTCCTGTTTGAGTTACTTTATGCAGATTCTCAGCTACAAAAATGAGGCCAAGACCTGATTTACCTTTGGTGTCGTATTTGGCAATTACGCTCTTCACATCATCCAGCGTAATTTTATGGTCATCAGTGATAACCAGTGTGCCTGGGTCAATCTTACTGTTTCTTTCATTCACCTGGTCAATATCCATGGTCACCTCGGTTTTGTTAAACCACTTTTTGATGTCGAATTTTGCTGGTTCCATTTGAATCAGCATGTTGAGCGACTTCAGATATTGATTCACAATAACCGAAGGGTCTTCAGTAACCAGGGTAAATTTGGCTACGGTGAAATCAATACCATACCAGGTTACGGCTTTTTCACTTTTGGCTTTTGCCTTATCTTGTGCCACAGTTGAACCGGTCATAAAACAAACCAGTGCTAAAACGGAAAAGAATACTTTAGTTTTCATATTTCAGAGTTTATGTTTGAATAAGCTAATTTATGATTTTTTTTCTTTATTATTAAAACTTATTGCCTGCATCCTCACAAATGCCGCCCCTGCCTGCCGGCCTCAATAGCCCCGGGCTTCAGCCCGGGGATCAGGGAAAATAACCCACTATATTATTCCGCTGCATGCACAGCCGTGCCAGTGGCAGTGCCCTGCATGCAGCGGGAGGGAGGGAGGGTGCATGCCCTAATTGATTTCCCCTGGCTGAAGCCAGGGGCTATTGAAAAAATACAATATTCATGCCCATCTCTTTTCTCTTGGCTAAAACCAGCAGGCAGGTTTGAATAACGCCAGGTGCAACCCGGTGCTATTCATATTAAATCGCTCTGAGATTTAAAACCAAAAACATATATCCTTGACATATAATATCATAAAAATTAAGGTGACGCGTATGCCTGTAAGCCTGCCTGCCGATAGGCAGGGGCGTAAGCTTTTCTAAAGTTGACGGTTAAACCTCCAAAGGGCCGGCCAACGGCTAATGGTTAACGGCTAACAGCTACTAGTGTAACTATTACTTAATAGGTATACTAAATAAATTTATTATCTTTGCCTTCATGGCAAGGAAACCAATAGTATATAGCATTA
>JAFGOR010000244.1 GCA_016926375.1 Bacteroidales bacterium
AATCAATAAGTACTAACCATAACCCTGATATCATTATGAAAGCAATTTCTACTTATATTGTTGTGTGCCTTTTTTCGGCTTCATTTTTGTTCGGTCAGAAGCCCGTGTTAATCTACAACGGCACACTTGAACTCACCGGCAGCACCTACCCCGGTATTATTGCAACCATACCCGAAGTTGCCTATGAGGTGGTTCAGAAGAACTGGATTAAGGCCATTGAATCGGGAACCAGGTCGAAGGCCGTGTATGACAATGGCAAATGGACCCTGTTTGGCGCCAATATTTCCTCTATTTCGCCAACGCCCATGAATGTTTACAGCAAACTTGAAAACCAGGATTCCCTGGTGCGACTCCTTGTAGCCATGGAATTGAAAAAGGATGATTTCATTCAAACCGGGACTCATGAACCTGAACTTGCCAGTGCCAGGGAGTTTGTGAAGCAGTTTGCCAAAAAGCAGTATCTTGAGCTGGTTGCTGGTCAACTTAAAGCCGAAGAGAAAAAACTGAAGGAAGTTGAAAGGGAATCCTCTTCATACAAAAAGCAACAGGCAAAGCTTGAAAGAGCTATGCGTTCAGCTGAGAAAACATTGAAAAGTGAGCAGGAAAAGCTGGTAACCTACAATACCGAATTGAACAACATGAGTGTTGAGCTTGCTTCACAAACAATGCAACTTAACGAGTTGGCGGAAGGTCCTGCTAAAGAAGAGCGTGAAAAATACCTGAAAAGCCTGGAGAAAAGAAAACGAAAAATCACCAAAGGAATCAGTTCTTCGCAAAAGAAGATTGACAAAGCCAATAACACCATTCGCGATTCCAGTGCACGCATACCCGGAAAAGAAACAAAACAGGATGATGCTCAGAATAAAATTGCCGCCCAGCAGGCTGTAGTGAATCAGTTCAAAGATAAGCTCAAAAAGATTGAGCAGTATTGATTGGTATAAATAAGCCCCCAACAGCCGCTTAATGAGCATACCTAATTAAGCGGCTGTAAAATTTACTTTCAGGATTCAGGTTGCTTACAGGAGCAATTTAAATGTCAGCGCAACAACCGGGCAGTTTCATCCTGTAGTAGTACCCAGAGCGAGTAAACACCCACAATGGTTCCTATGGGGAAAACAAAACACCCGATAGCGGCCATGATCATTACCAGCACACGGGCCCAGCGTTGCATGTTGAGAAGTCCTATTCCGCCTACAAGGCCAAGGATTGAGCCCAGAACAAGTATTGAAGGCAGAAAAGTTCCGAGGAATTTCAAAATGGAACCTTCAACGCCCACTTCAGGAACAAAGGATCCTGCAAAAGAAAAGATAAAGAACAGGATGGTGGCGCCGATGATTCCCATGGCACTGAATCCGATTTGCAATGCAGCCACCAGGGTGACATGCTTTTTCATAGATGATTCTTCCATAATTGTGGTTTTTCGGTGAAAGTTAATAAATTTTAACAAACCGGGTTTATGTCTATAGAATGAAACGGTTTGTATATTTGTTGCCAATTAAAAAAATTCTTTGTCTACTTTTGATGCTTCTCCTTAGTTAATTGAACTTTTGTATTCAAATTCTGTTGGTTATAAGACAGGTTGGGCAGGGTTCTAAAATATTATAAACGATGAAAAAAAGCAGGGTCCGTTTTATTATTACCGCACTGATTGTTGTTTTAATTGCAGTGATGATTTTTTATCCGAAGATCAAACCATTGTTTAATAAGGAGGCCAACGACGGTTCGCCCGCAGGTATGCGCATGCGTGGCGGTGGTCAGCAGACCCTGCTGGTCAGCGGATACCTGATTGCACCTGTGCAGATGAATGAAATGAAAAACAGTTCAGGGACCATCCTCCCCGATGAGGAGGTGGAGCTGTCATTTGAAACTTCGGGTAAAATTGTGGCCATACATTTTAATGAAGGAACAAGGGTTAAGAAAGGTGATCTGTTGGCCAAAATGAACGATCGCCCTTTGCAGGCCCAGTTACTCAAGTTGCAGGCCCAGAAAAAACTGGCCGAGGAAAAGGAATTCAGGCAGCGCAGTTTATTGGAGAAAGATGCCATCAGCCGCGAAAGCTATGACCAGGTAGCCACCGAATTGCAGTCGATTGAAGCCGACCTGTTGCTGATTCAGGCACGGATAGCTGAAACCGAATTGAGGGCGCCATTTGACGGGATCATCGGCTTGCGATTGTTGAGTGAGGGAAGCTATGCCACACCGGCTACCAAAATTGTCAGGCTGGTTAAAACGAGTCCCCTGAAAATTGAATTTTCCATTCCCGAACGATATGCCAGCGAGGTGAGACCGGGTTTCCCCATTGAATTTACCATTGACGGGAACAACAATATATTTAAGGCATCGGTTTATGCAGTTGATCCCAAAATAAATATTGATACACGTACCATTGGTGTCAGGGCCTTATATCCGAATACCCGTGAGGAGCTCAGACCCGGCCGTTTTGCCAGCATCAGCATGCGGCTTTCGAAAATAGACAACACCATTGCCATACCCACAGAGGCACTCATCCCTGAAATGGAAGGGGAAAAGGTGTTTGTCTACCGTTCAGGAAAGGCTTCAACGGTGAAGGTAACAACGGGTTTGCGTACTGAGGCACTTATACAGATAATGGAAGGCCTTGCATTCGGGGATACTTTGCTTACTTCGGGGATTCTTCAGCTGAGGGAAGGTTTGCCGGTGAAACTGGATACCGTGGTGGTGAATCATTAATTGATAAAAGCATTATGAGTCTTTCTTCTACAAGTATCAGGCGACCGGTAATGACCACCGTGTTTTCGCTGGTGATCATTCTGTTTGGTTTCATCGGACTCACCTACCTTGGTGTGCGTGAGTTTCCGAGCGTGGATCCGGCTATTATTACTGTGGCTACTTCCTATCCGGGAGCCAATTCCGATGTAATTGAAACGCAGATTACAGAACCCCTGGAACAAAGCATCAACGGCATCCCGGGTATCCGCACGCTTACCAGTGTGAGCCGGCAGGGTGGCAGCAACATCACCGTGGAATTTGAACTCAGCGTGGACCTTGAAACTGCTGCGAATGATGTACGCGACAAGGTATCGCAAGCCCAGCGAATGTTGCCTCGTGATGTGGACCCGCCTGTAGTGGCTAAAGCCGATGCCGATGCATCACCCATTATGATGCTGGCCGTGAAAAGCACGAAACGTTCGTTACTTGAACTATCGGAAATCGCCGATCTTACATTCAAGGAGCAATTGCAAACCATACCCGGTGTGAGCGCTGTCATGATTTGGGGCGAAAAACGATATGCTATGCGTCTGTGGCTCGATCCGGCAAAACTGGCGGGTTATGGCATGACCCCCCTCGATGTCCGCAACGCCATCAGCAGGGAGAATGTGGAATTGCCATCGGGCAGTGTGGAAGGCAACACCACCGAGCTTACCATACGCACATTGGGATTGCTTACCACGCCCGCTGAATTCAACAACATCATCATCAAGCAATCAGGTGACCAGGTAGTCAGAATCAATGATGTTGGCCGGGCAGAACTGGGACCCCAAGACATCCGCGGAATACTGAAAATGAATGGTGTCCCCATGGTGGCAACCGTGATTGTTCCCCAACCCGGAGCAAATCACATTGATATTGCCGATGAAGTATATAAACGATTGGCTTTCATGAAAAAAGACCTGCCTGATGATATTCAAGTCCAGGTTGGGTTCGACAACACACAATACATCCGTTCATCCATCCGGGAAGTGGTGGATACCATTCTGATCGCATTCGGACTGGTTGTGATCATCATCTTCTTCTTCCTGCGCGATTGGAGAACCACGCTGATTCCCATCATTGTAATCCCCGTTTCTCTGGTCGGGGCCTTTTTCATCATGTACCTGGCCGGATATACCATCAATGTGCTTACCCTGCTGGCCATTGTGCTTGCTATTGGTATTGTGGTGGATGATGCCATTGTGATGATGGAAA
Source organism: Bacteroidales bacterium (assembly GCA_016926375.1). GTDB lineage: Bacteria > Bacteroidota > Bacteroidia > Bacteroidales > UBA10428 > UBA5072. The sequence goes on from JAFGOR010000244.1 coordinate 3,946, forward strand.
ATATATACGTTAAAATTGAGGGGGGCATGGAACCCCTTGAGGCAGGACACAAGGGCGCCAATGAAATATTCTTCGCCATCATTGCCACCACCATTACACTGATAGCCGTATTCTTTCCCATAGTATTCCTTGAAGGGATGACCGGCAGGCTTTTCCGGGAGTTCAGCATCGTGTTGGCCGGAGCAGTTGCCATCTCGGCATTTGTTGCTTTAACGCTCACACCCATGCTGTCAACCAAGATGCTGAAACCCCACACAAAACATACCTGGATTTTCAGGGTTACCGAGGACTTCTTTGTGAAGCTGAATGAAGGTTATAGAAACTCATTGGATACGTTTCTGAAAAGGAAATATATTGCCTGGATCATCATTTCTTCAGCCGTGGTATTGATTTTCATCCTCTGGAAAAGTATTCCTGCTGAAATGGCCCCGCTGGAAGATCGCTCCCAGATTAATATCAACACCACCATGCCCGAGGGTTCTACTTATGAATACACGCTGGATTATGTGGAAGACCTGGCAAAAATGGTCGATAAATCTGTGCCCGAGGCCAATATTGTGCAAACCATGATTCGGAGCGGCTTCGGTTTTGTGCGCATCATACTGGACGGACCCGATGATAGGGAACGTTCGCAACAGGAAATAGCCAATCAGCTTACAGCGCAGGCCCGGAATAAAACAAAGGCCAGGGCCAATGTGATGCAACAGTCGACCTTCGGAGGCCGCCGTATGGGTATGCCCATTCAATATGTAATACAGGCGCAGACCATTGACAAGTTGCGCGAAATACTTCCATCATTCATGGTTGAGGTGAACAGCAATCCCACTTTTGTGATGGCCGATGTGAACCTCAAATTTACCAAGCCTGAAATACAGGTCAGTATCAACCGCGACAAGGCAAACCTGCTGGGCGTGTCGACCCAGAATATTGGACAGACCCTGCAGCTGGCACTCAGCGGGCAACGTTTCGGTTACTTCTTCATGAACGGCAAGCAATACCAGATACTCGGTGAGCTGGCACGGGAAGACCGGAATACACCATTGAACCTGCAGTCGCTTTACGTTCGCAGCAACAGCGGCGAAATGATCCAATTCGACAACCTGGTAGAACTGAATGAAAGCACGGCACCCCCTCAGCTATACCGTTACAACCGTTTTGTGGCGGCTACCATATCTGCGGGACTGGCCGAGGGAAAAACCATCAGCGAGGGCATTGAAGAAATGGATAAGATTGCCGAAAAGGTGCTCGACGATACATTCCGCACTGCATTGGCCGGTGATTCCAAGGATTTCCAGGAGAGTTCATCAAGCCTCATGTTTGCATTCGGTCTGGCACTTGTACTCATTTTCCTGGTACTGGCTGCCCAGTTTGAGAGCTTTAAGGATCCCATCATCGTGATGATGACCGTGCCCCTTGCTCTTACCGGTGCGCTGATCTTCATGTGGTATTTTAACATTACCATGAATATCTTCAGTCAGATTGGCATTATCATGCTGATCGGACTGGTTTCCAAAAACGGTATTCTCATTGTGGAATTTGCCAACCAACGTAAGGAATCAGGTATGACTAAGGGCGATGCCATACGATTTGCAGCGGCAGCCCGTTTCAGACCAATTCTTATGACCAGTCTGGCTACCATTTTTGGTATTTTGCCATTGGCACTCGGACTGGGTGAGGGAGCCCAGAGCCGCGTATCCATGGGGGTTGCCGTTGTAGGGGGGATGACATTATCCACATTCCTGACACTTTATGTAGTTCCGGCTATTTACCAGTTTATATCTTCAGAAACGAACAAGGACAATGATGATCAATAAGAAATTTTTCCTGCTGTTGTGGATCTCTGTTACCGGTTTGGCTGTATCTGCACAGGAGGTGTATGACCTGAATCGTTGCATTACCACCGGTCTTGAAAATAATTTCGCCATCCGGATAGCCCAAAGCAATGCAGAAATAGCTGCCAATAACCGGACCCCCGGAAACGCAGGCTTTCTGCCTTCTGTTGACCTTACCGGTCGTTACGGCGGAACCATTAACAATACTTCACAAACCTATTCATCAGGTTACGATACCTCATTTAACGGGGTGCACAATACCACTTCAACAGCCGGTGTTGCACTTGGATGGGATATTTTCAGGGGATTCAGCGCACAAACCACCTGGAAGAAACTGAATGAGCTGAAACTTGCCGGAGAGTTAAACTCCCGGATGACCGTTGAAGACTTTGTGGCAGATATGGCATCGGAGTATAACTATTATATTCAGCAACTGCAGCTATACCACAACCTGGCCTATGCCGTATCACTTTCGCGCGAGCGGGTGCGCATTGATGAAGAGCGATACCTGCTGGGCGCTGCGTCAAAGCTTCAGTTGCTCCAGTCACAGGTTTATCTGAACTCCGACAGTTCGCGCTATGCCCGGCAACTTGAAGTATTGCGTGCTTCCCAGGTCCGCATTAACAGGTTAATGGCCTCGGGTAACCTGGGCGGGCATATCATACTCAAAGATTCAACCATACGCATTCATACCACACTGGTATATGATTCACTGCTTGCAGCCACCCTTAAGGAGAATACCAGTTTGCTGATTGCCCGGAAAAACCAGACCGTTTCGGAATACGATTACAGGCTCATTGCTGCCCGTACTTATCCTTACCTGAGCCTTTCAACCGGCTATAATTTCAATTATTACAACTACGAATCCGGATCATTTAAAAGCCAACAGGTCGATGGACTTAATTATGGCCTCACCCTGGGCGTGAACCTGTTCGACGGCCTCAATCAACGCCGTGAAAAAGCCAATGCCCGAATAGCCATTGATAACCGCACACTGCAATATGAACAGATTGCACAGCAGGTTGAGGCAGATCTCATCACTATTTTTTACGCCTACCAGAATAACCTGATGTTACTGAAGCTCGAAGCACAAAACCTCAAAACAGCTGAAGAAAACCTCGAAATTGCCCTGGAAAGGTATAAATTGGGAAGTCTGTCGGGACTTGAATTGCGTGAAGTGCAGCAAAGCCTGCTCGAAGCTGAGGAACGCCTGCTTTCGGTGCAATATCAGACCAAATTGGCTGAGATATCCCTCTTGCAGATTTCAGGTAAAATTATGGAGTATTTGCAGGTAGGTTGAACTGTCTTCTAAGTCTTCTAGGTCTTCTAAGTCTTCTAGGTCTTCTAAGTCTTCTAGGTCTTCTAGGTCTTCTAGGTCTTCTAAGTCTTCTAGGTCTTCTAATTCTTCTAAGTCTTGCAGTCTTACCTTCTACTCGTCCCTTGTCCCTTGTCCCTTGTCTCTATCAAGCAAATATCATCCGGAATACCAGAAAAAGAACTCCCGAAAACAGGATGGTTACCGGTAGCGTTACAAGCCAGGCAATACCAATAGCCGCAACAGTTTTCTTTTGTAAATTCCTGGTACCGTTTTCAGCCACCATAGTTCCGGCAACACCCGACGAAAGCACATGGGTAGTACTTACCGGCAAACCAAACCAGCTCGAAACAGAAATGGTGGTGGCAGCTATCAACTCGGCACTGGCTCCCTGGGCATAGGTAAGGTGACTCTTGCCTATTTTTTCTCCGATGGTTACCACAATACGTTTCCATCCCACCATGGTTCCCAAACCCAGCGAAATGGCAATGGCCAGGATAACCCAAATGGGAGCATATTCGGTAAACGACCGGACTTCCTTAAGTTCGCTGCGGTAATTGCTTACCCATGAATTGTTAACCGAAGCAGTAGGGTTTTCGGTGAGCTTCTTCAGCAGTGTTTCAGATTTTTTTGACACCAGCAGAATATCCCGGCGGGCATCCAGACTGCTTTTCTTGCTTATTTCGGCAAATGAAGTTACTCCGGTAAGTGAATTGTCCAGTGAATCAAGCAAGGTTTTTATTGTGGCGAATTCTACCCGGTCTGTAGCAGATAATTCCTCATTATTTACATTGGCCAGCATACCGTGCATTTTTGTTATGCTTTGGTGCAGGGTTTGCGGATCACGTGTATGATCGATGGCAAACCTCACAGGAACAATGGCGATAAGGATGATCATCAGCAGGCCTACTCCCTTTTGTCCGTCATTAGATCCGTGTGAAAAGCTGACAAAGGTGCAGGTGAGCACAAGAACCGAACGGATCCACATGGGCGGAGCCTTTTTTGCAGGAGGCTCTTTAAAAATCACTTTGTTCTTAATAACTCTTTTCAACAAAAACATCAGGAACATGGCCATAAAGAAACCGATCAGCGGGCTTATGAGTAAGGATAGCCCTACATCTTTTACTTTACCCCAGTTCAGGGCAATATCGTGACTCCCCGGCAAAAGCATGTATGCAATGCCCACTCCGAAAATGGAACCAAGCAAGGTATGAGAGCTCGAACATGGGATTCCCAGGTACCAGGTGCCTATATTCCATATGATGGCCGTAAAAATAAGTGCCAGGATCATGGAAATACTGTGGTAAATGCTGGTATCAGTCAGGGCTTCCAATGGGAGCAGGTTGATGATCCCAATGGCAACAGCTATTCCACCTACATTTACCCCGATGAAATTCCAGATACCCGACCAGATGACAGCAACCCGGGGTTTCAGAGAATGCGTATATATTACTGTGGCAACAGCATTGGCTGTATCATGAAAACCATTAATGAATTCAAAGGAAAGTGCGGCGAAAATGCAGAAAATTAACAGAAGTGTCAGCGATAGGTCAAGACCAAACATGCATGAAAAATTTTCTCAAAGATAAAAGTTTGGCAAAATTGTTAATTTTATTTGTACAACTATTTGTTTATTTTCCTTTAAATAGCTTAATTTTCCATCGCTATCAAGGCATTATCGGGAGATAACCTATAAAATACCAGAGATGTATACCGATTTTGAAAAAAAGATCTACGGCAAGTCGAAATTGAGAGCAAAAATGCGCGATGTCAGAAACATACTGCTTGCGCTACTGGGATTGTTTCTCATTACCGTCTCCTTTACCATTGTCATCGATGTCAATAATGCCATTGGCGATGGCATGAAAAACATACGGTATGGCTTGTTTGCGCTTGGACTGGTGGTTAGTGGCACTGCCGTGTTGGTTGCACTGCTGCA
>JAFGOR010000245.1 GCA_016926375.1 Bacteroidales bacterium
AACACTATAACCGCTCCGCGGTATAGGTGTGCATCCCATACAAATTTCTATTTTTATCAAGCTTAGGTGCTGCAATCCTTAGCTTGATGGCAAAAGTCACAGCCTAAGCCGAACACCTGCATGCAACCTTAGGTGAAGAGGGGCAGTATACGCAATTGTGTTCAGTAATTATTGTTTTATGTCCAATCTAACAATGTACAAATCAAATCCACCTTTGCCACAAGGTCTATCTGATGAAAATATCATGATATCATTGTCAATTCTAATGGGTCTATATTCATCAAACTCAGAATTTATCTTTTCTCCAAAGTTAACAGGAACCGTCCATTCGCTATTCTCCAGAATTGAGTAATATAAGTCATACCCTCCAAATCCGCCATCTCGATTTGAAGCGAAAACCATTAAATTCCATTCAAAAAAGGGACATTTGTCCTCCTTATCACTGTTCAATGGTTCAATTTTTTCAATGTGATATGCACTGTCATTATATAACACATTGTAAATATTAGAATTACCTTCTGAATTTAATTGAAAAATATCACTGTTACTAGTTCTGTTTGAACAAAAGAATAGTTTTCTAAAATCTGTGGATATCGATATATATCCATCATCAAATCGTGTATTTATGAATGATAAATTTTTAAAATCATTTTCTAACGACAAATAGTTATCGTAATAGTTCATATGAGAGTACTTCCTATATATTATATCCTGATCTCCTGACTCATCTCGGGTTAGAAATATTAATAGACTATCATGACCTGGGTAATAATCATTAGGAGTAAAATCAATCAATTGTACATAGGGTCCATATTCATTAAATGGAGTGTTTAATTCAGGAAGAATTTTGTAAAACATAGTGTCTTCCTCAATATAATAACTAATTGAAGTGGTATCATACCTGCTGGCGTCAGTTATTATTATTAGATTATAACTTATAAGATTAAAATTATTACCTGAAGAACTTCTGTTAGTTGAGAAGATCAGTAAATCATTCATTGAGTATATGGCTCCCTGATAGGAATTATAATCATCATATTCAGAATTTATTTTATTAATATTTATCGGTTCATAGCCAATAAAAATGGTATCTGCTTCATTGGGTTGAAAACAATCTTCCTTTACAAGTTTTTGTGATTCACATGAAAGAAAAAGAAAATTCCAAATTACAAATAATGTTAATCTCATAGTAACGTTTTTTTAATTATTGAACCCAACCAATCCTTTGAAAAGTTAAATAAAACAATCCATCACGTGCTATTTGATAACCTGACGACATGATTACGAGCTTACTGATAAACAAATATAACACCTGCACAACCTCAGACGAACGGGGGGCTGATCCCGATCCGATCTATGAGTCTCTTTGGCGGTTGTATTTCTCCATCACTTTGTCAAACCGGCTATCCATGCAAATGCTTAAATCGGTTGTTACAAATTTTCCATCATAAAACAAGCTGAATATCGTGCCAGGTGTCGGGGCCGTTTGTGCCTGTTCCAGGGTCTCGAGCTTTATGATCTTTAAAGGCAGCTTTCTTTTCGCAGCCGATTCTTTCAATGAGACGTTAACATGATATGCACAAAAAGGACAACGATCTGAATAATAAACCACTATCCCTCTATTGTCTGCCGGTTTCCCGCTTTTGACTGAATTGTGAAATGTGGGATTTTCCGCGTTGGATTTTAACTTTCTGACAAGCAGACTAAACCCTGATGCTGTTTTTTCAACCGTTTCAAATCCTTGTCTCAACAGCCAGTTGGCGTCACTCATAAAATGAAACTTTGTTGTACCTGCGACAGTCACCAAACCGTTTTTGCCTTGTTTGTCAGCGTCTTCAAGGGCAAGTCGTAACAATTCTTTGCCGTATCCTTTCCCTTTGTATTGGCCCGAAACCCAAAAGCAATTCATCAATAAATAACCAGGGGCATGAATGGGAACCCAGCCTTTTTCCGCCGGGCCATATTCCATAAATACTTTAGCCCTGGCATCCATTCTCCGGAAAACGTATCCATTTTCGAATTCCCTTTTCAGCCATGCCTTCTTAAGTGCATAACCGTCTATGCACTTTACATCGGAAATAGCACAGCAAATGTGCTCATTGTCGATATTAGACCCGTTCAGTGTGATGAATTTTTCCATTTTCAGGTGTCATTTACAGATTTTACCAAATGTAATTCTTACAGTTGACAACCCTATGGCAACATGATTCTTTTTAGCTGAAGAAATCCGCAGGGGTAAAAGACATTAGCTATTAGCCAACAGCCAATAGCCATTGCAGCTTCAGCAACAGCACCGTCTTTAATTTATTGAATTATATTCATTATCGGTAACGGGTCCCAGCCAGACTGCACCACCTTTATCTGTATTCAGGCTAACGGCAATGTGCGTAAATCCGCTATCGGAAGCGGCACCATGCCAGTGCACTACATTTGGCGGGATTTCTACAAAATCACCTTTTCGCAATAGCCGGGCGGGTTGTCCCTGAGCCTGATAATAACCCTTACCCGCTGTTATAAATAGTAATTGGCCACCCGGATGTGCATGCCAGTTTGTTCTTGCTTTGGGTCCGAAGGTTACATTACCATAGTTGACATGCAGGGAAGTATCAGTTGCCCCCATCATGTTAAGCCATACGTTTCCGGTAAAATTATTGCTTGTTATCTGATTTCCCCGGGCAAAATCCATTTCAATTTGTCCGATTGGTTCATCTGCTTTATTCTCCGGGTTGCACCCGGTTAACAGCATTGTCAGAAATAACAGTGTGTATTTCATCCCAAATTTCATTATTGATTGTTTCACAGCCTGTTTTTAAGTACTTCGTTCAAAACTTCCTGAACTGACCTGGCTTCGCTTTCTCCCGCATTTGACTTGATTACTTCCATGAATCCGCTCAATTGTGCTGGGGTTAATCCTAAATTCAGACAAATGGACAGGTGACTTCGAAGCATAGGTTCCGCACCGCCAATTGCGCTTAGAACAGAAATCGTTACCAGTTCACGCTCTGTGTAGGTGAGTACATCTCTTTCAAATAGGTCTGCAAACAAGTGTTCTTTCAAAAAGGTATCAATTATGGGGGCAAAAGCATTATAACCAGCCAGGGGCCTGTCTTGAGGCATTTTTGTGAGTTCACCCAAAACCTTTTTTCCACGCTCGTATTTGCTGGTTTCATCGTTAACAGGCGATGCTTCAGCGCCAGTTTTATCGTTGATCCCTTTTGCTTTCCGTTCGTCCAGCACTGCCATAAAGGTCTGTAACCCGCGAATACTGCGGGGAAATCCGCAATAGGCATAGAGGTGAACAAGAACTTCTTTGATTTCGTTGATGGTCAAACCGGCATCAAGTCCGTTATTCAGTGCAGGTTTTAACGCTTGCAGTTCACCTTTTGCGGTTAATGCGGCAATCGAAATAATACTTTGCTGATTTTCTGTTAAAGTCAAAACAGGTTTTTCATTGCTTTGCGCATAAAGACTTCCAACACAGCAACAGAGAATGGTTAATACCATGAATAGTTGTTTTCCAGTTTTTTTTTCAGTTTTATTCATTACTGTATGGATTTGTGCAACAAACTACTTATAATATAGCTGCAACTGAAGAACCACCATACTCAGCAGGTTACTGAATCGGACGATTCTTCATACGCTCTTTGCCGGTTAAATACCACCGCGTGTTTGCATTTTATCCCTAAACCTGAAAGCTTTTTCAATTACATCAAGTCTTGCTTTCCTGGGATCGGGTTTGCTAGTCGGGTCACCATTGGGCTGGATTTCGAGAATCTCGTCCTTTTCGGGCGTATAAACAGGCCATTTCGGCAATCCCGGTCCGTTTGGGTTACCTGTTTTGGCAAAGTTTACCCAATAAGTATTCATCATTAGCGCCACCTTTTGATCTTCAGGTGTAACTTCAGTGGCTCCCCAGCGGGCATTGAGGTTGTTAAACACATACGCGACTTCTGATCCGTGTCCGGCGCCAAACTGCATACGCTCCTGCATGGCTGCAGGAACATATGAAAAGAGATAAAAATAGGTCGTGATGTCCTTTGCAGCAAAAGCTCTTGCTGTCATCCTGGCTGGCTCGCCCCATACCCAGTCAGTGTTAAACTTTGTAATTACCTCAGCAAATTCTTTGTTACCAGCAGGGTCATAAGCTGCTTTTGCTTCACCGCTCAGTTCCCCAAACAGTAAGAACAATTCTTCCTTTGAACTGCTTGCATTAACAAAGCTTCCGCCTATTTCTGCACTATTCGATCCGATTATCAGTGGAACATTAACCTGTCTGCCAGCCTGGTATGCGCTCTCGGCAGTTTCAACCACCAGTTTACCGTCAAGAATAGGACCTGAATAAATACGTGGACCTCCCTGACCATCGGTTTCCTGCCCACCGTCTACAATTTCTTCAACACTCAGGGCGCGAAGCTTAGCCAGTGCAACTACATCTGTTCCTTCAATTCCATGTTTCCGGGCAAAGTTAATTCCTATGGTTTCAGCAGAAATGGTGTATAGCGGATCGGCGTTATCTTTTTTAATCGGCCTGCCGGTAAGAACTCCATCCCTGCCACCGCCCGACTCACTGATTGCTTTGTGGAAAAGTCCTTTAGCCGACGGTATAGTCATGAGCGAATGTACTGAAACGCCTCCGGCAGAAAAACCGAAAATAGTAACGTTGCCCGGGTTTCCTCCGAATGCAGCAATGTTTTTCTTTATCCACTTAAGTGCAGCAATCTGGTCCATGAAGCCGTAATTGCCCTTTGTCTCTTCGGAATGCTCTTTACTCAACGCAGGGAACGCAAAAAAGCCAAGGCGTCCAAGGCGGTAATTGATGGTGATCAGAATAACACCTTGCCGGGCAAACTGGTGTCCGAAATTTTGCGTACCCGAGCCCGAACCTCCGGTAAAACCGCCGCCATGTATCCATACCATAACCGGCAGTTTTGCTCCAGGCTGTGTGTTGGCTGGTATCCACAAGTTAAGATAAAGGCAATCTTCTGAAGAGCCTTTCGAGATGGTTCCCGGAGCAGCACCCCATCCACCCTGGGCACAATCTGGACCAAAAGTTTTTGCTTCACGAATGCCCTTCCAGGGTGCAACGGGCTGTGGCGGTCGCCAGCGATATTCACCAACCGGTGGTGCTGCAAAGGGAATGGCCTTATAAACATGAACATCTCCTTCAGTTACACCTTGAACGAGTCCTGATTTGGTGCGGATAACAGGTGCTGAATTCGTATCAGCACTGCCAGCTGTTGGTTGTGCACTTAAGAAACAGGGGATAAGCAAAAACAGTAGCCCCGACAATATTTTTTTCATGGTTATATATTTCTTTTTTGTTTATGCGACTGTAACTTTCTGCATCATTCAATTAATGATCGGGTTAACGACCACCCGGGGTCATCAACCGGGTAAACGAAAGAGCTCCTAATTTCCAGTTATCACCTTGTTTTATGTATACCTCCGTAACTTCAAAAGGATTGGTTACTTCGTTTCCCCCAACTACAGCCAGTAGGTCGATCCGGTTGAGGAGTATAGCTGTATTATCTATAATATTAACAGATACTTCGTGGATATCGGCCTTTTTATACCATATTCCTCCGCTTTTGATGATATTGAGTTCCTGCTCGGTTCCCCAGGCTCCACCCATGTGCACAAAAACAGCTTTTTCGTGAAAAAGCTTGCCCAAAATTTCGGCATTTTTATCAGACATCCACTGCCACTTGTCTTTAGAAAGCTGAATGATTTCTTGTTCTGCGGCAGATTGTTGTGCGAATGACCATTGCGCGCATAGCAGCATAAAAATAATTCCCATCAATTTTGTTTTCATAATCTAATTTATTTATTTATTGATTAATAGTATGTTACAAATTTTTTCCAAAAAATGCTTTTAGTTTATTCATGGCTTGTTCTACATATTCAGGAACATAATAGGTTTGAATGTGGGTGGCACCCGGAATTAGAAACAATTCCTTCTCTTTTGCACCTGTGGCGCGATTGAAAGCAGCATCGGTCATGTAATAGGTGTCGGCTTTGCTTCCAGCCATCATCAGCAGGGGCTGGTTGATCAGCCCCATGTTGGTTGATGCGTCAAAAGCCATTAGATCGAGCAAGCTGCTCATGGTGTACCTGAAAGTGGAATTGGGGTGCGCATGGGTTCTGTTGTAATAGTAATGACCTTCGCGATACAAATCATAGGGCATTTTGTCGGCCATTTCATCGGTTGTTGTTGTATTGGCAGCGTAAAGCACTTCTCCACCTGCAGCTTCAAGGGCACGGGCTTCAGAAGCCTCTTTTAAACGTTCCTGGATAGTGGAGAGACCTGAATTCATAAATCCGTTGCGCCTTACCACACCAGAGTTAAACATGCTCAGGGTAGCCACAGCTTTAAAACGTTTGTCGGTTTGGGCTGCAGCCAACGAATAGCCACCGCCACCGCAAACCCCCAATAATCCAAGGCGATCGGCATTTACCCCTGCGTATTGTGTTATAAAGTCGGCCATACCATGAATGTCCTCAATACGGTTGGCAGGTTTGTCCACGTTGCGCGGTTCTCCGCCGCTGGCTCCCTGATAAGAAGCATCCGCGGCAATGGTTATGTAACCCGATTCGGCCAGTCGTTGAGCATACAATCCGGCCACCTGTTCCTTGACACCGCCATTGGGGTGTGCCACTACCACTGCCGGATACGACTTCGCCGGATCGTAATTGGCCGGCGTGTAAACATTGGCAGCAATCAGGAGACCATTTAGTTTGTAATTTACAGGGTGGATATTCACCTGCCCCGGCTTATTTTCTGTAATTGCCTCGCGGTAAACCAGGCCAAAAGGATTGTCTGTGCTGGTTTGTGCCGAGGAAAGCATGGTGGTTGTGATGAGCATGATTATCAATAATTGAATTTTTGATTTTTGTTTCATTTTAGTTTCCCCCTTGTATAATTTTGATTTTCAATTCAGCAATTATTAGTCGAGTCCTTTTTCATTAAGCCAGTCCGACATTAAATCGGCTATTACCACATTGTTTAAATCAGAAAACGGGAAATGAGTGTTTCCTTTAATGCCAATTTCAGGCAGATGCACAACAGTTACATCACCACCGTATTTGTTTACAACATCTCTCCATAATCTTGCCATTTCGAGACGGGCACGCCAGCCATCGGTTCCCGGATTCGGATCGGGTTTTGCCGGAATAAAGTCGCCGTAGTAAATGATGATCGGGATTTTGGTAAGCTTCATGAAGTCTTCCATGGGAACGCCAGTCGCTACCAGCGGGCCGGCAGCGTTTTCGATAGGGGCAGGCACTTCACCTTCGGGAAAGACAAAACCGCTGCCAGGTTCATAAGAAACGACCGCTTTTATATGCTGGTTCTTAATGGCTGCAAGCCAGCCCATTCCCCCCGAATGTGAATGGGAAACAAGGATGCCATCGCCAATTTTATTGAATAGGGCAGAAACAGCAATCACATTCACGTCGTAATTTATTGACCCGATATTAGGCACCATCTGGCGAAAATACTGGTTCAGCGCTTCAGAATCCTTTGAGAATTGTACCCCCGGAAAATAGCCGGGCCACTCACCAACCCTAAAAGTGTTATACCAGTACTGCTCATCCGGCGTAGGAGTTATTACAGCTTCTTCCATACTGCGTCCGGCATTTCCGCGTCTCGGCTGATTCAACAGGTAAACGCTGAACTTTCTTCTTAAAAAAATGTTCTGGAAGCCTTCGCGCCCGTCGGGTGTTGTCTCCCAGGTTTTTGAAAACTGACCGATGCCATGCCACATTACCAATGGGTATTTACGGGCTTTTACCGGAATCTGATAAAAAACATAAGCATGGTCGCCCCTAAAAGTCTGGCCTTCGGGAGTTCGGGTAATGGCATTAAAGGTTCCCGGGTTTGATTTCATGGAACCACCAATGGCAAAGCTGCCTTGTTCTTTAATAACAATTGGCTTTTGTTTCTGTGCATAGGTGGGAACAACAAAAACAGCCATAAGCGTGAAAAGCACATATTGGAACCTCGCAGGGGTGACAGCTTTAATTAACGATAATGATTTTGTATTTTCCATTTGTTTTATAATAAATGAATATGTTCCTAATATTTTGATTATTAGTTTAAAGTACAAAATTGCGACTAAAAAAACTATAAGGTTGTATACAGATTACTGAATCTTGTACCCGGATTACGGATTTTTAAGTTGGGTGTATATCAGATTGCTACCAAAGCTGTAACTTTGAATCCATTAAATGCTATGAATATGGATGACATCATCAGACTGGATAATATATCCCAATTTAATGCCTTGCGTGGGATTGAAACATTGCACCCTTTGGTTAGTGTATTTGATTTTTCAAAAATGAAGCTCATTCCGGAAGGCAGGGCACACTATGGTTTTTATTGTGTATTCCTGAAAGAAGCAATATGCGGTGATTTGAAATACGGTTGTAATTATTACGATTACCAGGAGGGCACACTGGTGTTTGTCGCCCCGGGCCAGGTGATAAGCATTGGTAACAAACCCGGAAATCCTTTGCCAAAAGGTTGGGGATTACTTTTTCATCCCGATATTATAAGGGGTACATCGCTTGGACGCAACATCAGAAAATATACTTTTTTCTCCTATGAGGCCAATGAAGCATTGCATTTATCACAGAAAGAACGGCAGATTATCATGGACTGCTTTCATAAAGTCGACCATGAGTTGCATCAATCCATTGATAAACACAGTAATACACTAATAACCAACAATGTAGAATTACTGCTCAATTATTGCATGCGATTTTACGACCGGCAATTTATAACGCGCAGTCAGGTGAATAAAGACCTGCTGGCAAAGTTTGAAAAACTGCTGGATGACTATTTTCATTCTGAATTAACGCAAACGCTGGGTTTACCGACTGTTAAGTTCTGCGCCGACCGGTTGCATTTATCGGCGAATTATTTTGGCGATCTGGTAAAGAAGGAGACCGGCAAATCAGCACAGGAGAACATTCAGTTAAAAATACTGGATATTGCCAAAGAAAAGATTTTCGATACGAGCAAATCAATCAGCGAAGTCGCCTATGAATTGGGGTTTAAGCACCCGCAGCATTTCAGCCGGTTGTTTAAGAGCGAAACGGGTTATACACCCAATCAGTTCAGATCAATGAATTAGTCGGCCCATACCCTGTAATAAATGATATGGCTTTGTTCGGTGTTTGTTTGATAATGTTTGATAATGTTTGATAGCGTTTGATGTTGTTTCACATTGTTCAAGGTTGTTCAATGTTGTTTTCAGAATCACCATGACAAATGCATTTCGTTTATCCACTGCCACTGCCGCTGCTACTTGTCCCTCGTCTCTCGTTACTCGTCCCTATCCTGGTTCTTGTCTATTGGCTCAATTATTAACACCCCACTGTTAATTATAGCAGCGCATTTTTATTTTAGAATAGCTACTTTTGAAAAAAATACAACATGGAGGAACTGGTGCAGGATAATATTGTATTGAAATTTG
>JAFGOR010000246.1 GCA_016926375.1 Bacteroidales bacterium
ATCAGGCAGACTGGAACGGAACAGCAACCATCACTGCCAGTGCAGCAGGTTGTAACGGACCTGTAATGGAGGACCACACGGTTACAATAGCACCTAATATCTCCGTACCCATCTTTGATCTCGGCTCATCCTCCACCCGTTGCCTGCTTGCTGGAAATGTAACTTATTCAGCATCAGCTGTTAATAGTACAGGTATGAGCTACAGTTTGGATGTGACTTCAGTAGCTGAAGGAAATGCTATTGATGCAGCTACAGGTGAAGTGACTTTTGTGGCAGCGTGGGGAGGAACAACCATTATTACAGCATCAGCAGAAGGATGTGGCGGACCTTTGACATCCACACATACAGTCACTGCTGATATTCCGGTTACTTCTTTAATTTCAGGAAATGGTTCACCTTCGTGCATGGCCCAGGATGAAGTTTACAGTGTTGTATTAACGGCAGGATCAACCTATGAATGGCATGTTCCATCGGATGCAACAATTGAATCAGGTGTTTCAGGACCCGAGAACAACCAGATTACGGTTGATTTCGGAATACAGAGCGGTGAGGTAGCAGTAATTGAAACCAATGTTAATGGTTGCCTTGCAGATACTGTAAAACTGGCCGTTGAGCTTCAGGGTTGTGATCTGGTAGCCGACTTCTCGGCAGATAAAACAGAGGCTTGTCCCGGTGAAGAAATCATATTCACCAGTAACTCACAGGGAGTTAATTCTACTACTTTATACCAATGGAACTTCGGTGAAGGAGCCGTTCCGGCTACCGAAACCGGGATTGGCCCGCATACAATATCATATGCAACTTCAGGAACAAAAACAGTCAGTTTGGTCATCAGCAATGGAGTTACAGATGATACGGTAAGAACCGACTATATTACAGTTCATGAGGCTCCTTCAGTTTCACTTGAGGATGTTTATCGTTGCGGTGCGGGAGAGGTGTTATTCAATGCTGTATCACCCGATGGCCAGCAGGTAGAGTTCTCAACCGACGCTTTGGGTAATAATATTGTGGCTACTGATGTTACAGGGCCTGATTTTACTTACTCTTCAGTAATTGCAGAATCTTCATCGTTGCAAATATGGGCCAGAGCTGTGAATACGGTTACCGGCTGTGCCGGAACCTGGGATAGCAGTGCCTTTGCCATATCGTATCCACTTCCGCAGGCAGGTATGATAGAAACTTCAAATAAGGGTGTTAATCCGCCGCCTGCCGGTTATGTTGATGCCGTTTGTATCGGTAACAAAAGAACCTATTATGTAGATGATCCGGCAGGAACTTATAACTGGAGAATTGCCAACTGGCGCGGAAATGGCCAGGATACAACTATGAGCGACACCGTTCGGATTGACATCACGTGGAATGTTGCAGGAGGTGATTACACAATTGAGTTGGTGAAGATTTCTGCCCAGGGTTGTTCAAGCCTTGTTCGGGATACGTTGGTTTTAGTTTCCCAACCCAATGCTGACCTTGGTGAAGATGTATCCATCTGCGAAGGAGAAAGTCATACCTTTGAACTGGATGAAGGGTATTCGAACTATGAATGGCAGGGAAATTCAGGCACAAACACGTTTACTGAATCCACAACGGGAGAAATCACGGTTAGGGTGGTAGATGCCTATGGATGTGATGCATCTGATACGGTGATGCTGACTGTGAATCCCAATCCAGTCATATTCCTAGGAAACGATACAAGTCTCTGTGGTGAGGCCTATATTACTCTGGATCCAGGAGATTTTGACTCTTACGACTGGTCTACCAACGCCATTACCCAAACCATTGATGTTCGCGAAGGCGCAGGAAACATTTCGGTAACCGTAACCGATGAAAATGGCTGCCAGGGATTTGATGAAATACGAATCGGGGAGTGTTCCATGTTGCTGAAAATACCAAACGCCTTTACGCCAAATGAGGATGATGCTCATGATAAATGGGAAATTCCGGGAATTGAACTATTCTCTGGCGCGGATATCAAGGTGTTTGACCGTTGGGGCCGGGTGGTATTCAGTTCATCCGGCGCATACAGCAGTAATGAATGGGATGGTAAAGGGCCCAATGGGAAGGATCTTCCTGTTGACACCTATTATTATATCATTGATTTGAAAGTTCCGGGAGGCGAATTGCTCAGCGGAACGGTAGACCTAATCCGATAACCAATAACCCGCTAATTGTCTGAATTATGATGAGATTATACAGAGGCATTGTTATACTGTTGGTGATTCTGATACCGCTGGCAAAAGCAGCGGGTCAGCAGCTTCCGGAATACAGTCAGTATACCTTTAACAAATTTCTATTAAACCCTGCCACTGCAGGAAGTGATGGTTATACTACCGTCAGCCTTGTGGCTAAGGAACAGTGGGTGGGGTTTAAAGGTACTCCCAAAACGCATGCCGTTACAATGGACTCACGCATGTTGCGCAACAGTTTCATATCGAAGAATGCATCGGTGAAGAAGAAAAGACGTTTGAGTTCGAGATCAGGCAGGGTAGGCTGGGCAGGTCATGTATTTACGGATAATTTCGGGCAGCTCAACCGTACGGGTGTGGAGGGAACTTACGCCTATCATATTCCTGTTGATGAAGGGCAGGTATCCTTTGGATTATCGGGTTTATTCTATCAATTCAAGGTCAAAAAGGACAAGATTGAGTTAAGTGATGAGATTACTGATCCGCTGCTTGAAGGGATGAAAGGCACCATGTACATACCGGATGCAAATTTTGGGGTTTTCTACACATCTTCAAATATTTATGGAGGTGTTTCAGTAATGCAGATATTTCAGTCCTCCATACATTTTGGTGATGATAATGGTAGTGATTACAGAGTTAAAAGGCATTATAATCTGATGGCCGGCTATTATTATGATTTGAACAGCAGTATTGCCATTGAACCATCGGTATTGCTTAAGGTTCCGTCTGCACAAAGAGCCCAGTTTGAATTGAATGCTAAGGTATATTATAAGAACGACTATTGGGCAGGGTTGTCATACCGCACCAAAGATGCCATGATTGTATATTTTGGTGCCCGATTCGACAAGTATTTTGTGGGATATGCCTTTGATTACAATTTCAGTCAACTGGGAAGGCAAACCTATGGATCTCATGAATTCATGGCAGCCGTAAAATTTGGCGATACAGCAAGAAGGTATCGCTGGCTGAATACCTATTAATTATCCTGCTGAACAAAAGAAAAATTGCCGGTGACCCTAAGGTCAACGGCAATTTTTCTTTTAGGGGAAAAGACTAGAAAAGTCCTTTATCCTCTTTTTCTGTTGGGGTCGTTTCTTCTGCTCCGGTTGCTGCGTTTTTTTCTTCCTCTTCTTTTGATTTTTTTGTGGCAACAGGTTTCTTGGGCTTGGGTTGTTCGTTTCCGGCGATGTCAATTCTGTTTTCACGCAAAAACATACCGGTTGTAACGGCTGTTTTTATGTCTTTCACCATCAGGTTGAACTCCCAATCAGTGTCAGGGAAAGCCTGCGGACGAACGTTGAATTCTATTTTCTCCTCGATGCAAAAATCCACCAGCACAGGAATGGATTTTTGTTTTAGAATAACTTTAATTGCTTCACTCATATTATGTTACATTTAATCTGTTTCTGCAGTAAAAATATGTTTTTAAATTTACCCGAAAGTGTTTTGTTGATATTATTTTCTGTGTTTTCCGGAACTACTGAATATCAGGCATGGAGGGCAATATCACGAGCCCCGAAATATTAAGCTAAAAACAATTATATTTGTTGTTTCACCAAAACTATACACCACAATGCTGCAATTACTGTTTGGAAGTATCCTGCTCAGCCTGGTTCATGCTGTAATTCCAAATCACTGGTTACCTGTTGTGGCAATAGGGAAAGCGGAAAAATGGTCGCAAAAGGAAACGCTGATGGTTGCAGGAATCAGTGGGTTTGCGCATACGTTAAGCACAGTTATTATTGGCATAGTTATAGGAAGTATTGGCATTACCCTGAGCAGCAACTATGAGGTGATTTCAGAAAAAATTGCTCCTGCATTGCTCATTGTAATTGGTTTGGTTTATGTGATCATCGACAGGTTTAAAAACACAAAACACAATCACGATATACACACCGGTAAGGTAAACAATCGTTCCAAATGGGCCATCATAGTTTCTTTAGCACTGGCCATGTTTTTGAGCCCCTGTTTGGAAATAGAAGCCTATTACTTCCAGGCCGCAGCGGCGGGGTGGAAAGGAATTCTCATGGTTTCTGCAGTTTATATATTCATTACTGTTGCCGGGATGTTGTTACTGGTATACCTGGCCAGCAAAGGAGTGAGGGCAATTCACTCACACTTTCTGGACCATCATGAGAAATTATTGTCGGGTATAGTGCTGATACTACTTGGTATATTTGCCCTTTTTGTGCACTTTTAGGCTTATTCAATAATGATTTTCAACTGACCCTTTTCTATTTTGCGGTAAAAGCAGGTAGGGTAGGGCAAACCATCGCCTTTTCTGGCATGGCAAACACCTTTTCCTTCGGGTATCACCAGAAAAAGCAGGGAATTTTGTTCACAGTTGATACGGATTTCTTCTATTTTCAGAAAGTCGCCTGAGGTCATCCCCTTTTTCCAGATTTCATTGCGACTCCGGCTGTAGTATGTGGCATAACCGCTGTTCAGGGTTTCTTCAAACGCTTCTTTGTTCACGTAAGAAATAATCAACACATCTTTGGTGCCGGCATGTTGCGTAACTACAGGAACCAGGGTGTTCCCGTCTTCCCCGAAATTCAGCCGCAATTCATCCGTATATTCGTTTGCCATTTATTTGAAGTTTTCAAATTGTCAAATTGTCAAATTATTTAATTAAAATATTCCCCGCTCATGCGCATACCGGATGGCTTCATAGGTATTGCTGACATTCAGCTTTTCAATGATCCGTTGGCGATGCGTGTTTACCGTATTCACGCTTATGTACAGCTTATCAGCAATTTCTTTGCTAATTAATCCTGAAGCAATCAGCTGAAGAATTTCTTTTTCACGATTGGTGAGTTGGGTGGACGGGCTGAATACTTCTTCTTCAGGTGGAAAGCGATACAATTCACCGCTATTCTGATTTACAAGCCTTCCCCGGAATGGCGCATTGATATCGGTATCCGGTGAAAAATCCAACATGCTTAAGGCGAGCCATACATTTCCCGATTTGTCAAACTCCAGCGGTTTCTGTTGTTCAATTACCCTGACATAGGAACCGTTCTTTCTTTTGACCCTGTATTCGAAAATAGCTTTATAATATTTGCTGCTTGTTTTATCTGCAAAAGCAAATCCCAATGAAATATAATAAATGCCTGCTTTATACAATAGCAGAAGATCATCCGGATGGATCAGGCTGTTGGAATATTCAACATCATGTGATGCACGCTCAGCATCCCATCCCAGCACCGAGGCATATTTTGGAGAGTAATAAACATGTTTGCGCTGGTAAAGATCAAAAACCGATATGCACCCGCTGTCAACCACATCAATACTTTCCAGTAACCG
Organism: Bacteroidales bacterium; assembly: GCA_016926375.1. Lineage (GTDB taxonomy): Bacteria > Bacteroidota > Bacteroidia > Bacteroidales > UBA10428 > UBA5072. The sequence goes on from JAFGOR010000246.1 coordinate 5,490, forward strand.
GGTATGGTAGTCCAGTATGCCGTAATCCAGGTCAGCAGGATTAAAAACCTGCTGGTCAAGAATTTCCTGGTGCATTTGAAGGAGCTGCTGCAATTGAGTGGTCATGAAAAATACTGATTTATCAGGATTTCAAATAAAGATGAAACACATGATCTTTGGCCAAAAATACAAAATTCAAATATGAAATTACAGGGTATTAAAAGGTGTATTACCGTACTGGGTTATTTGACAGCTATTTTTCTTAGCAGGGACTGCTTTTCACAACCGTTAAGGCAGACAATTAAAGGCGAAATTCGTGATGTGGATTCTCAAATACCCTTGCCGGGGGCTACAGTAGTTGTAGTTAGCGCTGATCCTGTAATAGGTGCTGTTACAGATGCAGATGGCAAATTCAGAATCGAAGGAATTCAGGTAGGGAGGTATAATTTGAAAGTCAGCTATATTGGCTATGAGCCTGCTGTAATTTCAGAGGTACTCGTATTAAGCGGAAAGGAAGTGATGCTGCAAATTGGGCTGAAAGAATCAGCGACAACACTGCAACAGGTGACCGTAAAGGCATATTCCAACAAGGAGCAGGCGATTAACCCGATGGCCATGATCAGTGCCAGGCAGCTTACTATGGAAGAGGCGTCGAGGTATGCCGGAGGTATTGATGACCCTGCCCACCTGGCAACAGCTTTTGCGGGAGTTGCTGGTTCGCTTTCTTCCAATGCCATCGTAATCAGGGGCAATGCGCCCAAAGGATTGCTGTGGAGAATGGAAGGTGTTGAAATTCCCAACCCAAGTCACTTTGCCAATGTAAGTACTTTTGGCGGCGGAGGAATAACAGCTCTAAGTTCACAAATGCTCAGCAATTCCGACTTTTTTACCGGTGCCTTTGCTGCTGAATATGGCAATGCCCTTTCGGGGGTCTTTGATATGAGAATCCGCACCGGAAATAACGAAAACCGGGAGCATACCATTAAGGCCGGCATCATTGGAATTGATTTTGCCACCGAAGGTCCGTTTATCAAGGGGAAAAAATCATCCTACCTGATCAATTACCGCTACTCAACATTGGCACTCATTTCACCATTGTTGCCTGAGAATGCCAGGGGAATCAGATACCAGGATTTGTCATACAAGTTGAATTTTCCGGTTGGAAAATCGGGTAATATAAGCACATGGGGTTTGTTTTCAACTGACCGCACCGGATCGGAGGCGGAATCCGATTCAACAGAGTGGGCGTATTATACAGACAGGGAAGAAGATGAAAACAAGAATCGGATGGGCGCGACAGGTCTGAATTATAAAACCATAATTTCTGATAAAACTTACATGAATGCTGTGGTAGCTGCAACCGGTAACTATATCAGCTGGCACAGGAACCGGCTTGATGGGGAGCTCGAATTGTACCCGACTGACCGGATAGAGCAGAACGATCGGAAATATACCATCAGCTTTTTAGTGAATCATAAATTCAACGCGAAGCATACCAACAGAACGGGACTTTCGTTTAACCGGCTGACTTACCGCATCAACCTGAAGCAATTCTCTGATGAAACCAATTCACTGGTTACCTATGCCGATGAGAACGGGGGCAGTGAAATCCTGCAGTTCTATTCACAGTCACGACTTGATGTGCTTCCCAACCTGTCGTTAAATGCAGGTATTCATTTACAGCGTTTTTCCCTTACCAAAGAATTGACAGTTGAACCACGGGCCAGCCTCAAATGGAAAGTTGTACCGAAGCATACCGTAAGTTTTGCCTATGGCATGCACAGCAGGCTGGAACCCATTGGTTTTTACTTTGCCGGCAAGGAGTACGAATCAGAGAAAATCAGACCCAATTTGAATTTGAAGCTGGCCAAGGCGCAACACCTTGTTTTTTCATATGAACTTGCAACAGGGGAATACAGCCGATTGCGGATTGAGCCATTTTACCAAAGACTGTCTGATGTTCCCGTTATTCCGGGTTCTTCCTTTTCGATGATGAATCTTGAAATCGACTGGTTTTTTAATGATTCACTTGTGAATGAAGGCACCGGACACAATGTGGGTATTGACATCACGTTGGAAAGGTTTCTGCATTCGGGTTATTATTACCTGGTCACCGGCTCATTCTTTGATTCCAGGTATACAGGAGGAGATCATGTCGAACGCAATACCCGGTTCAATAAAAACTACGTGGTGAATTTCCTGTTTGGCAAAGAATGGACAACCGGCCATCAGAAGAACAACATCATCGGCATTAACTGGAAGTTCAGCCTGTTGGGCGGAGACCGGATCAGTCCGGTTGACCAGGCTTCCTCCGCGTTGGTCCGCGATGTGGTTTACAATGAGCACAATGCTTTTAGTGAGCGGAAGCCTGCTGTGTACTACTTGGATTTCTCTGCTTCATGGCAACGTAATAAACCCCGATATTCATCGACCTGGTCGTTTCAATTTGTGAATCTCCTTTTCCAGAAGGAATTTTATGGCCACAGGTATAATTATATCAGCAATTCAGTTGAAGAGTTGAAAGAGATTGCCGTCATTCCAAATATCAGCTACCGGATTGATTTTTAATTCTGCACAACTGTAAACTGCCTATTCCTGAAACTCCTTGCTGAAATTAACAAAGTACAGTTCTTCAGTAGCTCTGGTGACGGCCGTATACAACCACCGCAGGTATTCCATGTCGATTTTTTCTGCCGGAACATAGCCCTGGTCAACAAACACAGCTTTCCACTGACCACCCTGGGCTTTGTGACAGGTGACAGCATAGGCATATTTTACCTGGAGGGCATTGAAGAAAGGATCTTCTTTCACTGCCTTGTATTGTTTGCTTTTCGTATTCAGGTGGGTGTAGTCTTCAAGTACATTGTAGTACAGCTTTCTGTTTTCTTCCTGGCCCAGGGAGGCGCTTTCGGCAGTAAGTGCATCCAGCAGAATCCAGGCTTCAAAATCAACATCATAATCGATCAGGTGAAGCGAAGCAAAGGCAAACCGGAAGCCATATCTTTCATCGAATTTCCTTATTTTTCGCACCCTGACAATGTCGCCATTGGCAATAAAATCGAGATCAGGCTTATCCTTAAGCCAGAAATAATTGTTTTTAACCACCATCAGCAAATCGCCTGACGAAAGCTCCTCTTCCCTGAAAAGAACCAGCTTACGGATACCGTTGTTGTATTGATTTGCTTTTTTATTGGATCGGCACAAAACCATAACATCTTCAATGCCATGATGGTCATAGGCTCTTTCAATAGAATCAACCAATTCCTGGCCCGAAATAAAACGGACATCCTGGTGTGATTTATGTGAGAGCGCAGGAATGGATAAATCATCCCGGGTGATGTGGTTGCGAATGATGGTGGCATTCTGAAGTATCCCGGATTGCTGGTTATGTCGTACAATATCGGTAAGTGTGAATTCACCGGCAACAGGCATGTATAGCGACAGCTCATTTTTATTGAGGGCCGGGCTCAAAATAATGCCTATCGGAGGCAATTGTGCCGTATCGCCAACCAGAATCAGCCTGCAATTGTTGCCGTCATTAACATAACTTATGAGGTCGTCCAGCAAACGCCCGGATCCGAAGGGAGAAGATTCTGATGCGGTATCCGAAATCATTGAGGCCTCATCCACAATAATGATGAGGCTACTGAAAAGATTTTTATTGAGAACAAAATTGCCGAATCCGTCTATTGCCGATTTCTGCCGGTATATTTTCCGGTGAATGGTAAAAGCGCTTTTTCCCGAATAACCTGAAAAAACCTTTGCGGCTCTACCAGTTGGTGCAAGTAACAAAGTTTTTCGGTTTAACGAGTCGAGGGTTTTAACAATCGCACTGATCAGAGATGTTTTGCCCGTGCCCGCATATCCCTTGACAATAAATATCTTTTCCGACTTTTCATCGAGTACAAAACTGATTAGGTGGTTAATGAGCTTATCCTGGCCGGGAGTAGGGGGATGTCCAAGGTTGTTTCGTATCTGTGTACCAAAATGATCGGCAAGCATGTATTCAGGGATTTTATTTTTACAAGGTAAGCATGTCTGCAAAGTTATTTAATAATAGATTTCAGCTCTAATGGATTTTTAGTTAAATTCGCAGGTAACTCTCATCGGAATAAATTGATTGTCATCGTAATTCAGATGAGTATAAGGCTAAATAGTTGATTCATGTATGAAATAAACCTTGTTGACAGATCATTTGATCAGGAAGCAGCCGGCCCCTGCAGCATTTCACTTCAGGCAAATCAGAGTGGTCTGACTTATTGTATTACTGACGAAACCGTTAACAATTATGTGCTTTTCAGAAAGCACCGTTTTGAACACGTTTATCTTACCGGTGATTTGATTGAAAAAACTGCTGAAATTCTGGATCAGGAATCTCTGTTTGATCTGCCATTTCAATCCGTCAGGTTTATTGGTTATACCCAGCAATCCACATTGGTGCCCGATGCCTATTTTGATAGGCGAAAAATAAAGGATTACCTTGCCTTCAATTGTGCCGGAGAAATGGATCCGGAACTGTTTTGCAATCATTTGGAATCTCCCGGAATTTACAATGTTTTTGCCTTGCCGGAAGAATTGATTTCATTGATTACCAGATATTTTAAGAAGGTTGAGTTCACGAACCAAACCACACCATTTTTAAGACACATTGCCAGCGGGAAAAATGCTTTGGAACAATCCGCGGTGTATGTAGGACTGAATGCGGGTTTTTTTGACATTGCGGCAACCGGACAGGGGAAATTGCAATTATATAATTCATTTCAGTATGCCAGTGAGCATGATCTGCTTTACTATGTTCTTTTTGTTATCAATCAAATGAAATTTGACCCGTTGCAGGTGCCCTTATTTCTTTCAGGCGAACTGAGTTCCAGGCTTACCTATTATGAAATCCTCAAACAATATGTTCCGGGAACTGTTTATGATGACGTTTCCGGCACTCCGCAATTGGCTCCGGGGCTGAAATCACTCACGCCCTATCGATTCCTGAACCTGCTAAACCTGCAAATGTGCGCATCGTCGGAGGAAAATACGGGGGACGAATAATTGCCGTCAGCAAGGGCTTTGATTCGCGTCCTACTACAGACTTTGCCAAAGAGGCTCTTTTCAATATTCTTGATAATCATTTTGATATTCAAGATATACGTGTGCTTGACCTGTTCAGTGGTACCGGCAGCATCAGCTTTGAATTCGCCTCCCGCGGGTGCACCGAAATCGACCTGGTAGACATCAACAGCAAATCAGTTCAGTTTATTGCCAAAGTGGCTTCCGAAATGGGCATGAAAGGAATTCATACCGTCCGGATGGATGTTCTCCGGTTTATTTCCATTTGCAAAAAGCAGTACCATGTGATTTTTGCAGATCCGCCTTATGATCTAAAGAATATTCAGGATATTCCCGGAATAGTATTCTCGCACCAGATTTTGGAACCCGACGGATGGTTCATTCTGGAACATGGAAAGAGCAACAGTTTTACGAATGACCCGCATTTTTTCAAGGAACGGAATTACGGGAGTGTGCACTTTTCGTTCTTCAAAATGAACATGTAAGCCATTCTTGTTTTCTGTGTTATAAAAGTGAACCCTTTTGCTTTAGCGGTGCCGACGGGGCTTCCCGCCTGCATTTTATTCCGGCAGGGATAAACTTCCCGCCCCGTTTGAAACCAAACAAAAAAGCCTGAAGTTTCCTTCAGGCTTTTGCTTTAGCGGTGCCGACGGGGATCGAACCCGCGACCTCCGGCGTGACAGGCCGGCATTCTAACCAAGCTGAACTACAGCACCAGCTTTTTTAAGAGCCACAAAATTAAGGTTATTTTTTTAACCATCCAAATGAATTATAAAAAAAACTTTTCTGCTTTGTGAAATGAGCTCATCTTTAATAACCTCAATTTGCCCTGAAGGTTGAGAATCCGGTTGTTTTACTCATACCTCAACGCATCAACCGGATTCCGGTTGGCAGCCTTCCAACTTTGCCATGTGACCGTTATTATAGCTATTAGAATGGCAATACCTCCTGCAATAACAAATATCCACCAGCTGACCGGAGTTTTGTAGGCATAGTCTTTCAGCCACGACCGGATAAAGAAATATGAAACCGGAATGGCAATAACAAAGGAGATAATCACCCACCGGATATAATACCGGCTAAACAGCATCACTACGTTTGTTACAGTAGCCCCGTTGGCTTTACGGACGCCGATTTCCTTGATCCGCTGGGCCATCATGAAGGATGACAAACCAAACAGTCCCAGACAAGAAATCAGGATGGCCAGGAAAGAGAATATATTGAAGATTTTTCCCTGCCGGGCTTCACTGGTATACAGGTTGTCGTAATCGGCATCCAGAAAATGATACTCAAAAGGATAATCGCCATTGATGTCTTCATGAAGTTTTTCAATGTTTTTTACAGTTTTCTGAATGTCATCTGAAGAAATACTGCATAAGATGTATTGGCTGAAATTTGAGAAACAGTACATTGCCAGAGGTTCCACTTTCTGAGATAAAGGTTTGAAATTGAAATCTTCGGTAACGCCTATGATGGTACGTTTCCCCCCCCTTTCCAGGATACTGCCAATTATTGGTTTTAGTCCTATAATATCCGCAAAGGTTTTGTTGATCACGATGTGCAGTGTATCGTTATAGGTATTTTCAGGATAAAATTCTCCTTCGTACATTTTGATGCCGAATGTATTCAGATAATCACAATCCACAGTGGTACTTGATACGAGCGGATCCACCTCAGGAGGCTTGCCCTGCCAACTATAACCCCCGCCGTTTTGGTAAATGCCGGTAGGCAGGTGAGAGGCTGAGCAGACATTCTTAATGTCAGGATCAGCCAGCAATTGTG
>JAFGOR010000247.1 GCA_016926375.1 Bacteroidales bacterium
AAATATGTTTTTGAATGGTATGATTGATTGTCAGTATTAATAAATATTCTAAGATGTCACCCCGCTGGGGCTTTTGGATATACTGGAAAATCACAAACTACTACAAAGATTTCACCCCTAATGGGGCAATGTAAGTTTGCTATAGAATCTCTCTATTACAATGATATTTTTTCACAGAATATTCCAGTAATAGAATATCAATGCATTACAGATATTAGCTTGACGGCTATGCCGCTGGCGGGGGCTGGGGGAGGATTATAGCGCAATATTAATGATTAATACGAATAGATTATTAGAATATTATTTTAACACGAAAAACAATATGAATTTCTGTAAGTCCACCCCCTGGCCCCCGCCAGCGGGGACATTGCTTCCTTCAGCCTTAATGGCAATAATACTGAAGTAAGTATGTACATATGAAAGAATATCAACAATATGCATCATTAAGTTAACGACAATGGCTTGTAACTTCGCTTTACACAAACTGTAGTCTTCGACTACACTTCCGTCTTCTACTCAATATAAACATATCCCACACTGAACACGCAACCATAATTTCAATCCCCTTGCCCTCCTCAAATTACTGACACCGTTTGCAGAAAGGTATATTTTACAATAATTACAATAAACCCATTTTCTGTTTTCAGCCTATGACAAACACATCCTTATTCCTCTCTTTCATACAATTATATTTTTCAGGTGATTTCGTTAATCAGCGTTCGCAATTAACAGTATTTTCACATATGTTAATTAACAGCATTCATGAATGTTGGCCCACACTTGTAATACATTCGTATTCAACACTTAAATCAGTTGAAAATACAACTTTCTGGTACCGTTTGCCGCCATCTATCTGTCTATTATATTGTTTTTTACATAGTTTTAACATCATTTTATTCGATTTTGTTATGCAATCGGTTGCATATAAATAAAAGACTTTGTATCTTGTTCCACTATTTTCAAAAAGATGCTTTCATGTTTAACCCATTATCCATTTGCCTATGGTAAATACAAATAACAGCTAATTATTAGAAATCAAAGATGCGTCCTACATCTTCAAACAAACTATTAATTGTGAATTACGATTTGATTTAATTTCAAATTAACCCTAAAACTTAATTTTATGATTAAAAAAGCAAGTCCATGTATTTTATTCGTGAAATACATCAGGAATAAGCAGATTCTTATGGCGTTGGCCGCCTTTCTGCTCATTCTGAGTGCCGGGGTTTCGGCCGCCCCTGGCAATGAAAACACGGTGGCCACAGCTCTGCAACCGATTACAGTTAACGGTACCGTGGCAGACCAGAATAACGAACCCCTGCCCGGTGTTTATGTGGTCATTGAAGGCACAAATACGGGTGTTGTTACCGATGCCAACGGTAAGTTCTCCATTCAGGTGCCCAATGCAGATGCCAGCCTGGTTTTCTCATACGTTGGATTCAACAGTGAAACTGTTCCCGTAGCCGGAAAATCAGTGATCAATGTAACCCTGATCCCCGATATCACATCACTCGATGAAGTTGTGGTTATTGGTTATGGTACACAACGCAAAGAGGCTGTAACAGGTTCTGTTGCTTCGGTAAAAGGAGATGCGATGCAGGATGTGCCTTCCGCAAATATTTCTCAGGCTTTGCAGGGGCGTGTTTCCGGAGTAGATCTGTCACAAACCTCCACCAAACCAGGCGCATCCATGCAGATCCGTATTCGTGGCGTCCGTTCACTGAATGCCACCAACGATCCGCTGGTAGTACTTGATGGTATTCCATTTGCCGGAAGCATCAGCGATATCAGCCCCAGCGACATCAAGAGCATTGACATTCTTAAGGATGCTTCTGCAACCGCCATTTACGGATCACGCGGTGCAAACGGTGTTATTCTTGTGTCTACAAACAAAGGTGTAAAAGCACAAAAAGCGAAGGTAACCTACAGTGGCTATTATGGCATGAAAAAAGTATTTGCGCCCTACCCCATGATGGAGGGCCCTGATTTTGTGAAACTTCGGGCAGCATCAGGCAGATATACCAATGCATTGGATGAGTTTGACGATGTAAATACAGATTGGCAGGATTTGTTCTACAGGACCGGGTCGGTGAACAGCCAGGATTTGGGTATTACGGGTGGCACTGAAAGCAGTGCCTATAACTTTGGTGTAGAGTATTTTAACGAAGAAGCAGTAGTTCCCACTCAGGGATACAACCGTATCGGCATGCGTGGTTCATTGGACCAGGAAGTAGGAAAATTTTTCCGTTTCGGATTCAGTACACGCAATAATTACAGCATCAACACCGGTAATCAGGTTGGTATCTACGGAGTATTAAGCATGTCGCCTATTGCTGATCCCTATATGGAAGATGGCACACTGAAAAGAACCATCAGAATGCCTTTGGACGAACAGTTCGTATGGACCGAAGACGTGCTTAACGACCTCGAAGACACATACATTTCGGAAACCAGGGCATTTGCTACATACAACAACCTTTATGGCGAAGTGAAAATACCCGGAATTGAAGGCCTGAAATATCGCCTCAATGTAGGTTTGACTTTCCGCCAGAGTAATGAAGGTAATTATACAGGACAGGGCATCGGAAGCAGCAATGCCTCAACCGAATCAACTGCATCAATCGATAACAGGCACACTTATTACTGGCAGACTGAAAACCTGCTCACTTATGACCGCCTCTTTGCCCAGAAACACCAGGTGAATTTGGTGGCCCTGTATTCTGCCGAGCAGACAAAATATAACCGTTCCAACGTTGCTGCCAAGAACATTCCGGCTGACGCTTTCCAATATTATAATCTGGGACATGCTGCCGGTGAAAAAACCATTGATCCGAATAATCAGGCTTACGAGTTAAGTGGTCTGTTATCATGGATGGGTCGTGTGATGTATTCATACGATAACCGCTATATGTTTAGTGTCACCGTTCGTTCTGACGGATCGTCCGTACTGGCCGAAGGAAGCAAATGGCATACCTATCCGGCCATATCAGCAGGATGGAATATCAGTAACGAATCTTTCATGAAGAATCTCACCGTGATCAATGCGCTGAAACTACGCGCCGGTTACGGGCAAACCTCCAACCAGGCTATTGCCCCTTACGCCACACTGGGACGTTTAACAGTAAGGCCATATAACTTCGATAAGACTTACGGCGTTGGTACTTATGTTACACAGCTGCCAAACCCAAATCTGGGATGGGAGTATTCTGAAACATTGAACTTTGGCTTGGATTTTGGCATATTGAATAACAGACTTTCCGGTACCATTGAATATTATCTTACCAACACCAAGGACCTTCTGTTGAGTCAGAACCTTCCCAGCACTTCAGGTGTAAGCAGTTTCTGGGCTAATATCGGGGAAACCCAAAATAAAGGTCTGGAATTCTCCCTGAATGGTGTGATTTTAGATAATTTTCATGGTGTTACATGGGATGCTTCGGTTAACATCTATGGCAACCGCAATGAACTGACCGCCCTTGCATCAGGACAGGAAAAAGATGAAAGCAACCTGTGGTTTGTAGGCCATCCGATTAATGTAATCTTTGATTACGAAAAAATCGGCCTCTGGCAGGAAGATGATCCTTACCTGGTTAACCTGGAAGGCACAGCCGGAAAACCCGGTATGATCAAAGTAAAATATACCGGAGATTATAATGCAGACGGAACTCCCACCCGGTTAATCGGTTCAGCCGACAGACAGATCATTGAGGTTGACCCTAAATTCCAGGGTGGTTTTAATACCCGCGTTGCTTATAAAGGCCTTGACCTGAGTGCTACCGGTGTATTTAAAAGCGGTGGCGTTGTTATCAGCACTTTGTATTCAGCATCAGGCTACCTGAATCTGATGACCGGAAGAAGGGGCAATGTGGATGTAGATTACTGGACTCCTGAAAATACCGGAGCAGATTATCCGAATCCTGCAGGTCCGTTATCTGGAGACAATCCCAAATACGGAAGTACATTGGGTTATTTTGATGCCGGTTATCTTAAAATACGTGCAATAACCCTGGGTTATACTGTTGATCAGAAAATAATCAACAAGGTTGGTATTGACAAAGTGAGGATATATGTTACAGCACAGAATCCGTTTGTAATGTTCTCACCCTATTATAAAGAAACAGGTATGGACCCCGAAACCAACTCTTATGGTAATGAGAATGCAGCAACTGTTGGTTACCCGAGGCGTTTGCTGACCATTGGTACCAACACGCCTTCAACACGCAACTATCTGGTTGGTATTAATTTAACGTTTTAAAACTGATGATAATGAAACGCAGACATATAAAAAACATATTTGGAACAGCCCTGATGACGGTGTTCCTGTTGTCATGCACTGACATTTTGGATGAAGAACCACGCAGCGTTTATGTCCCCGGCTATTTTGATACCGAAAAAGGAATCAACGGCGGAATAACCTCACTTTATGCCCACCTGCGCTACATTTACGGACAGGCATATTATTACAATGCATGTCTTACCGGTACTGACGAGGCAACCTATGCCCAGAGTGCTGACGGCAATTTCAAGGACATGGACCTTTCCGGTGCAGGATCGCTAACTGCCAACACCAGCCGTTCCGATGTATTGTGGGGAGCAGCTTTCCCCAATATCAATACCGCAAGCGGTATCATTGAGAAAGCAACCGCTTTAGGCATGGCAGAGTCTCTGATATCGGAGGCCAGGTTCTTCCGGGCATTCGATTATTTCCTGTTAGTACAAACATTCGGAGGAGTACCTCTGGACCTGGGTATGGGTGAACTGAAATACAACACAACACCAGCCAGAACTTCTGTGAGGAACACGGTACCTGAAGTATATACCCGGGCGATATTTCCCGACCTGCTTTTGGCAATAACGAACCTGCCGGATAACCCACGTGTAACCGGAAGTTTAACCAAAAACGTTGCCCGCTTGTATCTGGCAAAAGCTTACCTGACCTATGCCTGGTGGCTTGAAAACCCGAACAACATCCCCACTTATCCTGAGGTAACATCCCGCACTGATCCTGACGGACATGACGCATCCTGGTATTTGCAGCAGGCCTATGACATTGCAACCTATGCCATTGACAATCCCGGACCTTATGGTCTTTTGGGAACGTTTTATGATATACATGTAGGCTCAAACGACCGCAATAAAGAGATCATGCTGTATGCCGACCATACTCAGTCAAGTGAATATTTCAACGGAGGTAGTCTCACCTATGGCAGTGGCGGTGCACCGGACAATTTTGCAGTTTGGATGATGACCTGGAACTATACAGAAATCAGGAGTGGAGCCACAGCTGATTGGAGCACTAAGATAAGCTCTGTACAGCGTGAAGCTTCACAACCATTGGGCCGCCCATGGACACGTATGTGCCCCACCATTGGCGTAGTCGAAAACACATTTGCCGATAAAACCACCGACTCCAGGTATGACGGAACATTTACTACTGTATTTCGTGCAAACTGGCCCAAAGGCGGAACAACTAATGCATCTGCATATAATGCCAACAACATGGTGGTTTACCCGGGTGATGCAATTCTTACATTCCTGAATGAAGAACCGGCAGAAGCAATTGTATACCCTGCTGGCGCAGGTAATAACAATATCGGTGCCGGTGAATTACCTGGCAGAGCCGATTTCGTAATTTCACCACGCGGAATCAGCAGATTAACATACCCCGGCCTATGGAAATTGGGCACTTATCGGACCGACAACGGTAATACCCTGGGTCAGCCCAACGCGGCATCAACTCGTCCTTTCAATATTGCCAAATTTTCAGAATTTTACTTCATAGCAGCTGAAGCAGCTGTGAAAGGTGCAACTCCATCGGCCGGTAAAAGCGCTCTGGAATTGATCAATGTGATTCGTGCCCGTGCCGGTATGTGGAAATGGGATAATGCAGGGAATATCGAGAAGGTAGCCGACAACAGTGCCGCCATGGTTGCTGCTACTCCGGCTGTCATTGACATCAATTTTATTCTGGCCGAACGTTCACGTGAATACTACGGTGAAGGTTATCGTTGGTTTGATCTCGTGCGCACACAGACCTGGGCAGATATTGCAGCTTCTTATGAAATTTGTGGATCTGCTAAAGGAGACCGTACTCCTGTGGTTTACAACCGTACTATTGAACCATATCACTATCTGCGACCAATTCCAACCAGCCAGTTCGATGGTATGCAAATGACAGAAGAAGAAGAATACAATTATCAGAATCCTGTTTACAGAGATCTATAGTCTGATAATACCCTATGAATCTTCACTAAATTGTTATCATATTTTGAAGTTTTTTTAGGATGCAGTGAAAAGACCCCGCTTGAGGCGGGGTCTTTTTTATTGAATAAGCTTTGATCAATGAGTTGCATGAAAAAGATTAGCTTAGAATGTGATTGGTTACAAGTAAATCAATAGCCCCGGCTCACCTCACCCCCGGCCAATGTGTGGTGTTCACATCGCATCAAAAGCGCTCGGCTCACATCATCTTCACTGCTCAATGCATTGTATTCACCTCACCCCCGGCCCCTCTCCTAAAGGAGAGGGGTGAAAAACGCGGTGTTTATTTAAGTATTTTATTTAATTTTAGGACTAAGTTTATGTACCAAATTATATCAGGTTAACTGTAATAAATAATGGGGATCAACAAAAAGGATAATCCATTGTTTTTAGGTTCTTCACGAAAGCTATTTGCCAATGCACGTGAGCTGAGGAAATCGATGACTGATGCTGAAGTATTGCTTTGGGAAAGACTTCGCAACAACAAGTTAATGGGTCATAAATTCAGACGTCAACATCCAATTGCCGGTTTTATTGCAGACTTTTATTGTCACGAAGCCAAACTTATTATTGAGCTCGACAGCTCCATTCACCAGCTGTCAGATCACCAGGAATACGATGAAGGAAGAACCATTGAACTGGAAGAATCCGGGTTGAAAGTCGTACGTTTCACAAATGCTGAAGTATTAAACAACATTCAGGAAGTTCTCGATCAAATCATTAAATACATCCAATCTTAATACCTTCCACTACTCCCCTCTCCTTTAGGAGAGGGGCCGGGGGTGAGGTGTTTCTGCACAGACGCCAGGGCCGGGGGTGAGGTGTTTCTGCACAGACGCCAGGGCCGGGGGTGAGGTGTTTCTGCTCAGACACGAGTGCCGTAATAACTACTTATTGTGAAAACTCTCCGGTGGCCCCAGGTAACTGGGTTTCACACCGCCCGTGTTCACCACAATTTTCTGCAACACCACACCCGGATCAATCATCCAGATTTTCAGCGTATGATAGCCTGTTGATGAAATATCATGCGCACTCTTACCAATCCGGTAATTGTTGCGTACCGATTGCTCCCACTCGCGGTTGCCGTTCATGGCATCAAAATCCCCGGGAACCAGCGTTACAACCTGTGGTTCTTCATTGTCAAAGGCGATGGCATACCTTACCGGTCTTCCGGGCAAAAAGTTCAGTGTAGGTGCTACGTAAGGATTCACTTCTACTTTACCGGTTGAAAACAAATACATCTGGTACTCCAGGCACGATGCATCTTTTCCGGGCGTTAGCGGCGGAGCATCGGTTACAGCAGTGGCCCGCATACCCGATAGTGTATGCCCGAAGTCTTCTATTTCGATCCATGCATTACCGCCTGCTTGTTTGTTTTTCGCATAATGGGCAGCCTCCATGGATACGTATCCGTTGGCTTCCACAAATCCTTTCAGGCTGGCAGGTGTAATTTCTGCCGGCTTAAACACCGAAACGTTAACCACAACCTGGCGTCCCAGTGCGCTTACCGTAAAACTGCTGCTGTTCTTTCCTTCCGGAACCTGGTTCCAGTCGATTTGCACCCACACCCGCATGTCTTTCTCCACCATGCCGCTGTTGTTACTGAACCTGATCCATGGAGTTGCTGATTCAATATCGAATTTAAAGAACCCCTTTCCTTTGTTAAATACCTCAATATACCTGGACTGGCGGTTGAACACATCAAATTCCGGCAATAAAGCTGCACCCGTATCATCAGGCCACACAACCTGAGTGCCTTCCAGTGCCACTCCCATTTCGGGAACCGTTGGCACTTCAATCTGCTGCAGTTTGAT
>JAFGOR010000248.1 GCA_016926375.1 Bacteroidales bacterium
CATCATTGTCGAAAAGGGCGCCAAAATCATTGCCGAAGGCACTGCCGATGATCCTATTGTATTCACCTCAAACCAGGATGCCGGTTCACGGTCGTACGGCGACTGGGGCGGAATTATCGTGCTGGGTGAAGCGCTGGTGAATAAAACCGATCCTACCATCGAAGGAGGTCCGACTTCAACCTACGGTGGTACAAACGATGCCGATTCATCAGGTATTCTCAAATATGTACGTATCGAATTCCCGGGTATTGCCTTCCAGCCCGATAAGGAAATCAACGGCCTTACACTTGGCGGTGTAGGTAGCAAAACCGTTATCGACTATGTTCAGGTTTCTTTCTGCGGTGACGACTCGTACGAATTTTTCGGCGGTACGGTGAATGCCAAACATATTATTGCTCTCCGCGGCTGGGACGACGATTTCGACACCGATTATGGTTACCGGGGTATGGTGCAGTTTGCTGTATCGCTCCGTGACCCTGACGTTGCCGACCCGGGTTCGGGATCTAACTGCTTTGAATCTGATAACGATGGCAGTGGCACAGACGAAGCCCCTGTTACCGAGCCGGTGTTCAGCAATGTAAGTGCCTTCGGTCCGCTGGCAACCTCTTCCACAACTATCAACTCCAATTACAAAAGGGCTATGCACATTCGCCGGAACAGCAGGCTCAGCATTTTCAATTCGGTATTTGCCGGATATGATACCGGTCTGCTTATTGACGGAAGTGCCTCACAGTCGAACGCCACCGACGGCGAACTGAATGTGATGAACAGCATTCTGTCCGGTTGCAAAACCAATTTTGCAGCTGAATTCGACAGCCTGTATTTCACCGGCGCCGGCAAAAACAATACAAAAGTTGCCTCCAACAGCGATCTTGGTGTTGCTGATCCATTTAACCTTGATGCACCTGATTTCATGCCGCTGCAGGGAGCTTACCTGCTCGACGGCTGGGTATATGTAAAATCAGGCGCCACCCTCACCATTATGCCAGGAACCATCATCCGCGGCAGCAAAGCCAACAAAGGTGCCATTATTATAGAAAAAGGCGCTAAAATTATCGCCGAAGGTACTGCCAATAATCCTATCGTACTCACCTCAAACCAGGATGCCGGTGCACGGTCATATGGCGACTGGGGCGGACTCGTTATTCTGGGCGAAGCACAGGTGAACAAAACCGATCCAACCATCGAAGGAGGTCCTACTTCAACCTATGGCGGTGACAATGATGCCGATTCTTCCGGTATTCTGAAATATGTTCGTATTGAATTCCCCGGTATTGCCTTTCAACCCGATAAGGAAATCAACGGCCTTACCCTTGGCGGCGTTGGCAGCAAAACCGTTATCGACAATGTGCAGGTTTCATTCTGCGGTGACGACTCGTATGAGTTTTTTGGTGGCACAGTGAATGCCAAACACCTCATTGCTTTCCGCGGATGGGACGATGATTTCGACACCGATTACGGATATCGTGGTATGGTACAGTATGCCGTTTCTTTACGCGACCCTGCAGTTGCCGACCCGGGATCGGGATCAAACTCCTTCGAATCAGATAACGACGGAAGTGGCACAGACGAAGCACCCGTAACCCAGGCTATTTTCAGCAACATCAGTTGCTTTGGCCCCCTGGCTACCCCTTCAACTTCCATCAATACCAATTACAAAAGAGCCATGCACCTGCGCAGAAATACTAAAATCAACATCTACAATACTATTTTTGCCGGATATCCAACAGGTTTGCTAATCGATGGCAGTGCCTCACAGGCAAACGCTACTGCTGGTGAACTGAATGTTGGCAACACGATACTGGCCGGTTGCCAAAAGAACTTTGCCGATAACGCCATCGACAGTGTTTACTTCGTTACTCCTGCATTGGAAAACCAGGTATTTGCTTCCAATGACGACCTGGAACTTGCCGATCCTTTTAATCTGGATGCGCCTGATTTTATGCCTGAAACCGGTTCACCGGTGCTCAATGCGTCTTACTGGTCTGATTTCACCGATGTAAAAGATGAGATTGAAAGCAACCTGAATGTAGCCGTGTTCCCCAATCCATTTGTTGGTAGCGCAACCATTAGCGTTGAACTTGAATCAACTTCAGATATCAATATTAACGTATATAATGTCACCGGTTCTCTGGTAACAAACCTTGCAAACGGCAGACATGCGGCCGGAAAACACGAATTCACACTTAACCTCGTTGAAAAAGGAGTTTACTTTGCCGAAGTATTCGCTAACAAAAACAGGCAGATTGTGAAAATTATTTCCCGCTAATTTGTTTTTCTGTAACGCTCAAGCCACCTCTCTAAAAATGAGGTGGCTTTTTTTTGCTCACCACACCCAATTAATAAAACGAGATTGAGGAATACCTCTCAACCAACACGCATAATCTTAACTATTTCTTCATATTGAGATAGTATTAATTTATCATAAATTTGAATCTAATTTAAACCCGGTGAATCATGAAAAGCAAAAGCATCTTAAAAAGGATAAAAAGCTCACTACGCCTGATAAAGGAATTCAGAAAAAAAGATCAATCCCTCGTGAGTGAAAATGCCGGCAAACAATTTGATGATCACCTGAAAAAGCATGATGACGCCGTAAAACTGAATAATGAAATCATCACGCTGAAAACAAGCCTGAAAACAAGAAAAAAGCAAATGGACAAAACCGTCAGGGAATTGTCTGCAAGTCGAAAAACCACAAAGAAAGCCTTGAAAAAGGCCCGAAAAACCATAACCCCTGTCCCTGTAAGAGAATCCTCAAACCAACCTCCCGCCAGGAAAACTGCGGCTTATAAGAAAAAGAAAAAACCGGCACCCAAAGCAACCCCGGTTAAGAAAACAGGCGAATAACCAGTTAGGCTGCCCATAGCCCGGTTTTATCAGCTTAATTTATTGTAACAAATTCTTCATGCTAATTAAGTATTTCTTTTCAGTGTTGTAACCTGAACATCACTTACACAGGGTACATTGCATGGTTTATGTCAGAAAACCATGTGGCATGTTCCAGAGATTTAGTTTATTCGGAAATCTGAAATCCGGCTTTAGCATTGCAGGAGTATTCATTGCCCTGCCTGCCCTGTTAATTCATCTCGGGGTATTGCCGCTGATAGGCGATGAATCCATCCGGGCCCTGGTCACATTGGAAATGATTCTCTCGGGAGATTTTTTTACACCCACACTGAATGGAATTCCCTATTTCAACAAACCTCCTCTTTTCAACTGGATATTATCCGGCTTCTATCTGATTTCCGGCCGCAATGATGAACTGATTACCAGGCTACCCACAATCTTTGCCCTTTTTGCTTATTGCTTCACCATTTATTTCTGGATAAAAAAGGAACTCGGTTCTCATACAGGAATCCTTGCGACGATGATGTTTCTTACCTGCGGCAGAATATTGTTTTGGGATTCTTTTCTGGGCCTCATAGACCTTACGTATTCCTGGCTGGTATTCATGAACTTCATGATTACCTGGTATTATATCCGGAAACAAAAATTCACCACACTCTACCTGCTGACTTATTTCATCCTGGCCGTCGCCTTTTTGCTCAAAGGACTGCCGTCCCTGGTTTTCCAAGCGATCACACTTCTTGCAGCTTTCACACTTGAAAGGAAATTCATCCGCCTTTTCTCCTGGAAACATCTTGCCGGAATAGGTATTTTCATTGCAACTACAGGAACCTATTATGTTTCCTATGCATATAGAAATCCGGATCTGATTGACCATTTACTTCTCCGGCTAATTACTGAATCAACCGATAAATCGGCAATCGGTGCTACCGTTATGAAAACCATATTGCACTTTCTCATCTTCCCATTCGAAGTTCTTTATCACTTTCTGCCCTGGACCTTGTTTGCTCTCTTTCTTTTCCATGGGAAAATACTTTCTAAGGCATTAAAAAACAATTTCATCCGCTATTGTGTAGTAATTTTCCTAAGTAACATAATCATCTACTGGACCTCCCCCATTACTTATCCCAGGTATCTGCTGATGCTCATGCCACTGTTTTTTGTAGTGGTGCTCTATATGGCAAGGATGCACACTCTGGCCGGAACAGTACATTTCCGCATCGTAAAAGTTTTGTTGTTTACCATGATGGCCATTCTGATGCTGAGTAGTTACCTGCTTCCGGCATTTTCAGCTAAAAACCTGCCTGTTGAACAGGTCTATCTCAAGTCATTCCTGATTTTGCTAGCCGGAGGACTTGTTATGATGTTTCCATTTATGACAAAAAAGGCCAATCTGATATTCTCTTTCGGACTGATGCTGCTAATCAGCCGAATCAGTTTCAATCTCTTCCTGATACCTTATCGCCAAAGCGAATCCTGGGCCGATAAATGCCGGAGTGATGCCATAACAATAGCACATTTAACAAAGAATTCACAATTGTATTGCCTCACCGATACCATCATGATTCCCAATGCCTATTACCTTACCAGGGAAAGAGAAGAGATCCTGTGCTTCAGGGAATTCCCTGAGGCCGGCCCTTATTACATCCTGAGCGATACCATAAGTTACGGAAAAAATCTGCAACCCAAATATACCATGAGAATTCCACACCCCGACAGGAAGTTTTTTATCGGAAAATTCACCCATGAGGAACCATGAAGATTTCAATTGTCATCTGCCTCTATAATGAGGAAAAAAATATCTGTCCCCTCATGCAAGAGCTCGAAAGAGCGATGCAAGGATACGATTTTGAAGTATTGATGGTTGATGACGGATCTGTTGATCAAACCGTAAGAGAAATCCGGAAATACCGGAAACCCTGGGTAAAACTGATACAACTCAGGAAAAACTATGGCCAGAGTTCCGCTTTGGCAGCAGGAATTGGTGTTGCAAAAGGCGACTATATTGTAACCATGGATGGAGATCTCCAAAATGACCCTGCTGATATCCCCATGATGCTGAAAACGATCCGGTCAGCAGATATCGATATGGTAGCGGGTTATCGTGAACAAAGGAAGGATAATTACATCATCCGGAAAATTCCCAGCATGCTGGCAAACTACATAATCGGCAAAACCACTCAAATCAAAATAAAAGATTACGGATGCACTTTGAAAGTATTCAAAAGTAGTGTGGCCAAGGATCTTAAATTATACGGAGAATTACACCGGTTCATTCCTGTACTCGCTTTTCTTGAAGGAGCAACCATTATCCGCCAGGTTAGCGTTCATCACCATGCCCGAAAGCACGGAAACTCAAAATACGGAATAGGCCGAACATTTAAAGTAATCAGCGATCTGCTGCTGCTGTTGTTTTTTAAAAAATACATGCAGCGGCCCATGCATCTTTTTGGAACAACAGGCCTTATACTTACTGCCGCAGGAATTCTGATAAACCTCTATCTCTTCGCCCTGAAAATTGCCGGCAATGATATCTGGGGTAAACCATTGATGATTCTGGGTGCCATTCTTTTGCTGGCAGGATTTCAAACCATAACCATTGGTATCATCACCGAAATGCTCATGCGTACCTATTATGAAACCCAGGGAAAAAAGCCCTACAGGATTAAAGCTATTTATCAGTTTGAAACCAAAGATCAAAAAATCCATACTGACAGCTGGCCGGTTACTGTTTAGTGTGCTGGCCCTTTATTTTGTCTTTCGAAATCTCAACACAAAAGAGATTTTCAGATTGATGACTGAAATTCACATGCCGCTAATTGCCGGTGCCTGTCTCTTCTTTGCCTTTTCCAAAGTGCTGTCGGCAAACCGGCTGAACTCCTTTTTCAATTCTTCAGGTATCATACTGCCTCAGCTTATTAACCTGAAGCTTTACTGGCTCGGCATGTTTTATAATCTTTTTCTTCCGGGAGGAATCGGTGGCGACGGCTATAAGGTTTACTATTTGAAAAAAAACCTTAAGATTCCGGTGAAAAAAAGTATTCTGGTACTCGCCATTGACAGGGTTACCGGATTGTTTGCACTTGGAATCATGTGTGTTGCTATGTCACTGTTTGTTCTCAAGGGAAAGTGGAGCCCAATCATTCATATTACTTTAATCACTGCAGCCACCTCATTATTCTATTTCACAGTATACCGCTATTTCAACAAGTTTTATGCAATGCTGCATGTTACCAATCTGCAATCTTTTGGGGTGCAATTGCTGCAAATGATTTCATCTGCATTTATTTTGATTGCCATGGGAAAAGACCAGCAAATCCTGTCGTACTTATTCATATTTCTGATTTCTTCGGTAGTTGCTGCAATACCCTTTACTATTGGAGGCGCCGGAGCACGTGAACTGACTTTTTTGTACGCATCCCGTTTCCTTTCTTTGGACCCTGCTGTTTCAGTGTCATTCAGCCTGCTCTTTTTTATTATTTCAGCTTTGGTGTCGTTAACAGGGTCGGTGTATGCCATATGGCCTGAAAAAATAAGCATGACACCTGCCCGATATGCATCGGACAGTCTTAACAAATAGCTCTTGGATTGTAACAATTACTTCACATGGCTGACAGGTAAATATTACAGGTGACGCCCAATTTTGCAGTTGCAAAAAACCTGAATCATGAAAAATATGCTGGTATTCGTTTTGATCATGTCTGCCCTGCATACCTATGGGCAAAACCCCGTTCCGGAAATTAAAAATGCCATTCTGCTCATTCCCGACGGAGCAAGTCACCAGGCACATGATGATCAAGTCGGCCAACCTGCCTGAGCACCTTCATTCTTTACTGAATTCTTAACACATACTTCATAAATCCATAACCTCAATATTGTGTTTGATTGCCAACTTTGCGCTGTAATTAAACCATGTTTCTAACCCATACCTTTTGATAACCTATAAACAAACTATATGAAAACGCTTCCTGTCATTTTGCTCATTCTGTTTCACGCCAACCTCATTGCACAGGAGTTGACCTACAATCCTGATTTTTCAGACAGGCCTGAAAACAGCTATTCGGTTTCATCCCGATCCTTCGTTTTCTCCGTAAATAATCAGGTGTTTGATTTGGACGAGGAACTCCTTAAAATAGATTCTGAAAATATCCGGCGTCATGCCCTTGGTGATGATGTTGCCAAAAGACTGCACCTGTTCGAAAAAACCTATACCTATGTCAGTGAAGCTGTACCAGGTTCTTTTTCAGGTAAGCTGGTAATTCAGAAACCTGCCATTTACAGCAGCCTGTTAAAACTTGGTAAATACATCACCCGCCTGGAGAAAAAGGGGACAATCAGCAGGGAAGAAGCTGTGAAAAGTTATTCTCATCTTCTTGAAGTTGCTCTGAAGATATATTATGCAGACACTGCTGAATTTGAAGAAGAGCTCAAAAAGGCACCCGATGCTAAAGCCCTGGCAGATCTGTTCCGGAAGGTAGAACTCATCTGACCCTCCCGCATCAGGTTACCTGCCTGCATTCTTACATTTTATTATAATGCTGTTTTACAATTACTTAAATTGTGAAATCAGGAAAGCTTTGTCTGAATATGAACACAATGTAAGTCCTAATATTTTACTTAAAACAAAACCATGAAACGAAGACTACTAACCATGATTTTTATTGCCCTGGGCACACTGTTGTATGCCCAGCAGGTTGCAATTACCGGAAGGGTAACGGATGTATCCGGAGTTCCGCTGCCGGGAGTAAACATTGTTGAAAAAGGAACCCGGAACGGCACAACTACCGGTTCCGAAGGAGAATACACCATTGCCGTTCAGAAGAATACCATCCTGGTCTATTCATATATTGGCTACGTAACCGTTGAAAAAGAGGTAGCCAATGATCAGACTATTGATATAGAACTCAAAGAAGAAGCTTTCCAGTTGAATGATGTTGTTGTGACTGCCCTTGGTATCACACAGGAGAAGAAGACCATCGGGTATTCCACTCAGGAGGTGAAAATGGAAGAGCTTAAGAGTATCAATACACAGAACGTGGGCAACCTGCTGACCGGAAAAGTTGCCGGCCTTGCGGTGAGCAATCCCACCGGAATTTTTCAGGCCCCTGCTTTATCGCTCCGGGGAAAAAATCCGCTTATTGTTATAGATGACATACCGGTTGAAACCAACTTCTACGATGTTCCTTCGGGCGACATAGCTGATATCACCATATTGAAAGGAACAACGGCTTCAGCCCTTTATGGTGCCAGGGGCAGAAACGGTGCCATCCTGATCAGCACAAAAAGTGCCAAATCCGAAGGTCTTGAAATAACGCTTTCAAACAGCACCATGATCACCGCCGGTTTTACCGTGTTCCCTGAAACACAAACTGAATACGGTAATGGTTCCAACGGGCAATATGAATTCTGGGACGGTCAGGATGGTGGTATTTCAGACGGCGACATGATCTGGGGCCCGAAATTTGAAGCCGGAGTTATGGTTCCCCAATGGAACAGCCCCATTTATGACAATGTTACAGGTGAAACCACTCCCTGGTGGGGTGATGTTTCCGGTACAAAGTACGATGACAAATCCAGATACTCCCGCGTTCCCACCCCCTGGAAATACCACAACAACCTGAAGGATTTCATGGAGACAGGTTATGTTTCAACTACTGATTTTTCCATTGCCTACAAAGGTCTGAAATCCAAATACAAATTATCGGGCAGCTATTCCAAACAAAAGGGACAGGTTCCCAACTCTTATCTGCATACCGGGGGAATCAACTTCACTTCTACATTTGACCTGAGAAGCAATCTCAAACTCGACAGCAAACTGTCATACAATAAGGTATACTCCCCCAATTATCCCCGTTATGGTTATGGCCCTAAAAACCACATGTATACCATTCTGATCTGGATGGGCGATGATGTAAACGGGCAGGATCTTAAAGATCATATGTATATCCCGGGTCAGGAAGGATATCGTCAGGCCAATTTCAATTACGCCTGGTACAATAACGTATACTTTGCTGCCAATGAACTCAACCAGGTTTATGATTCCGATCAGCTGAACGGGCAAATGAAACTTACCTGGGAAATCACAAGAAACCTGATAGTCCAGGGACGCACCTCGGCAGTTAAGAAAATGCTCTTTGAAGACCGTGCCAGTCCGAAATCCTATTTGAATTACGGCGACCCCCGCGATGGTGATTATAAAATCTGGAATTCCGACTGGCTGACACTGGATAATGATATATTGGCAACTTACAGAAAACAGCTCACCTCCAACTTCAATCTGACGGTTAATGCAGGAGGTTCTTCGTATTACCGCAAATACCACAACGAATACAATGCCACCGACGGACTGATTGTGCCTTATGTATACAGCCTCAACAACACCAAAGGAAATGTGAAAGCATCAAATGCTGTTGAAGAAAGAGCAGTAAGAAGTGTGTATGGTACGGTTGATTTTGACTTTTATGACGCACTGTTTTTAAATATTGCAGCCAGAAACGACTGGTCGTCAACACTTCCTGTAAGCAACAGTTCCTACTTCTATCCTTCGATTTCTTTGAGTACAGTAGTTTCCAACCTCATTGATATGCCCAAAGCATTTGACTACCTCAAAGTTTTCGGTTCCTGGGCTGAAGTATCAAGCGACCTGAACCCTTACAAGATTTCTTCTTATTATTCCAACTACGGCAGTTATAATGGCCAAACCCAGCTTACATATCCCAGTACGCTGATCAATCCCGATATTGAGCCGGAAAAATCCACTTCTTTTGAACTGGGGCTCTCCTCTTCTTTTCTGAAAAACAGGTTCAGTTTCGACTTCACTTATTATAATGTGGTAGATGAGAACCAGATTATCGACCTGGCTATCTCCCAGGCCTCCGGATTTGATGGCCGCAAGGTAAACGGCAACCAGTATACCACAAACGGATACGAGGTAACACTTAATGCCAGCCCGGTAAAAAACAACAACCTGAGGTGGGACATTACTGCAAACTGGGACACCCGTGTGAAAAAGCTCACTGAAATATACGGCGGTGCTGAAAAGTATGGCAACTATTCCAAAGGCGAGCGCATCGATAACTACTACGCTACCACCTGGTTGAAGAGTGCCGACGGACAGCTGATTCTGAGCGAGGCTACCGGGCTCCCGGTAAAGAATCCCTATCAGCAATCGGTTGGACATACCGAACCCGATTGGCGATTTGGCCTGCAAAACAGGATAAAATACAAAAAAATGACCCTTGATGTGGATATCGACGGTGTCTGGGGAGGCGTCATCCGTTCTCTTACTGTTGAAAAAATGTGGTGGGGCGGAAAACACCCCTATTCAACCGAATGGCGCGATGAAGAATACGCAGCCGGTGCACCGGTTTACGTTCCCAAAGGCGTAAATGTGGTAAGCGGTGAATTAACTACTGATGTTGATGGTAATGTAATATCTGACACACGCTCATATCAACCCAATGAAACCAAAGTAAGCTGGCAAACCTGGTGCCAGAACTACCCTTACAGGGCCAAGGTAACCGAAAGCGAAAGCCAAACTTTTGCCAACATATTCGACCGCAGTTTTGCCAAGCTTCGCAGGGTTTCTGTAAGCTACGACATAACTCAGCTGGTTGGACTGAAAGGACTGAAAAATGCAGAGGTTACCGCCTACGGATACAACCTGTTGATTCTGAAAAAAGCCGAGATTATTGATCCCGACTACGGCAACGATGACAACCTCCAGGACCCCTCAACACGTTATGTGGGTATGAGCCTGAAATTAACCTTCTAACAGAAAAATCAAAAAAGATGAAAAATATACTACTTGTCAGCCTTGTCGCATTATTGCTGTTTGCATCGTGCGAAAAACTGGAAAACTATAATGAAAACCCCAATAACGTTTCCGAAACCCATCCGCAACTGCTACTCAATACCATTGAATGGAGAGCATTCCAGGTTGAAGGCGCCGCTCCGCTTTTTGCATCCAGAATGATCGTTCAGACAGACGGTGAAGAAGCCGAACAGTATTACAAATGGGATCGCGGCAGTTTTGGTTCCTATGGAGTGCTAAGAGATGTAACCAAGATGATGGAAGAAGCAGAAAGAATTGAAAGCAACAATTACCAGGCCCTCGCCCGTTTCTTCAGAGCTTACTATTTTTACAACCTGACACTGGTATTTGGCGATATTCCCTATTCGCAGGCTTTAAAGGGTGAATCCAATCAGATTTACGCCCCGGCTTATGACCAGCAAAAAGATCTTTTCATTGGAATTTTGCAGGAACTTGAAGAAGCCAGTGACATGATGAATGATGATCTGATTGACGGCGATATCATTTTTAATGGCAATCCACAGAAATGGAAAAAGTTAATCAATTCATTCCGGCTTAAAGTATTGTTGACCCTTTCAAAAAAGACAGCCGACAGTGATCTTGATGTGGCCGGTTCTTTTGCCGGAATAGTGGCCAACGAAACTTTAATGGAATCTATTGATGATAACGGACAGCTTGTATTTATTGATCAGCTGGGAAACCGTTATACCGAATACAACAGCAGCAGCTACGGTTCGGCACGTTACATGGATTCAACCTTTATTCAGCGTTTACAGGACAGAGAAGATCCCCGTTTATTCATTTATTGCGGACAAACCCGCAATGCCAAAGAAGCCGGACTGCCAATCAATGATTTCAGTGCCTATGAAGGAGGTAATCCGATTGCACCTTACAATGAAGTTAACCTGAAAGCTGCTGCCGGTAATGTTTCAAAAGTAAATCTCAGGTACACTACTGATCCGACCTGCGAACCTCACATGCTCATGGGTTATCATGAATTGCAGTTCATTCTGGCTGAAGCCCGCATCAAAGGATGGATTGATGATGCTGATGCTGAAACTTATTATGAAAAAGGCATTGAAGCTTCGTTTGAATTCTACTATGAATATTCCAAGGAATTGTCAGAATACGTCAGTGAGACTGCTTTGAATGAATATTTAACCCACCCGCTTGTTGACCTCTCCACCGCATCCGGTGATGAAGAGAGACTGGAACGGATCATCATGCAAAAATACCTGGCATCATTCCTACAGGGTGGCTGGAGCATGTATTACGAGCACCTGAGAACCGGGTATCCTGCTTTCAGTTACCTGCCCACTTTGACTCCTCCTGCCCGGTGGATGTATCCGAACAGCGAATACCAACTCAACAGCAAAAACGTGTCTGATGCAATAACCAGGCAGTTTGGAGCCGACAACGACAACATCCGCGAAACTACCTGGTGGTTGCAATAAAAGGATCGCGTGATTGCTGAATCAGAAATTTCTCTGCTCTCTGTTTTCCCAATCTGCCAGCCGGTTTTTTGGCTGGCAGATTTTATCAAAGCATAATTAGAGAGAATGTCTAAAAAGTTAAAAAATGAGTCGTCAATTTAAAAATACTTATGCTCTTTCAGGCATACATGTTAATTTAGTCTTATTTGAATTTTATGTCGAGGATATACGTTTTGGGTTTTAAATCGCGGAGCGATTCAATGTGAATAGCGCCGGGTACAACCCGGCGTAATCAGATTGTTGAGTTTTTCCAACCACGGAGTGGTTGAATGTTATGACAATAATCAGCTTTTCATATTCAACCACTCCGTGGTTGTTGGGGATTGCGACTATCTATTACACCGGGTTGCACCCGGCGTTATTCAGTTTCAAGCACTCCGTGCTTGGGAAAAGTTCTTAAGTTGCCAAATATGATTTTCAGGGCTTATATTCAAATAGTTGACTATTTAGACAACCTCCTTCAATTAAAATAAACCAGAAATGAAACCGCTACCTGTTCTGATCATTATTTCACTATCCATGCTCCTGGCTGGATGTTCCAACAGAAATCCCTGGATAACAGAAGCTCCTGCAGATTCCTTGTTTTGTCAAATTCAAGGCGACTCCCTGGCCGTCCTCCCAAACGGAAGGATCATCACGCCACTGGGTAAGCAGATCCGGATTGCCCCGCATCCATACGGACTGATCTTAAGTCATGACGGGAATACTGCTGTAACAGCCAACTCAGGCGTGAGTTTTTTCTCCGTTACCATAATAAAGAACCTGCTGTCAGCCTCACCCCAGGTAGTTCAAATACCCGAAGGCCCACTTACCGATGACGGCGTGCTTGAAGCGGTGTTCATGGGACTGGCTATTTCCCCGGATGATCGCACGCTGTACGTTGCCGGCGGACAGTCCAATAAAATCTATACTTTTAATTTGGATTCATGCAAAAAATCAGGCGAGATAAACTGCTCCGGCTTATGGAATAACCGGAAAATTACAGAGGGCTACCTGGGTGATATGATCCTGTCAGCTAACGGAGAACTGCTGTATGTTGTTGATCAGATCAACTTTTGCGTCAACATCATCAATACCCAATCGGGTGCAATTCTTAACCGGATTGCCACGGGGCGGTACCCGTTTGGAATTACGCTTGCACCCAACGGGGAAAAACTCTTTGTAGCCAACGTAGGTGTGTTTGAGTATGACCTCATTCAGTCATCAGATACCTCCGGTGCAACGCAACCACTGATGAACTATCCGGCATTTGGCTACATGACTGAAGCAATGAAAAACGGTATTAAAAACGATTCCCTGACTGTAAAAGGATTGGGCGACCCAAACGTTCCCGAAGCATTTTCAGTGTGGGTATACAGCCTGCTGCAACCCGACAAACCCGAAATTACAAATCAGATTAAAACCGGATTCCAGGTTGGTCAACCGGTTGAGGGAATTCCGGCAGTAGGCGGTTCCAGTCCGAACTCCCTGGTAGCCACCAACGACTACGTTTTTGTAAGCAATGGCAATAACGACTGTATTTCCGTCATCAGCACGCAGTCTGATAAACTGGTAAAGGAAATCTTCCTGCAACCCGATGCCAGGCTCCGCAACCTCAGGGGAATTATTCCTTTCGGATTGGCACTCTCTCCTAAAGGAGACCTTCTTTTTGCGGCGGAAGCAGGCATAAACGCTGTTGCCGTAATTGATACCCGCA
>JAFGOR010000249.1 GCA_016926375.1 Bacteroidales bacterium
AAATGCGGAGTTTACCAGTCGTAAATGAGCAATTTTCGGACAAGCGTAACGCAGCAAATGGGACTTTATGGACAGACACTATTTAAACAACAGTTGTGCAAAGTTGTACAGGTTGTTGCGCCATACCGGCCAGGTGTGGCCGCCCGGATACTCACTATAGGTATACCTGATTTTCATTTCATCCAGTTTGGCCATCATGGTCTGGCAGTTTTGCCAGGCAATGTCTTCCTTGCCGCCCATGGAAATCCAGAATTGCTTCAGGTTGCCGTTGATGAGGTCTGCGTTATTCTTCATATATTCATATTGCTTTCCGGCCAGGTCGTTTTGCATGGGTACAATCCATCCTGAACTAAAAACCCCGAGGTAAGAGAAAAGTTGTGTATTGTTGATACCGGCATAAAGAGTTTGTAAGCCGCCCATGGATAATCCGGCCAGAGCCCTGCTTTTCTGATCAGCTTTAACGCGGTAATTCTTCTCTACAAACGGAATCACACACTGCTTCATTTCTGTTTCAAACAATTTCAATACATCCTCACCAAAAGAAGAAGACGGGAAATTTCCATCAGCCATCACAACAATCATGGGAACTGCCTTTTTCCCGGCGATCAGGTTATCGAGTATATTGTCGGTTTTTCCCTGTATCGCCCATCCGCGCTCGTCCTCGCCACCGCCATGCTGGATGTACAGGACCGGATATTTTTCAGTGCAGTTTTGATCATATCCTGCAGGCGTGTAGATGTAAAACTGGCGCCATGAATTGGTTACGGTTGAAAAATAGCGTTTGATGCGAATGTCACCGTGTGGAACATCTTTAACCTCGTAATAACCGTCTCCTTTAAAAGGTACCTCAATTCCGCTGGCCATTCGTCCCATGCCATAAAAGGTTTCACTGGCAGGATCACAAACCGCAACCCCGTCAATGATCAGTGAATAGTAATGGAATCCTTCACTCAGCGAATCGGTGGTGATTTCCCAGATTCCCTCGTTGTTCTTTACCATGTTATATTTCTTCCCCAAATCGAGCTGCACGAGATGGGCTTCAGGAGCTTTAATCTGAAAAACAGCCCGGCTATTTGCCAATACCTTTGGATATTTGGCTGAATAAACATTGGTTTCGGCACTCCGGCCCAGATTACTGTATTGCGGGAATGATGAGGGATCTACAGGTTTAAACAACAATTGTGAAAACATATACAATCCATTCTTCCAAACTTTAAAATCGTGATAACCCGGCTCAATGAAATAAATATGAGGAACGTCTTTTGTTGCCAGATAGTTATGAGTACGTTGGCTAAAAGTAATGAGTCCGTCTTTATTGCCGCATGAAATCCATAATAATTTCAGTTTGCTTTTGGCAAGTACAGGGTCAGGAACGAGTTGTTCCGGCATTTTTGTATTTGGAGCGGATGAAAAACCTCCCACCCAGGCGAATTTCTCGAGGTTGCCCAATCCGAAGTTCAATGATTGTCCTCCCCCCATTGATAAACCGGCAATGGCACGTGATTCACGGTCTTTTATTACCGGAAAGCTTTTCTCAATAAAAGGTATCAGATCCTTCAGTAAGTCTGCTTCAAAAGTAGAAAACGCCTGTACCTTATCGGGAGCCATAATGTTTCCGGTCGCACGGTCGTCCTTCATTGCACGGCCATTCGGCATCACAATTATCATGGGCTGCACCTTCTTTTCGGCATATAAATTATCCATTATTACCTGTGGTTGACCGCCATTGAGCCATTCTTTTTCATCACCGCCAATACCATGCAATAAATACAGAACAGGATATTTCATATCTTTTGAATATCCGGGAGGAGTGTAAATAAGAGCTCTGCGGTTTGTTCCTACGGTCTTGGAATAATAGGTAATGGTATCAATTTTCCCTTTGGCAATACTTGCCCGAACCACATCAAAGCCAGGTTCAGAAGGCGTTACAACGTTTTGTGAATAGGCATAATTTGCAAATATCACCAAAATCATCAGAGTTTTTAAGATTCGCTTCATACGTTTGTAATTTTAATTTTATCTGAATAATAGTGGTAATGTGGTAGCAAGGTAAAGCTTGCAATTCATCCAGGTATGACCACCGTCAACAATGTCAAGCTCAAAATTCAAACCTTTCTCTTTAAACAGGGCAGCGTTCTTTTTAACACTTTCAAACAGGAAATCTTCAGTCCCCACGCTGAGGGTGAATAATTTCAATTGGCTGTTCATCAGATCAGCGTCCGGATTCCAGTTGGAGAAGTTCTTTTTGAACTCTTCAGTCTCCGTATACGGTGCGTACGAACATACATAGGCAAACTTATCGGTGTTGGTAAGGCCGATATTCAGAGTTTGCCCGCCGCCTACTGAAAATCCAGCCACTGCGCGATGCCTGCTGTCAGACAAAACCGGGTAGCTGTTTTCAATATAGGGGACGATGTCGTTCACCACATCTTTGGTAAAGGCGTCCATCGGACCGGGTCTCACATTTCCGTAAGGCATCACTATAATCATAGGAACTGCTTTGCCCTGCGCAATCAGGTTGTCGGCTATCAGGTTGGCACGACCCACCTTGGTCCAGGTTTCTTCTGTGTCCGATCCTCCATGAATCAGGTAAAGTACCGGGTATTTCACCTTTCCCGACGGGTCAAATCCCGGAGGAGTGTATACAAGCAGCATTCTCGTTCTACCCAGTGTGCTTGAGTTGTAATAGCAGTAGCTGATATTACCGTGAGGCACATCCTGAAGTGAATGGATCAGCGGAGTGTCGCCCTGCACATCAACCAGGCTGTGTTTGAAACGTTCATTGGCAAAAATCAGCATGTTAGCCGGGTCGGCTATCTGGATGTTGTCAATCATAAAGCTATAGGGGTAAATATCCGGTTTTACAGGACCCACCGTTACACTCCAGATTCCGGTTTGATCCTTGATCATCGGAATTTTTTCCTTCAGAAACTGGGCATCCAGGAAAACCTGTCGGGCTTCTTTTGCCAACACGCGAAATGTAATGCTGTCACCCGGGTGCACCTGTGGGGAAATAACCCATGGTCCACGGGGAGGCTGGGAGTTAGCAGGGCCTGTTAAACAGAGTATGATGGTTGCCAAAACAAACCAGGAAAGTGAAATTTTCTTCATTTGGATTCTGTTTTACTTTGTTTTGTGTTTTGTTATATTCCGGCGATAATTCCGGTATTTCTAATTGCTGATGATTTCACTTCTTTTCATCCATCTAAACAAAGGGTCCATCCAGTCTTTCATTCCAAAAATAAAGCCATGACCACCTTTAGGATAAATGTGCATTTCAACAGGAATGCCATGTTTGCGCAACTCTTCAAAGTAACTGATGCTGTTATCCACATCTACCAGTTTGTCATCAGCAGCATGAGTGATATATGCAGGAGGTGTATTTTCATCAACCTGCAATTCGTTTGAAAATAAGTCGATAACATCCTGATCCGGATTGGTTCCCAAAAGCTGCTTTCTTGAATCTGCATGGGTGAGGTTGTTCTGCATACTGATCACAGGATAAACGAGGATCTGAAAATCGGGACGCAGGCTGGTGTTGCTGTTGTTTTCTATGAGTGACTTACTAAAATGGGTTGCGGCAGTGGAGGCCAAATGGCCACCGGCTGAAAAGCCAATAATTCCAATCTTATTCGGATTGACTCCCCACTTCGCAGCATTTTCCCTTACCAGTTTAATGGCCTGTTGTGCATCCTGCAGCGGACCCAGTTTTTTATCCGGCATTGTATTGTCATCAGGAAGCCGGTATTTCAAAACAAATGCAGCTATTCCCTTTTCGGCAAATGCTTTCGCTGTTGTAATTCCTTCTCCCTGGTATACAACTACGCTATAACCTCCGCCCGGACAAATAACAACTGCTGCACCTGTAGCTATATCCTTGTCAGGAATATACGCTTCCAGTTCAGGAACAGTAACGCCCCTGTACATTCCCGAAGCGAATGTTTCCTGCACGCTGTTTGCCTTTGAATTTGGGATGTCGCCTGTGTATAAGGCATGCTTTTCCTGTGCACTAACTGCAAATGAGATAATGAACAGCAGTATAACGATCACTTTTAGCTCATTCTTCATAATTGACTCTTGCTATTTGTTAATTCATTTTTAAAAAAATCAACCATCATATTAACATAAGGTTCCGACTGGGTAACAGGCCCGTGCTGTCCATCGGGAACCAATACAAAGCGGCAGGGCACGTTGGCTTTTTTCAGCGCATCATAAAGAATTTCACTCTGACAATGAGGCACAACGCGGTCTTTATCCCCGTGTAAAATAAGGAACGGAGGGTCGCCGGCATCTGCATAGGTGGTGGGACTGGCCAGCAGGGTTTTTTCTTTATGCTCCTGAATTGGCCCGCCAATATAAAGCGATGCCGGAGAATTTGCAGCATTGTGTGTGAAATCGGTGCCTCCGCATGAATCCATTACCAGCATGTTGGTTGGCCCAAACCAGTCGACAACAGCATCAACCGAACTGCTGTAGGCAGTATAGGGGCCAAGCTGACCTTCTATATCAACCGATTCTGACCCCAGTGAAAACTGCTTTTCAAAACGCGAGGTTCCGGCCATAGCTGCCATATTGCCACCCGATGAACTACCTGTGATTCCAATGAACGAAGTATCCAGGTTGTACTTTTGAGCATTTGCCCTTACAAATCTGATGGCAGCCTTGATATCATGAATCTGGGCGGGAAAAACAGCATCCCGGCTGGAGCGGTGATTGGGTGTCACTACAGCAAAACCCGCATCCAACAGTGCCTTTCCCAGTACTTTCAAATCAGATCCTTTGAAATTGTTGGCAAACCAGGCACTTCCATACAATGAAATAACAACCGGGTAGGATGGCATTTGTTGCCGGGGCAAATAAATATCCAGTCTGTGATAAACCAGCGTATCACCGGCATAGTTTAAATCTTTCCAGCTCTTTGAATACTCCTGAGTTTTGCAACCAACGGAATTTAAGAATAAAACGGCAATAAGAATAAGCAAATGTTTCATATACTTTTTAGTTTAGGTATTTCAAATTGTGAGTCTTCACATCCTTTTATCGCCTTCCAATCAATAATTGGTCAAAAATTAGTATGAATGTGATAAAGCCAGCTGGTGAAAAGCCATCTTCAGACGGGTAAAATCCGACTACAAAAACTGGTACAAAATAATAAAAAATCAGAGATATTCCTAATCAGGTATCATTCCCAGTGGCATTGCCATGGCTCATGCAGTTTCAGATATAATCCTTTCTCAGTTTCTGGTAAATGAGTGCTGCAATGATGCATACCGCAGCAAACAGAATCAGCCAAAGAACATATTGTAGCACATTGGCAAGTCCGGCGTTACGGACCAGTATATCATAGAAACCATTCAAACCCCAGTTCAAAGGCGATATGTGGCTGATTTGTCTGAATATGGGAGGCATGATGAATACAGGCACCCATATTCCCCCTATTGCAGCCAGAATGACTACGGATATGGAGGCAAAAATAGCAGCCTGCTGATGTGTTTTGGTCATGGTACCAATGGCAATTCCATAACCCACGGCAGCAATTGCAGCTGCCATAGCCACAACAGAAAGACTCAGAAAATGCCCGTTGATTTCCAGTGAAGGCAGACCCACATGGGGAAAGAGGTAAACGCCCATGGCCATAATGAGGAGGTACTGAATAAAGCAAACAGCCAGGTAAACCAGGATTTTGCTGTTCAGGATGGTGGAATAAGAGCAGGGCATGGTAAGCAGCCGTGAAAGACTTCCATCCTCACGCTCTTTGATCATGGCGCTGGCAAAGGGTATTACAATGAAGAACATGGCAAAAAGTGTCCATGCCGGCACATTGTGCTGAACGGAATTGGGAACAACAGTACGGTCACCCCGGGCAACGTATTGCTCTTTATAAAACACGGTCTCTTGCTTGATCTTATTCAGATTGGGCAGGGGCATCATCATCCGGCTGTTGATTTCGCGGGTGAGTTCATTCAGGACGATTCTTGATTCAACCCGGTCGGCAAATTCACGAATGGAGCCCTGGAGCGTTGATCGCATGGAATTTTTTGTGGCCGGATCCAGGTATAACATGATAAAAACTGAATCTGAGTTGACGGGTTGATGCAACGTATCACCTGAAAAAATACCCGTAACACTGGCTTTCACCCTGTTGCGAATTCGTTGGGTGGCATCACCGGGAATAACAATGCCTATCTGGTATTTTCCTTCGGCTACGGCTTCTTTAACTTCTTTCTCCGAGGGGGCTATCCCGTCAATATCCTTATAAATTCTGAAGAAATTGGACTGCTTGATTTCATTTTCAATGGCATTGCCAAGGGAATCGGTATCGTTGTTGAGCAATATCAGTTTAATGCCGCTTTCGTTTATGGCCTTGAATGTGTTATCCTGCAGGCTTGTCATGATCAATACCAATGCCATGGGCATGATGAAGAGCATGGCCAGCCCTCCCCTGTCCCTGGTCAATACCAGGATATCTTTATATACCAGGTTCCAAAACGCTCTCATGGCTTAATCTCTTAATTCTTTACCCGTGAGTTGAAGGAAAATGTCCTCAAGTTTCGAGTTCATGTTGTGTTCCTTCTGAATTTCATTTAATGTTCCGCGCGTGATGATTCGGCCTTCATCAATAATGGCCAGATGAGAACACAGGTTTTCAGCCTCTTCAAGATAATGTGAGGTATACACAATGGTAGTTCCTTTGTGGTTGATTTCCATGAGGTTTTCCAGGATCACATTTTTCGATTGCACATCCACGCCCACGGTTGGCTCATCCAGATAAAGAATCCGGGGATTATGGAGCAGGCCGGCAATCAGGTTCAATCTTCTTTTCATCCCTCCTGAATAATTGCAGGTTTGCTGATGCTGACTTTTTTCCAGTCCGAACACATCCAGCCATTTGTTGATTCTTTTTTTCAATTCAGAACGTTCCACACCACTAATACCTCCATACACCAGAAGATTCTCCCGTGCCGTTAGGGTAGGATACAGGGCTATTTCCTGTGGAACCACGCCAATCAACCTCTTTATTTTAACAAGATCCCTTTTCAATGAATACCCGTCAATAATTGCATCGCCGGAGGATGGAGCAAGAAGTCCGCAAAGAATACGGATGGTGGTGGTTTTCCCGGCGCCATTGGGCCCCAGCAAACCAAAGACAGAACCTTCATAAACATCCAGATTCAGGTGATCAACTGCAGGTTCCGTTCTGCCTTTGTAGTATCTGGTAAGATCCTGAATCTGTATCACCTGCTTTCCGTTCATGAAAGGGATATTTTTCGGAGCCGTTGGAAGATTTTCTCTTCCCGGTCAGCAATAATCATCAATCTGTCAGCCAATGTATCGTAGGAAGTCTGCCCCTTATCCCTGCTCTTAAAGCAGCGGGCAGCCATAACTGCGAATTCCCGCCACAAATCGCCCACGGCAGTCATATCGCGACTCACCTCGTTAAGCCAGGGTTGTTGCAGAATTTCTGCACTTTCCTGCAAAAACGCGGCATAGATAAACCTGAATCCGGCGCCGCCTGTACCAATTTCTTCGAGCATGCGAATCACCTGCCCAAGGTTCAGCACAGCTTTCTTATCTCCGAACTTAGCCGGCCATTTTCGCATTCTTTTTGCTAGAAACCTGATTCCGTCAACTCCAAACATGGGAATGGGAATGGTCAGCATGTCCTTGGCTGTCTTTTGAATTCCCTGAATTATTGCGGGCTTCAGATCAATTTTCTCTGGAACACGGGTAATGTAATACATTCTGCCGCTGGGAGGGTAGGTTCCCATGGCAAACCGCACCTTGGCAAGTTCATCAGGCGTAAGCACCTCAACATGTTCCATAACGGGGTCACTTACAAAGTATTGCCCCTCATCCTTTCCAAAAACCGTGATGTTGTGTGCGTTAAAATGAAACCGGTATTCCTTCGGAAAATAGGGCAATTGGTATACCCCTACCAGCATTCCAACCGGCACTCCCCGCTCCAGCATCCTGTCGAGCTCCCTCATGGCTGGTTCCGGCTTCCTGAATTTATACCTTTTCACTTCAAGGCCAAGCCTATGGGTCACACGTTTAAAGATCACCCCGGGCCATACCCTGAATGAGGTAACCGCCATTCCGTTCAGCTTAATAAAAGGCATGTGTGAAAAGAAGAAGCCCGAGCCAATTCCGAATACCATGGGCTCACTCAATTCAATGCCATAATATCTGAGCAGGTTTGAGGTAACGCCGTTTTCACAATGCGCTGCCTGTTTATGTTGAAAATCAATCTTCATGCTTCAAAACCATCGTTCGTATCCTTTCGGTATCCTGCAGCTCCGCCTGCGAAATGCCAAAAACTTCGGCATATCTGACCATTTTGTCAGTACTGATCTTACGGAAGTTTTTCATCATCAAATGCCTTTTCACCTTCCATTTGGCAATTCCGGTATAACTCGACAAAATGGAAATATCCATAACATGAAGTTCCATATAAAACGCAAGCGGACTGAGCTCGCCGGAAAATATTTTTTTCCGCACCTCTTCGGCCCGTTCAAATACCACATCCCAGGCCATTGTCATGGCCTCGTTCTTGGGCAGCCATCCGCGGCTTTGCCTGCTTACATATTTCCCATGTTCATCAACCGCATAATTCAGATCACTGATCCTGCCATCGATCATATAACCTTTATCCTGCGGAACCTCCTCTATCTTCATCTCTGTTTAACTTAATACCATCTATTTAAGCTATTGGCTATTTCTTGTCTCTTGTCCCTGCCTATCGGCAGGCAGGTCTTGTCACTTGTCACTTGTCACTTGTCTCTACTCTCAGCATACCGTAAGCAACGCGTAAGCATAAGTAAACCGGGCACTTTCAGGAACCTGTATCAGAATTCTTTGACCCTTTTTGAGGTCGCGGGTACGCATCAGTTCTTCCAGCATCAGGATAAATGACACGGTGGCTACATTGCCCACCGCAGATAGGTTGGTAAACCATTTTTCCCTGGGTATATCCACCCCAATCTTTTCAAGCTCCTGAAAGGATGGCTCCCTGAAAAACTCAGAAGAAATGTGAGGCAGAAAATAATCAATCGACCGGACATCGAAATTGCGGGCTTCAATAATTTCTTTAAGAAAGCGTCCGCCCAGTTTCACGATCATTTCACCAAGCATCCGGGTATCCTGCTTCAGCGAAAATATGGATTTGTTCAGCCAGTCTTCCGGTTCAAATCTGAAATAACCCTGTAATTTTCCATCAGGGCCTTTTTCAGCTCCTGCGTACATACATGTTTCCAATTCATTGGCATAGGAACGGATATCAACCCATTCGATGCGTAACGGAAGATCCCCTGCAGGTTTGTTCCCAAGCAACAATGCTCCGGCACCGTCAGAAAGCATCCAGCGCAGAAATTCTTTTTCAAACGCCAGCAGCGGGTTCTCCTTCAGACGTCTTTCCACTTCGTTTTCTTTTTCAAAATACCTGGCAAGCATCCAGTGCGAAAACATTTCGGATGCGGAACAAACGGCATTTGAAGTATTGCCTGCAAGCACTGAAAGGTAGCAAAACTTGAGTGCCTGCATGCTGGCGCAGCAGGATCCTGCAAATGATGCTATTTCAATAGAAGGAATATCGAGTAATCCGTGTACCATGGAGGCATGTGACGGCATCACCTGGTCCGGGGAGGCGGTGCTGCAAGCCAGTAACTGCATGTCTTCGGGTTTGAAATCATTGCCGAATAACTGCTTAATGGCAACCACAGCCAATTCTGCACAATTATGAGTAGGCTTTCCGCCTTTTTCCATTGCATAATACCTGTTGACTATGCCGTTATTCCTCAGAACAATCCTTCGCGCCCGGGATGGCCTGTTGTCAATCATTCCCAGATAATCTTCCATTTCATCATTACCGACAGGCTTGTTGGGTAGGAACTTGGTAATTTTATTGATGTAGACTTCGTTTGGCATAGAAAACAAATTAAAGATCAAAAAATGACTTGAATTATATGTTTTGATTCAGAACTGCAAAACTAAAAAAAAACAACTCATTCAAATCAGACCGACTGATATAATGATATTTGTTTTTTAATTGTTTTGCGTCTGAAAGGTCTGATTATCTCGTAAAGCAGGGATGCAAACGGAGAAACCAGGTAAAGCACAGCCAGCAGATAATATTTAAACATCCGTACACGCACAACTCTTGACTCGGAACCAAAGGGTCCTTTTCTTAAAATGAAAGCGGCCCAAAGTCTGAAAAACACAATGCCCCTTTTTTCAATCATGACTACTTCGGGCATTACATCCACAGCGCCCTGAGCAACAAGCTTTTCCTGAAGCCTGTCATAATTTCCTTGTTTCAAAGCTTCAAGTATAATTGGCCCATAGGCAGCGGCTGCCTGAATATCTGTATCCGAAATGCCCGCAGGTGGTACGATTTTCATGTACCTGTCTTTTTTGCCCTGGAACATCCAACGAATGATCGAAATCACTCCCAACAGGTTCGGGGCCTTGTCGCGTAGTATGATATTACCTACAAGCTTCGCATTGGATGAATTGATGTAGTCTTTAACAACTTCCTGAGCCATAACCCACATGTTGCGACTTCCGATAACCGTGATCACCGGCTTGCCGTTCATCAGCTTCCTGATGGTTTCGTGCTGAAATAAGGCGTGCGTGGGAATTGAAGGAGACAGATACCAGGGCTGCCATGCGGCAATGATCAGGTCGAAATGCTCATCACCCTTCAGTGTTAAAGGTTCCAGCTCACAAGGAATACCTTTTACCGATTCGGGCATGGTCTGGAAAAACTGATCCGATGTCCAGGGAAAAGGGAACGGCTTTTCAGGCCTGAGTATCTCAAAAACAACCTCCACATCCCCGGCGGCTTTCAACGGGGTGCATATCGAATTCACAATCTCCCCCAGCTGACCTGTTTGTGTATAATAAACAACAAGTACCTTTTTTACCATTGGTAATATTTTATCGGTCATAAATGTAAAAATAATTTATGAAATTGAAATACACCCCGACGGGGTACCCCCACCCCGACGGGGTGGTACAAAAAATAAAAAACACCCCGCCGGGGTGTCAAAAAGGGGTGTCAATAAAAAAAGCCTTTCAGCTTGCCACTGAAAGGCTATAGGTTTGGTTTAATAAAGGGGAAATGTACCTGAAGAGATTAGGTAAATAGCAAGACACTTCCATCAAGGTCTAAACATAAATAAAAAATAAGGACGAAATGTGAATTGTTCATTTCATTAAAGCAGACGCCCAATTTTTTGTAGGAATCAAATCGAATCCGGAAGCAGCGATTTGACTCACACCAAACTTTCGAGATAACGAATTCTCAATATGGGGATTTTGAACTCATAGGTCACATCGTCTTTTCTGAGCGTGCGCAATCGCCTGGCACGTTGTACTTTTTCGAGGTATGCCAGATTGATGATCACCGACCGGCTGATCCGGGCAAACTGCCCTGCAGGTAATAATTCTTCCACAGCCCCGATGTTCATGGTAACCACTTCATGTTTGTCCTTGCTGACATGTATTTCAGAGTAATTCCAATCAGCCTGGATATAAACTATATCTTCAGGGTTGACCAGCATAAAGCCGCCTGTTGTATTGAAGCGCAACTTTTTTTGCGTTACCTGTCCGATCAGTTTTTGAAAATTATCAGCTTGTTCCTTTTGTTTATATGTTGCAATGAGTCGTTCTACCGCACTAATCAACTCTGTCTCGTCAACCGGCTTTAACAGGTAGTCAAAAGCCGATGACCGGATTGCCTGGATGGCAAATTCATCGTAAGCTGTTACAAATATCACAACAGGCTTTACCTGAGCCTGGTATATGGCCTGGAGCACTTCAAACCCACTCATAACAGGCATCTGGATGTCAAGAAACAGCAGAGACCGCTGCAACCTCGAAAAATGAAGAAGATGTTGCCTGGCCTCTTCTTTATTTTCATCCGATATGCTGTCGATTATGGAATTAACCGCATTCATAACGAAATGAGGATCCAACTGGTTGCGGACAATCTGAAGCTGAAGGTCAGCAACTTTCTTTTCTGTTTCAAATTTACGTTGCATCTGAACTTCCTGGATTTTGCCAACCAGCAGGGTGAACGATAGAATACTCAGGTATACAGCTGCATAAAGGAGAAACCGGTAATTGTAAATCTGATTTCTTTCTGGCCATC
This sequence comes from Bacteroidales bacterium, assembly GCA_016926375.1. Taxonomy (GTDB): domain Bacteria; phylum Bacteroidota; class Bacteroidia; order Bacteroidales; family UBA10428; genus UBA5072. The sequence continues at coordinate 12,152 of JAFGOR010000249.1, forward strand.
CCCATCCCGGTCGCCGATGATCAGTCTTCCGTTACTTTGTGTAAACTGATAACTCCCCCTGAAATTCCACTGATCCAGTACACCTTTGCTATTGGATACGGTAAGACCTGCGTTACCCATACTGTTATGAAACAAGGCAATCTTTTCACTGTTCCCGTCGCTATCCAGGTCGTTATACCAGGTAATCTGATCGGATAAATAGTCACCCTGATCTTTCAGACTGATCCGGTATTTTTCAATCCGGATGGGAAAAACAAGCATTACAATAAACGAAACCCAAAGAGAGAGCAGCAAAGGATTCAGGAGAATGGTCAGGGTGCGCTTCATAATTCAATAACATACCTATCTTATTATAAACATACATAACTAAATAGAATAAAATGCATGTTTGGGTGTTTTTTTTAAACGCGAATCAAGATATTTACCGGCTGTAAACCGATCTGTTATCAAAGGCGTTATCTTTGCAACCGCTGAGGTTTCCGACCAGAGATATTACCTATATTTACTTAACAGTATGCAGCAAAAAACCATACGGGGTCCTGTAAAACTTGAGTTCATGCACTCTTCCGGACGCAGTGTGGCTGTTTCAGAAGGGAAAAAAACCTATGTTGATTTTGGTATTCCGGGAGAAGAAGTAACCTATGCGCTGGAAAGGAGAAAACAGGGTTTCAGGTCGGGCAAGGTAGTTGAAGTGATTGTCCCTTCCCCCAACCGTATTGAACCTTTCTGCGCACATTACGGCGATTGCGGAGGATGCACATGGCAGCACATAAACTATCTGCACCAGCTTAAGCTAAAGCGCACCATACTTTGCAATGCCCTTGAAAAATATGAAATAGAAACTCCTGAAATACCTGAAGTAATACCCTCCCCCGAAACCCATTATTTCAGGCACCGGCTTGAATATGCTTTTTCTGCCAGATCTTTCGGTGAAACCTCATTTGAAAGCAAGCATGACATTTCACCAGCATTGGGATTTCACTGTTTTGATGAACCCGGTAAGGTTATCGATATCAGGGAGTGTTATTTGCAACAGCAACCTTCACGCTCCATCTGTGAATTCATCAAAGCATATGCCCTGGAACACCACCTTGATTTTTATGATCAGCAACAAAAGAACGGTTTTCTTAGAAGTCTTTCCATCAGGGTTAACCGTTCGGGTGATACCATGGTGGTCATTGGTTTTCATGAAGACCGGCCGGTGGAGCGGGAGAAATTGCTGAGAACACTCAGGCAGGAATTCCCGGCAATCGTGTCGGCTTGCTGGACTGTCCACCTCTCACACGCACACAGCCAGATGCAGGGCGAGATATTTCCATTTGCCGAGTCTGAACCCTATCTTTATAAGGTAATGGGTGGAAACCGTTTCCGGGTTCATGCTTCCTCTTTTTTTCAACCCAATGCCAAACAAGCCGAAAAAATCTTTCACACCATACAACAATGGGCCGGACTAACAGGCTCTGAAAAGGTTTATGATTTATATACCGGTGTGGGCACCATTGCTCTTTTCCTGGCTCCCGGCGCCAAACAGGTAACGGGTATTGAAGGATCAGCTGGAGCCATTGACGATGCCAGGGCAAATGCCCGGATGAACGGCATTGAAAACGCTGAATTCATGGTGGGAGACATCCTTGAAACATTCAAACCGGAATTCCTGGAACAACATGGTAAACCCGATTTGATTGTGTTGGACCCGCCCCGCTCGGGCACACTGATCGAAATCAAAAAGACCATCAACCAATCGGGTGCAAAAAAAGTGATTTACCTGAGTTGCAACCCGGTATCGCTGGCATTCGATCTGAAACAGCTGACCGAGATTTACCGGGTAACCCGCATACAGCCTTTCGACATGCTGCCGCATACACAACATTTGGAGACGTTGGTGATGCTTGAAATTTGTTGAATTGTTGATCTGTTGATTGGTTGATTTGCATTTCAAAAAAATATGTTGTAATATTGCAGCACAAAATCATAATTATGAATTTCAACGGGACACATCATCACCACCATCATCAGCCGTAACAGCGGACAGGGCAGTATGTGTCATACATGAAGATATTTTCAGGGTTTGCATTACTGCAAACCTTTTTTTTTGAATATTGACCAACAGTAAGTTACCAAAACAAATGGAAAAATTAAAGATTGCCGTACAAAAAGAAGGCCGTTTAAGTGAAAAATCACTCGAGTTAATCCGTGAAGCTGGTGTGCGTCACAACCAGGACAGCAAAAGAAAGCTGATCTCGCTGGGTGAGAACTTCCCGGTGGAAATTCTCTACCTGAGGGATGACGATATTCCACAGTATGTAGCCGATGCAGTCGCCGATATCGGATTGGTTGGTGAGAACGAAGTAATGGAACGTGATCGCAACGTAGAACTTGTGGAACGGCTTGGTTTTGCCAAATGCAGGTTATCCCTGGCCATTCCGCAGTCAGATACCTACACGGGTGTTGCCTATTTCAATAACAAGCGCATTGCCACTTCCTACCCTGTTATTCTGAAGAAATTCCTGGAAAAGAATCACCTCACTGCCGAAATACATGAAATCAGCGGTTCGGTTGAAATTGCCCCGGGAATTGGTCTGGCCGATGCCATCTTCGACATTGTGAGCACAGGCAGCACGCTGATCAGCAACCGGCTCAAGGAAGTGGAAGTGGTTGCCAATTCCGAAGCTGTGGTTATTGCCTCTCCGGGTCTCAGCGAGAGCAAGAGAAAAATCCTGAACGATTTGCTTTTCCGGTTCCAGGCTGTGAGACGTTCCAAAAGCAACAAATACATCCTGCTGAATGCACCCAACGAAAACCTTGAAAAAATTGTTCAGGTACTTCCCGGCATGAAAAGTCCCACCGTACTCCCCCTGTACGAAAAAGGATGGAGTTCGGTTCATTCGGTGGTTAACGAAAATGAATTCTGGGAAATCATCGGAAAACTGAAGGAATACGGTGCCCAGGGCATCCTGGTAATACCTATTGAAAAAATGATCGTTTAAACGCTGCAATATGAAAATTATCCGGTACCCATCAAAGGATACATGGGCCGAATTGCTCAGGCGACCGGCACTGAATAACCGTTCTGTAGATGCCATTGTGCAACCCGTTCTTGATGATGTCAGAAAACGCGGTGATGAGGCGCTGAGAGAATACACCAGTAAATTCGACAAGGTGGATTTACAGGATCTGCGGGTAAGTGGCGAAGAGTTTTTAGAAGCCTCAAAACTGGTAGATGATGAACTGAAACAAGCCATCGGAATTGCAGTCCGCAACATCGAGACCTTCCACAAAGCACAACAGATCAAGGCAGAGCGTATAGAAACGGCAGCAGGTGTTTCCTGCTGGCAAAAGGCTGTAGCCATTCAAAAGGTAGGCCTTTATGTGCCCGGAGGAACGGCACCTTTATTTTCCACTGTGCTCATGCTGGCAGTACCAGCACGCATTGCCGGTTGTTCCGAAATAGTGTTGTGTTCACCCCCGGGTAAGAACGGAAAAATCCACCCGGCAGTCCTCTATGCAGCGCAGGTTACCGGAGTTACTTCTGTATTCAAAATAGGAGGTGCGCAGGCTATAGCAGCCATGGCCTACGGAACAGCCACTGTACCCAAAGTATATAAGATTTTCGGCCCCGGAAACCAATATGTAACAGCCGCCAAGCAGCTCGTTTCGCGTGGAGACGTGGCCATCGACATGCCGGCCGGACCTTCCGAGGTAGCCGTGATTGCCGATGAAACTGCCGATCCTGTATTCATGGCAGCCGACCTGCTGTCGCAGGCCGAACATGGCGTGGACAGCCAGGTGCTGTTATTCACCAACAATGAAAATACAGCTGAAAACGTGCTGAGTGAGGTGGAACGCCAGGTGAAACTGCTTTCGCGACAGGAGTTAGCCTTAGGTGCCCTGGCTTCAAGCAAAATAGTGGTAATGAAAACCCTGGTTGAGATCATGGAGATGGTAAATGAATATGCTCCCGAACACCTCATCATAGCTGCTGATAATCACGAATTACTGGCTGAAAAAGTGATCAATGCCGGATCGGTTTTCCTGGGTCATTACACCCCCGAAAGTGCCGGCGACTATGCATCAGGCACCAACCACACACTGCCTACCAACGGTTATGCAAAGGCTTACAATGGAGTAAATCTGGATAATTTTGTACGAAAAATCACCTTTCAGCACATCACCCGCGAGGGGCTCCGGCGTATCGGTCCCACTGTTATGCGCATGGCAGCTGAAGAGTCGCTGACTGCACACAAAAATGCTGTTGCTGTGAGAATCAAATAAACCATTTGTAATATGTTCGACATAAACCTGCTCATCAGAAAAAACATCCGGTCGCTAGTGCCCTACTCCTCAGCCCGGGATGAATACAAGGGCGAGGAAGCCGTATTTCTGGATGCCAATGAAAACCCGTTCAATACACCCCTGAACCGGTATCCTGATCCGCATCAGCTGAAACTTAAAAAAACCATTTCAACCATTAAAAATGTACCGGCCGAATGCATATTCCTGGGTAACGGCAGCGATGAGGCCATTGATTTGCTGATCAGGGCCTTTTGCGAACCGGGGGTGGACAATATTGTCAGCATCAAGCCAACTTACGGCATGTATAAGGTATGCGCCGACATCAACAACGTTGAATTCCGTGAGGTGTTGCTCAACAAGGATTTCCAACCCGATACGGAAGGTCTTCTGAAACGAGCCGATAATAACAGCAAGCTCCTGTTTCTCTGTTCACCCAACAACCCCACATCTAACAGTTTTAAAAAGGAGGATCTGCTGCACCTGGTTAAGAAATTCCCGGGTCTTGTGATCATTGACGAAGCCTATATCGATTTTTCAGGTGCAGGAACCCTTACCGGTGAACTGGGCAATTACCCAAACCTGGTAATTCTGCAAACATTCAGCAAAGCCTGGGGAATGGCAGGGGTTCGGCTGGGCATGGCCTTTGCCGGAAAAGAAATCATTGACGTACTCAGTCACATCAAGTACCCTTATAACATCAACGTGCTTACGCAGCGAACAGCACTTGAATGCCTTTCGGATACCAGGAAAAAGGACACCTGGATCAGGGAAATCCTTGACCAGCGAGAGTACCTGCGCAAGGAGCTTTCGCGACTGCCTATGGTCAAACACATTTTGCCCAGCGATGCCAACTTTCTGATGGTGCGGTTTGACAACCCACAGGAGATCTTTCATTACCTGATCAACAAAAAGATTATTGTGCGCGACCGGTCGAAAGTGATATTGTGTGAAGGATTTCTGCGAATTACGGTTGGCTCCGAAGCGGAAAACAGCGAGCTGGTGAAGGCGTTGCAACAGTATTAATTTGACAACCTGCCTGCCGGCAGGCAGGTTTGACAATTTGATGACCTGCCTGCAGGCAGGCAAGTTTGATAGTTTTAAGATTAGAAATTTGAAATGGAAATTTCATAAATGAAAAAAGCATTGTTTATCGACCGCGATGGTACGCTGATTGTGGAACCACCTGATGACTTCCAGGTGGACACACTCGAGGAACTGGAATTCATTCCCGGTGTATTCAGAAATCTGTACCACATCAGAAAAAACCTCGGCTATGAGCTGGTTATCGTTTCAAACCAGGACGGACTGGGAACAGCAGGTTACCCGGAAACAGCTTTTAACCTGGTGCAACAGAAGATGCTGAAAGCCTTTGAAAATGAAGAAATCGTATTTGACGACATATTGATCGACCGGTCTTTCCCTGCAGAAAACCTGCCCACAAGAAAACCCAAAACCGGTTTGCTGAAAAAATACATGCAGGGCGATTATGACCTGGCCAATTCTTTTGTTATTGGCGATCGCCAGACCGACGTGGAACTGGCAAAGAACCTGGGTGCAAAAGCCATCTTGTTTTCACCTGTATCAACTGACAAACAGAATCAGGACAACAATGCCGTCATCGGTGTTTTTTATGCAACCAGCTGGGATGAAATTTACCGGATTGTTGCACTTCCCGAACGCACAGCACAGGTTGAACGCAACACGGCAGAAACAAAAATCAGTGTTGAACTGAACCTCGACGGTACCGGCAGGTTTGACATTTCAACCGGACTGGGATTCTTTGACCACATGATCAGCCAGCTTGCCCGTCACTCGGGTTGTGATCTGACTGTAAAGGTGGAGGGCGACCTTCATGTAGATGAACATCATACCATTGAAGACACCGGACTGGCTGTTGGTGAAGCATTCTATAAAGCAGTGGGAAACAAAAGAGGCATGGAACGATATGGATTTGCTTTACCCATGGACGATTGCATGGCACAGGCATTAATCGACTTTGGAGGCAGGCCCTGGCTCGTTTGGGATGCCGCCTTTAACAGGGAAAAAGTAGGCGAAATGCCTACTGAGATGTTCATGCACTTTTTCAAATCGTTTTCCGATGCTGCCCGGTGTAATCTGAACATCAAGGCAGAAGGCGGCAATGAGCACCATAAAATTGAGGCCATTTTTAAAGCGCTGGCCAGGGCCCTCAAAATGGCCATCCGGCGCAATGCTTTTGATTCCACATTACCTACAACTAAAGGCGTACTATAAATTCATGACAAGAAGAAATAAAAACTCGGCAATTATCCTGATGCACTGCCCCGATGCCAAGGGCATTGTGGCCCAGGTAACTGCATTCATAAACGACAACAACGGCAACATCATCACGCTGGACGAGCATGTAGACAGGCTTGACAAAACCTTTTACATGCGGATTGAATGGGAGCTGGATGGATTTCAGATACCCAAGGAGAAAATTGCTGATTTTTTCAGTACACTTATAGCCGCAAGGTATAACATGTCCTGGAAAATCTATTTCAGCGAGCCCAAACCCCGGATGGCCATCTTTGTTTCAAAACTGTCTCACTGCCTCTACGATATCCTGTCGCGCGTTCATTCCGGTGAATGGGATGTGGAAATTCCTTTGATCATAGGGAATCACCGCGATCTGGAACCGGTGGCCAAGCAATTCGGAATTCCTTTCCATTTTTTCGAAATCAACGAACAAAACAAAGCCGAACAGGAAAAAAAGGAACTGGAACTGCTCAAGAAAAACAACGTGACTTTTGTGGTACTCGCCAGATACATGCAGATCATCAGTGAAAATTTTATTAACCATTACCCCAATGAAATAATCAACATCCACCATTCCTTTCTTCCGGCATTTCCGGGGGCAAAACCTTATCATTCAGCCTATCAGAGAGGGGTGAAAATCATAGGAGCTACCAGCCACTATGTGACATCGGAACTCGATGCAGGTCCAATCATCGACCAGGGAATTGTGCGGGTTTCACACCGCGATTCAATCGACAGGCTGATCATGAAGGGCAAGGACGTGGAAAAGCTGGTGCTTTCAGGTGCAATACTTTTGCACATTCACCGCAGGATCCTGGTGTATAACAACCGCACTGTGGTTTTTAATTAGATTGCTTTTGGTTATTAGCTATTAGCTGTTGGTTCTTGGTTCTTGGTTCTTGGTTCTTGGTTCTTGGATCTTGGTTCTTGGTTCCTGCCTACCGGCAGGCAAGCTTGGTTCTTAATTCTGAAATATGAAAATTGCCATTATAAAATACAACGCCGGAAACATCATGTCGGTTGATTATGCGCTGCAGCGCCTGGGCGTAAAAGCCGAGGTCACCGACGATTTTGATTATATCCAATCAGCCGACAAGGTAATCTTTCCCGGAGTAGGAGAAGCCAGCACTACCATGCAATACCTCAGGGCGAAGAAACTGGACCAGCTGATTGCCGGTTTGAAACAACCTGTTCTGGGTATCTGCCTGGGACTTCAGCTGATGTGCCGTCGCTCCGAAGAAGGAAACACAGATTGCATCGGTATTTTCAATGAGGAAGTTAAAAAATTCATCTCAGATTCCTCTACGGAAAACAGACTCAAGGTACCCCATATGGGATGGAACAGCATCAGAAATGTCAGGAGTAAATTGTTTGCAGGTGATCTGGAAAATCAGTATGCTTATTTTGTACACAGCTTTTATGCTGCAACCGGCAAAGACACCATTGCCGAATGTGAATACGGCATTTCTTTCAGCGCTGCACTGCACCGTGATAATTATTATGCCACCCAGTTTCACCCGGAGAAAAGCGGGAAACCCGGAGCGTTAATCCTTAAAAATTTTATTGAACTATGATTACCATAATACCGGCCATTGATATCATCGGGGGAAAATGCGTGCGGCTCGAACAGGGCGACTACAGCATGAAAAAGGTGTATGAAGACGATCCCCTGGATGCGGCAAAGCGCTTTGAAGATCATGGGTTGAAACGGCTGCATGTGGTGGATCTGGATGGTGCCAAGGCGAAACATGTAGTGAATTACAAAACACTTGAACGGCTCACATCCAAAACAAGCCTGGTGGTGGATTTCGGGGGCGGCATAAAAACCGACAAAGATCTGCAGATTGCATTCGAGTGTGGTGCCGCCCTGGCTGTAATAGGAAGCATAGCGGTAACCGACAGGGATCTTTTCCAATCGTGGTTACAGGCTTACGGTCCATCAAAAATTATCCTGGGCGCCGATGTAAAGGAGGGCCATATTGCAGTGTCAGGTTGGATGGATGTAACGGAGATTGGGCTTTATGACTTCCTGAAGTATTACGGTGCCATGGGGGTAAACCAGGTGCTGTGCACCGATATTGCCAAAGACGGCATGATGAGTGGCTCTTCAGTGGAACTTTACAGTCAGATGGTAAAAGATTTTCCGGCCATGCAGATCATTGCCAGCGGCGGTGTTTCATCAATTGCCGAAATACACCGGCTTGATAAAGCCGGCGTAGCCGGTGCCATCATCGGCAAAGCGCTGTATGAGGGGAAGATCAGGATTGAAGATTTGAAGGCTTTTTTATAAACAATTGTCTGGGGGACTATGTCCTCCCCCTACCCTCCCGATGAATCGGGACAAGCTCTCCAAAGGGGGACATTGCACACCAATCAACACTTTTTCTACACTCAACCCGCAACTTATAATTTACAATATAAAACATTTCCACCGTGCTTGCCAAAAGAATCATTCCCTGCCTCGATGTCCGCAACGGACAAACAGTTAAAGGCATCAACTTTGTCAATATCCGTGAAGTAGGCGACCCAGTTGAAATGGGCGCTGCCTATGCCGAACAGGGTGCCGACGAACTTGTATTCCTCGATATCACAGCATCGCATGAAGGCCGTAAAACCTTTGTAGACCTGGTTAAGCGCATTGCCTTAAACCTGAATATACCGTTTACCGTGGGCGGCGGCATTAGCGAACTCAGCGATATTGAGGCGCTGCTGGCAGCCGGGGCTGACAAGGTGTCACTGAACAGCGCAGCCATCCGCAATCCCGACCTGATTAACCAGATGGCCCTGAATTTTGGCAACCAGTTTGTGGTGATTGCCATTGACGCAAGGGAAGAAAACGGCAAATGGACTGCTTACATCAACGGCGGCAGAATTTCAACCGATAAGGAGCTTTTTACGTGGGCCAGAGAAGCGGAAGATCGCGGTGCCGGAGAACTGCTTTTCACTTCAATGAATCACGACGGAACCAAAAATGGTTTTGCCTGCGACGCCCTTGCAAGGCTGTCTGACGAACTTTCCATTCCGGTTATTGCATCAGGCGGGGCCGGAAACATGGATCATTTCGTGGATGTGTTCACCAAAGGTAAGGCCGACGCCGGACTGGCAGCAAGCATCTTTCACTTCAACGAAATCACCGTGCCCCAGCTGAAAAATTACCTGGCCGAAAAGAATATCCCTGTCAGATTTTAATTATTAATACCATTAAGGGTTGAAAAAATGGAAATGAATATCCCCAAACCCCTGTTAAGGGGTTTAACACGAATAGCGCCGGGTGAAACCCGGTGTAATGTGGCATTTCATTCACCTCCAACCACGGAGTGGTTGAATTTATCTATTGTAATTTACCCATTTACATTCAACCACTCCGTGGTTGCAGTGACTGACACCGTTAATCTCACCGGGTTTCACCCGGCGCTAATCACATTAAACCACTCCGTGGTTTATTGCAACCAATTTTTATTACAAAACTTTTAATTGACATAACCATTAATTCATATGAATAAAAACATCGACTTCCTGATCACCCTGCAGGATCTGATTGATCGCCGCCGGCAAGAAATGCCTGAAGGTTCCTATACCACCAGTCTTTTTAAAAAAGGTATCAACAAAATAGCCCAGAAAGTGGGCGAAGAAGCCGTGGAACTGGTCATTGAAGCCAAGGACGAAAACAGGGAATTGTTCCTGAATGAAGCTGCTGATTTGGTTTATCATTTACTGGTTTTGCTTACCGCGAAAGGATACCGTTTAGAAGATGTTGTGGACATCCTTGAAAAAAGGCATCAATAAACCAAAAAAGAAAAAAACAGCTCAGATTCAATTACATAATAATCATTACATTATATTTGCATGACAAAAATGCGCTGCACGCTTTCACATAAACTCTTTACACCCAATACATTATTACTGTCATGACAAAATACGAAATCTGGAGCCTCCTGTTAAACACCCTCATTGCTGTTGGTTTGTTCGGGGTGGTGATCTTAGCCTTATTTGGTGATTGGATAAGAAACAAGATTTTCCCGGCACAACTTGACATAGAGATACTGGACAAAAACGGGGAATTGACTATAATGGACAATGGTCATAAAGTAATTTACTACCACATACACGTAGTAAACAAAAAGTCCGTTGTTGTTAAAAACTGCATGCTTTTTCTGAAAAGTATTCAAAAGCTGGAAGCTGGGGGAAGCTTTGTTGACATTCCTGTTTCCGTTCCGCCCAGATATGTCTGGTCGCCGGCCGAAACTACTCCGGAGGCCGTGGACATCATCAAATCGCACATTGCAGATTTTGGTTATGTAATTGACAGTTCAACCGATTTTAAACCAACCGTGACCCCTATTCTGAACAGCTTCCGTGGAAATCTGGAACACCATGAAACTTTCAGGTACTATATTCAGATCGTCTCCGAAAATTATAACCCCAAACACCTCTTCGGTATTGAGGTAACCTGGGACGGACAGTGGCCTGAAAATCTGAAAGAAATGTATAAGCATTTAGTAATTAAAAGAATATAACGAGATTTACGGTTACCCAAAACCACCTTCAATTGGTGATTTGCAATTTAATGCCGGCAAAAGTTTCTGATTCATGACCCAGTTTTTAATTATCCAGACCGCATTTATCGGCGATGTTATTCTTGCCACCCCCGTTATTGAGGCATTACATCAGGAATATCCGGGAGCATCCATTGATTTCCTGCTACGCAGGGGTAATGAAGGACTTTTACATGACCATCCGTATATTTCCGAAGTAATTATCTGGGATAAGAAGAAACAAAAATATGCTGATTTGTTCCGGATCATTAGCCTTGTCAGAAGAAAGAAATATGATGCAGTTATCAACCTGCAGCGCTTTTTAGCCACGGGCATGGTGACCGTCTTTTCCGGAGCCGGCCATACTGTGGGATTTGACAAAAACCCGCTCTCCTGGTTCTTTTCGGTGAAGGTACCCCATCACATTGATTCCAAAAGCACAAACATTCATGAAATCGACCGGAACCTGTTGCTGGTAAAACATCTCGTAAAAAGCCCGTACCGGTTTCTTCCCCGACTTTATCCTTCCAACAAGGATTTTTCAAAGATTGTCCCTTCCTCACCTTATGTAACCATTTCACCCACCTCGGTATGGTTCACCAAGCAATATCCGGCTGAACGATGGATTCAGCTGATCGATAAAATCGATCCTGCTGTAAAGGTGTTCCTGCTGGGCGGTAAAACCGACAGGGGAGCCTGTGAAAAAATAAGGTCAGCGACTGTACGCAATAACATCGAAATTTTAGCCGGAGAATTGAGCTTTCTGGAGTCAGCCGCTTTGATGAAAAGCGCCCTTATGAATTACGTCAACGATTCGGCGCCCATGCACCTGGCATCAGCCATGGATGCTGCCGTAACTGCCGTATTCTGCTCCACCATTCCTGCCTTTGGCTTTGGCCCGCTGTCGTCACGTTCGCACATACTGGAAACTGAAGAACAACTGGAATGCCGGCCCTGTGGCATCCATGGTCACAGGGAATGCCCCGAAGGTCATTTTAAATGCAGTCATATTGATCCTCAAAGACTTTTGAAAAAGCTTGATTACAAATCACTATTGTCCGATTAAACTCTATTCCGTCCCATCCGGGACTTTATTTTATTACTTAATCTTCTTTCTACCAATATATTGT
>JAFGOR010000037.1 GCA_016926375.1 Bacteroidales bacterium
AGAAAAACCACACCGTTTCATCCGGATCAATCAGCAAAACAGCAACCTGTCAAGCAACCAGGTCAGACACCTGATGGTAGACAAAGAAGGCAATCTTTGGGTAGCTACAGTTTTGGGATTAAATCTTCTTAAGAAAAAAGATATTGACAGCGGCCATTTCAGGTTCACCAAATTTTTCCACGACCCGTCCAATGAAAACAGTCTGAGCTACAACGATGTGATTCATCTTTTCGAAGATTCACAGGGCGCCATCTGGCTGGGAACCTTTGGTGGAGGCGCAGATAAGCTGCAAAAGCAGCAAAACGGCTATTCATTTGTCCATTACACATCCGAAAACGGACTCAGTAATGATGTGGTTTTCGGAATCCTCGAAGATGCATTCGGGTATATGTGGTTCAGCTCCGAAAACGGCTTGATAAGGCTCAACCCCAAAAACGGCAATGTTTCCATACACAATAATTTTAACGGATTGTATTTCAGTAATTTTTCGGAAAACACCTGTTTTGTCAGAAAAGACAGAACATTGTGTTTTGGCGGCTATATGGGTATTGAGTTGGTATATCCTGCCAGGCTTATCCCCGACCGGGTACAGCCCCATATTGAACTCACCAATTTTTTGTTATTCAATAAAGAAGTGCCGGTAAACGTACCGGGCTCCCCGCTCAGTAAAAACATTTCATTCACCGATGAGATTGCGCTTCGTTATAACCAGTCGAGTTTCAGTCTGAATTTTTCAGCACTCGACTTCTTCGATCCGGCAAAAATCAACTATGCCTACAAGCTTGATGGTTTTGAGGAAGAATGGAACTTTGTGGGCAGTCAACCTAAGGCAACCTATACCAATCTTTCGCCGGGAAGGTATGTATTCAGGGTAAAGTCGGTTCGCAGCAGTGAAACGCTGGGTTCTCCCGAAAGGGTACTTCATATCCGCATCAGGCCGCCATGGTGGAGAACCCTGCCGGCTTATTTGTCATACCTGCTGGTGGCATCGTTGATTGCTGTTTCCATATACAAAACAGCAACCAGGTTGAACCGGTACCGACGTGAGTTGCTGGTAGAAAAAAAGGTTAATGAACTTAAATTCCAGTTCTTTACAAACATATCACACGAAATCAGAACCCCGCTCACCCTTATTATCGGTCCTATTGAAGATATTATGGCCACACAGGGGATTTCGCCCAGGAACCGCACCCTGATGGGTATCATACATAAGAATGCCAAAAGAATGTTGCACCTGACCAGCCAGTTGCTCGACTTCCGGAAGATCCAGAACAACAAAATGGTGCTCAAAATCAGTGAATTCGACCTGGTAACCTTTACCCGTGATATATGCGAAAGCTTTGTCCCCCTTGCCAAACATAAAGGAATTCAGTATGGTTTTGATACCAACACTGAAAAGATAACCTTTTACGGTGACCCCTCGAAAATTGACACCATTATTTACAACATCATTTCCAACGCCATCAAATTCACGCATCCGGGTAAGCGGGTTAATGTTTCCATACAATGCACCGAAAACAGTCCGTTTATAGATATATGTGTGAGCGACGAAGGTCCGGGCATTCCTCAGAAAAACCTTTCGGATATCTTCACCCGATATACGATATTGAGTAACCGCGACCTGGCCGGAACAGGTATCGGATTATCGCTTGCTTACGAGTTGACAAAGCTGCACTCCGGCGATATTTTGATATCTTCCGTGGAAGGACAAGGCAGCACCTTTACCATCAGGTTGCTGAAAGGAAAAGACCACCTGGGTGATTCTCAACTGGTTAATGCAGCAACAGCTGATACAATTTGCCTTCATTCAAGAGATCAGCAGGAACAGGTTGAAGAACTGGTGAACGATGATAATACTTCAGGAACCGCATCGCAGGGTCGCAAGGATTTGCTGCTGATTGTGGAAGATAACACCGAAATACTGAATTACATTACCCAGGCCATGCATTCGGATTTTACATGCATAGGTGCCAGAAACGGAGAAGAAGGTCTGCATATTGCGGCTCAAATGAACCCCGACCTGATTATCACCGACATCATGATGCCCGGAATGGATGGTATGGAAATGACCAGGAAGCTGAAGGATAACTTTGATACCTGCCATATACCGGTTGTAATGCTTACTTCCAAAGTGGGAATGAATGATCAGATCGAAGGTATTGAAACAGGGGCTGAGGCATATATTCTGAAACCATTCAACATTAGTTACTTAAAAGCCGTTACCCGTAACCTGCTCAACCAACGCCAGAAAATTCTGGCACGCTATACCCGTCAGACATCCTTGCAGCTCGACGAGGTAAAAGTAACCTCCCGCGATGAGAGTTTCCTAAAGAAGGTTGTCGACTATATCGTAGAAAACTACCAGCAGAACTTTTCTATTGATGACCTGGCAGAACACAGTTGTGTAGGCCGAACTGTTTTTTACAACAAAATTAAGGGATTAACCGGTCTCGGACCACTTGAATTCGCCAGGAAAATAAAGCTTGGTATTGCAGCCCAATTGCTCGAAAAAGGCTTTAATGTAACCGAAGTAGCTTACAAGACCGGGTTTTCAGACGTAAAGTATTTCAGTAAGCAATTTAAAGCCATGTTTGGATTTTCACCCAGTAAACAAAAAGGTGCTTTGGGAAATAGTCAGCTATTGCCTTAGAAAATCAAATATTTCTTTGCCACTTTTTCATTACCTTTATTCAATTACTAACCAAAATCAACCATCATGGAGAATTTAGTCGCAATCATCATTCAGCTTGTAAGTGGTGCCCTGGGCGGAAATGCTGCCGGAGCGCTGATGAAAAAGTTATCACTGGGAACTGTTCTCAATTCAATTTTGGGTATTGTCGGCGGAGGTTTAGGCGGACAGCTGCTGGGCGCACTGGGCGTAGGCACAACCACCGGAGGCCTTGATGTGGCAAGCGTTATAGGAAGCATCGCCGGTGGTGGTGCAGGCGGAGGTGTATTGATCGCAATAATAGGACTGATCAAAAATGCGCTGGGCAAGAAGAGCTGATAATGATTCTATTAAAAAGCCGTACAATACCCCCTTTACCGGCATAGCCGTCAAGCTAATATCTGTAATGCATTGATATTCTATTATTGGAATATTCTAGTGAAGGAATATCTTTGTAATAGAGAGA
>JAFGOR010000038.1 GCA_016926375.1 Bacteroidales bacterium
AACCGCGACGAACACGGAAAATCACGGTACGACTTCCAATACACCGATAAGTACGGCTATAACAATACGCTGGGCGGACTCTCACACATGTTCAACAAAGAGTACTGGAATTATGCCAAATTGTTCTCCAGCGTACTCCGCCATGGTATGCCTATTGCCGACGTAGTTAACCTTGTGGCTTCGCTGCAACTCGACAGCGCTACAATCAACACCTGGAAAAATGGCGTGGAACGGGCACTTAAAAAATACATCCCGAACGACACCAGGGCCAAGAAAGGTAAAAACTGTTCTGAATGCGGATCAGATAATCTGGTCTACCAGGAAGGTTGTTTGGTATGCCGTAACTGCGGATCATCCAGATGCGGCTGATCCGAAACTGACTGCAAAAAAATCCGGGGTTCACAAAACTCCGGATTTTTTGTTATATTTGATAATCAAATGCATAACCACGTTATTGAAACCTGAAACTCCTTACCATGAAAAAAACATTACTCCTTCTGGCCTCACTTTTTCTGGCTTATAACTATTCCTATTCGCAGGAAAAGGTATTTGGTATGTACTTTAATGATTCAACCAACTGGAAACTCTACGATACAATTTCCGAAGCTATTATGCCGTCTGATCCATCATACTCACTGGTTGAAATAAAGGATCATAAACTGCATCTTTTTGCCGATCAGGGAACGGGATGTGCAAAAGTAAAGGCTTCATATCAGATTTATAATGACTTTCTTGAAAACGGGGTGCATTATGCATTGAAGGTTTCTTTTTCTGAAATCTACGTTAATGAGTTGCGTTTCCAATTTTCATTAAACAACAGGCAATTTTCAACACCATTTCAATGGTATAACTTCCCGAATGGCCTTAATTTTCAAATCTTAGTAAAGGATTCCTTTGAGATTCTCTCACAACCTGAAACGGTTTTCCCGATTGGACTCGACCAATTATTTGTTGAGAAATCAGACAGTTTTAAGCTGGAATTCTATGTGGACGCATGCAGAGCAGACTTATGGTCATATGCTGACATTTTTGTTGACACCATCGAAATCTGGAAGATCCCTTATCAATCCGTTTTTGGTGCCACATCCACCTCCTGGAACCTCTATCATGAAATACCGGATGCTGGCTGGACTGATTCATTGGTTGTAACACGGGATACCACCATTCATGGACTGGCATACAAAGAAGTACTCAATACTGTTGTGAGAATGGGAACTGAACAGTATTATTTACGCGAATCCGGCGACAGGAGCAAAGTTTACCTGTATGTGCCGGAAATTGCCGATGAGGAGTTCCCGGTGATGGACCTTACCCTGGCATTGGCTGATACCTTTTATATGGGAACTGACCGGAGTGATACCCTGATTGTGGATTCGGTTTATACAGCCGACGGACGTAAACACATCCGCTTCGATTATCCGATCGAAATTACCGGGAGAACTGAAAAGCTGGAGTTCATTGAAGGAGTTGGAACCAATTTCGGCCTTTTCTACCAGGGAATTCCATCCATGTTGACCCCTCCGAGCCAGTATCTACTTTGTGCGTACCACAATGGCAGCCAGGTTTTCTCGAACAAATCGATGAACGGGCAGTGCAGTATACATTGGGTGGGAATCAATGATCAAGCTGCAGCACGAGAAATTAAAATGTATCCAAACCCGGCGCATGACAAACTGACCATTGAACTCCCGGGTAATCAATTCACCGGAACCTGCCGGTTGCTGGTTTACAACAGCAGTGGATGCCTTATTGAAACCCTGGAAGGCAGCTCCAGCCCTATAACCGTAAATGTCCAGGATAAGCCTGCGGGCATTTACCTCATCAGGTTGAATCATGGCAACAAGTTATACAATCTCAGGTTTGTTGTAAACAAATAAATCCACGTACAACACCCGTTGACAGCGTTCTTTTGATAAACAAAGAGCAAAATAAAAAGCCGGAGTTTACAGCTCCGGCTTTTTATTGATTACAGACTGTTATTACTCTTCCTTTTCTTCTGCCTCGTACGCTTTCAGCAGTTCTTCCTGAACATTGCCGGGAACAGCTTCGTACTCGAGGAATTTCATGGAGTACATAGCACGGCCACCGGTGAGCGAACTCAGTGCGGTGGAATACTTGTTCATCTCGGCCAGGGGAACCTTGGCCGTGATTTTCTGGAATCCCATTTCCGAGCTCATACCCTGCACAATGGCACGCCGTCCCTGCAAATCACTCATTACATCACCCATGCGGTCGCCCGGCACAAGCACATCTACCTGGTAAACAGGTTCGAGGATTTTGGGAGCTGCTTTTTTGAATGCCAGGCTGAATGCATTTCTTCCGGCCAGCTTGAAAGAAATTTCATTGGAATCAACCGGGTGCATCTTGCCGTCATAAACATAAACCCGGATGTCACGTGCATAAGAACCAGTCAAAGGTCCTGTTTCAATTTTTTCCATAATACCTTTCAAAATAGCCGGCAAAAACCGGGCATCAATTGATCCGCCTACAATACAGTTGTAATAAACCAGCTTTCCTCCCCATGCCAATGGAATTTCTTCCTTATCACGGATTGACATTTTCTGATCTTTTCCTTCAATTTTAAACATTTCTGTATCTGGTGTTCCTTCCTTATGGGGCTCAATCACCAGATGCACCTCGCCAAATTGTCCGGAACCGCCGGATTGTTTTTTATGCCGGTAATCAGCAACTGCAAATTTGGTGATGGTTTCGCGGTAAGGGATTTTTGGTGCAAGAAATTCGGTGGCAATTTTGAATTGATTATCAAGATGCCACTTCATGATATTCAGGTGATATTCACCCTGACCCATTATAATAATTTGTTTGAGCTCTTTGGAATACTCGATTTGTATGGTAGGATCCTCAAAATGCATGCGTTGCAATGCTTCTCCCATTTTCTCATCGTCACCTTCGCTGAGCGTTCTGATGGCAGTGCGGTACTTGGGTTCAGGGAATTCAATGCGGGCAAATTTGATAGAGGTATCGGTTGATAAGGTTTGATTGGTCTTGGTTGCTTTCAGTTTAACTGTTGCACCCAAATCACCGGCCAGCATGTTGGTGACTTTTGTCCTGTTTTTTCCGGCCACAGCAAATATCTGGGCAATTCGTTCCTTATTCTGTGTGGAATTGTTGGTCAGGTCAATGCCTTCCTTGATTTCACCTGCCATCAGCTTGAAATAGTTGATCTCACCAATATGAGTTTCAACTGCAGATTTGTATACAAAAAGGGTTGCCGGACCGGCAGGATCACATTTCACTTCCTTGCCGTTTGCCTTGGGTGCAGGCATGTCGGCCGGACCGGGTGCTACCTGGGAAATAAAATCCAGCAGGCGACCGGTACCGATATTTTTCTTGGCTGACACACAGAATACGGGGAAAATACCACGTTGCAACAACCCTGCCCGGATCCCTTTCTGCAGTTCTTCAGGAGTCAGTGTGTCATTAGCAAAGAATAATTCCATCAGTGCTTCATCACCCTCTGCTGCTCTTTCAACCAATACTGCATGAAGTTCATCTGCCTGATCCTTTTGATCAGCCGGAATATCCAAAATCTGTGGTTTACCACCATCTTTCGGGTATTTGTAAAGCTTCATGGTGATTAAATCAACGATGGAATCAAAAGCAGCACCTGTATTGACAGGATACTGAGCAATAACCGCATGAGCTCCGAACCTTTCCTTAATCGATTCAATGGTCTTATCCCAGTTGGCTTTATCATGATCCAACTGGTTCACAACGAAAATAATACCTTTGTTGGCATTGGCCAGGTAACGGCCATGTATTTCAGCGCCTACCTCAATACCATTCTGGGCATTAACAACCATCAGCGCACTGTCGGTAACTACCAGGGCAGATACCACACCGTTAACAAAATCATCAAGACCGGGGACATCAATAAGGTTTATCTTGTAATCGTTATATGTAGTATACAGTAACGATGAAAAAACGGAACAGGTGTTGTTTTGCTCAATTTCCTTGAAATCGGATACGGTATTTTTGCTTTCCACATCACCGCGTCTTTCAATGACACCGCCTTCAAACAGCATTGCTTCAGCCAGTGTGGTTTTTCCCGATCCCGAATTGCCAACAATTACCAGGTTCTTAATCTGACCAGTAGAATATGTCTTCATGTGTTAAATAGTTTACTATTAATACCTTGTTGTATGCCCTGCGGCAAGAGAGTTACAAAAATAACAAAATTTTGCTAAGTACCAAGAAGTAACAGGGATTTCGCGGGGTGGCAAAAATAGCCGGTTTGAAATCAGGAAAAGTAAGGGTTATCTAATTGCGACAAAACAGGTATAATTTGAAACCAAAGACGTCAACTATAGCATGGCTTACGCCCTTCAGGGCTTATGTTTGCTGCCTCACTCGTGACCCAGGGCGATGCCCTGGGCTAATGCTAATGCCCTTTCAGGGCTCAAAAAGCTGCAGAAATACCTACCCTGAACCGATGTGAAGAGTTCACAGAAGGTTATAGACATTAGAATCAGCACAGGATCCATGCCCTGAAGGGGCATCAGCAACAGCACAGGGCATCGCCCTGTGTGATTATCAACGAGTTGAATATAAGCCCTGTAAGGGCGTAAGCATATTATGTTGACGGCTATGATCTCCCGACTACCCTCAACCCAAACCTACATCATATCATCCATGCCGCCTTCATCGGAATCGTTCTCGTCTTGCTGCCGGTTAGCAGCCTGCCTGTAATTGTTGATGCGGAAAGTAAGGTTCAGCATCACCACCGGTGATTCTCTCCTGCCCTTGTTGTAAGTGTAAAAATTGCTGCCCTCGGAGATGTTCGTAAACACCCCGGTGGAAAAAATGTCTCTGGCATTGAGTGAAACGGTCAGCTGTTTCTTTAACATTTCTTTGCGAAGCGCCACATTGGCCACAAAGAAACCTTCACGCTTTCCCTGCAGGGTATTGGAAGGTCCGTTATAGAAACCGGATATTTGAAACCTTGTGTCCCACTTCAATTTGAAAGAAGAACTGAAGTTGGTGCGCCACGATGTGGTAACTGATTTCACCTCCTCACCCTCAACCTGTCCGTTGAGCTGATAGCGGAAAAAATTCCCGGTTACATTGAGCTGCCACCAACGGTTTAATTCCCAATTGGTCATCAGCTCAATTCCCAGTGAATTATCCTTATTGGCATTCATGGTAGTAGATGTGAATACCGGCCGGCCCGCAATGGTATCATATCCGCTCAGCCGGGTAATTTTATCACTTGTTCCCCTGTAATAAGTTTCAAGCGAAACAAAACCGCCCTTATGGGTGTACTGGTAATTCAACTCGAAAGCATTGGTAAACTCAGGTTTCAGTGCCGGATTGCCAAAAAATACATTGTCAATACCACGAAATTCCTTAAAGGGATTCAAATCACGCTCCCTGGGCCGCTGTATTCTTCGTGAATAGTTAAACTGAACCTGATGGGCATCGGAAATCTTACGCGTTAAATAAAACGACGGGAAAAAATGCAATTTCTCATAGGTGAATGATTCGTCAATAGTTATCTGATCGAGAGTTCTTTTGTTATACTCCGCACGCAACCCGGCCTGGTATTCAAATTTCCCAAGATGTGCCGAATATATCAGGTAAGCCGATTGTATGGCGTCAAGATATTCCAGCGAATTACTGACCGAGTCGTTTTGCAGCCATTCATTAATGGGCAACACAAAATCTTCATAAACGTATTTCGCTTTATCGGCATCCCATCTCGACTGCAAACCGGCTTCAAGCTTTCCACTTCCCAGTGGTTTTGAGTAATCGAGCTCGGCACGCAAAATATTTTCCGGTGTTTCAGTTTTTGACCGGGTACGATTCGGCTCATTCCCGGTGGGTATGTATCGTAAATCGGTTGACCGTATGATGTCTTCCTCTTCTTCATCTTCACGGGCCGATTCGTAATACACACTGGCCATCAGTTGGTGTCCGTCCTCATCATACTTCTTCAGAAAATCCAGATTGAGGTTGTAAAAAAAATCGTTGTCCCCCGAAACATTCTGTGTGGTATAAAACGAATCCCTTTTGGCCGGCTGGGTAAACCATTGGCTGTTACCACTGAAATCCCTGCTGAATTCTCTTGCACCAACTACACCCGACAAAGACAATGATGATTTATCTGTCAATGCATAGTCAATTCCTGATTTCAGGTTATAGGACCGCCTCCTGAAAACGCCGTCGCTTTCTGTTAAAATTGTTGTGGTTGTATCATTCAGGTAAGTTCTGCGCTCGTTTTCTCCCTTATTGAAATTTCTCTGATCGGCAAATTCGCCTCCAATGAAATAGTTGAGCTTACTCCGCCTGAAATT
Organism: Bacteroidales bacterium; assembly: GCA_016926375.1. GTDB lineage: Bacteria > Bacteroidota > Bacteroidia > Bacteroidales > UBA10428 > UBA5072. The sequence goes on from JAFGOR010000038.1 coordinate 6,315, forward strand.
AAGCAGTAAGTCCGCCGAGTATTTATCCCGTGTACCAACGGATACATTGGCAATGCCGCCAACACCGTTGTTCTTTTGCTTTTTCATAATCACATTGATGATACCGGCTGCACCATCGGGATCATACTTGGCAGAAGGACTGGTTATGATTTCCATACTCTGAACCGCACTTGCCGGAATCTGCTGCAATCCTTCGCTTCCTCCAATAATGCTCGGCTTTCCGTCGATCAGCAGCTGGAAATTGCCGCTACCGCGCAAGCTTACATTACCCTCAACATCAACTTCAATGGAAGGTGTATTTTCCAGTGCATTCACCAGGGAGCCTCCCGAAGCCGATAAATCCTGGGCTATATTCACCACTTTTTTGTCGATTTTGTATTCCACACGCTGACTCTGTGCCACCACGGTAACTTCTTGTATACGGGTGACATCGGGATGCAGCAGTACGTTTCCAAGGTCAAGCGCTTTACGCTGAGAACCAATAACGACTGTTGAAATCCGCCTGGGAACATAACCAATAAAATTGGCATCGATATAATACTCCCCTGCCGGGATATCTTTAAAAACAAAGGTGCCATCCACTCCGGTTACCAAGCCGTTAACCAACGACGAATCCTTCACCCTGTAAATACCAATAGTTGCATATTCAATAGCCCCCCGGGTAGTGGAATCAAGTATCATTCCCCTTACAGTGCCGGCCGGTAATGCAACCGTTCCTTCCCCCGGCGACGTGTGATTTGCAAAAACCGGAACCCCAATAAACAAAGTCAACAAAAAACCCATTACTCCTCTCATCTCTTCCTAATTTTAGCTCAATAAGTATTCATTTAACAACCAAATAAACAGCGCAAACTGCGAAAAGGTTGTTAAAAAAAATACAAAATCGACCAAGCCGGTAAACAAATTGACAAACCGGAAGAATTGATCGCCATGAAGTGTACGCAGAAAACCGGAATTTTCAGAACTTAAGTGCAAGCTGCAATTTCAAATCGGTTCGGGTTGGATTGTTGATTCTGTCCCAACCCGAGCTGATTTCCTGCCGGTTTGAGAAATAAGTATTGGACAACCTCACCCGGAAAGACAGATTCTCCGACAAGTTGTACCGCACCATAATGTAACTGCGGAGACCGGAATCATACAGGGGTGTAAAAGAAAAACCGGTGCTCAGATCATGCTCATAGGCATAGATACGGGCCGAATAATCACCTGTGTTAAACCAGGCCAGCCTGGCATCAACCACAAGGTGCAGTTGTTCTGATTCAAAACGTACATCATGATATACCATGAATCCCGTAGATGCTTTTGCTGAACCCGCCTGGACAAATACCATTTCAATCCGGTTTTGCATGGTAAAGCTTCTTCCGGCCCTGTAATTCACATGGTAACGGATTCCCGACCTCTCGTCATTGGCGATATCAGGTATTTGTGTTCCGGATTCCGCATCTGCCGGATTTCTTTTATACTTCAATCTCAGATACATCGCTGTTTTCTTTGTTGCCTTAAAATCCACCTGAAGCAGATAATCACTCCCGGAAGCAGGGGCACTCAGGTTCGTTTTCAACCAGGGAAACCGGTAAAAATCAACATATCCCGAAATACTGATCTTCGGTACCGGATGCAGCACCACTCCTGCATAAAATCCCTCTTCATTATTTTGGGACGAGTTTTCACAAAATACCGAGCTGTTCATACTGATATATCCCGGGGAGAGGTTCCGGTAAAGCAGTGAAAACGTGGCATACTTGTTCACATTCAGCAGGAGTCCGTTAACAAAGGCCCAATGATCATTCCCGGTTGCAGCTTCCCCAAACACCTGTACTTTCTTTACAATTAATGAATAGTCAATTCCCCAATTTACCAGGCCGTTTCCGGAAAAGTCATACAAATCTTCGGGCTCATCACCGGCAGCCGCAAGCTTGTTGAAATGATAACAGGCAAGTGTGGAACCGGCTTTCAGGTAATTGTTTCGGTAACTGATGTTTCCACCATATACCGTTACCCCCAGTGTTTTCTCATCGCTCACTTCGGAATGGGTGCGGTGATAGCCGCTTTCCTGGAACGACGAAAAAACCACATCTCCCGATTCAAGCGTATCAATGATGTTGGCATCGCGCTTTTTAAACGAGAAAAATCCGGTAAAATCTGCCTTACCCAACGAAGTGGTGGCAGCAACACCCCTGAAAAAATTATTCTCATCGGTGGAAGAATAGGGTTTCAACCCGTGCTGCCGTTTCACAATGCCCAGGGTTAACGATGATTTTCCGGGTGCTGTTCCGTTCCACAAAACAAGTCCCTGACCGAATGCCAGCCGGTAATCTCCCACAATGGCCGATTTGATGAACTTCATATTGCTTCCCATCACAAAGGCCGAGTTGTAATCAAAACCATGCCGGTTGGAACCCCTGAAAAACTCCTCTCCCGGATCCTTTTCCAGGGTTACGCCTGCCCGAACATGTTCCTTCCACTCAAAACCATACCTGAGATGGAGCAACCAGGGGCTTCCAGGATACTGCATCTGGCCGGCTGATGAATCGTAAACCTGGTATCCCCTGATTTCTTCAAAAACTTTTCGTGTTTTAATCAGCAGATCATGGTTGCCCGCTTTCTTCACACCTGCTTTTCGAATTAAACTGGTTTCCCGGTCATCAACATATACAAAAGGCAGTACCCTGTTAATCACATCCTGTGTGAAACCATATACCAGCTGCAATTCATAAATGGTCAGTAACGGACCCATCTCTTTGCGGTATTTTAAAATACTGGCTATTTGAAAATCGGTGAGGAAGAATAGTTTCTGCAAATCAGTTGTGGAAGCGTTGTTCAAATCGAGCGGATGCGCCTGAAGTTGCTCCAGTTCATTCAGAATGGTTTCAAAATCGGCTGATATACCATCTTCAGCCGGCATGGATTCCAGAACCCACTCCCTGAGATTGTAGAGATCGGGTGACGTTTCATGTTGTGCCCATGATGCAACACAAAAGAACAATCCTGTTGCCGCAAAAAAACAACGAAAGTTCATGCCATTAACGGTTTGATGGCACAATTTAATAAAAACCAACGAATTAATTGTTAGTGCACACTGAAGAACTTAAAGCCAGGTAGCAAAAAATCAGCAGCTACTTTAATATCAAACGTAGCATGAGCACATCATGACCGGGAACAACAGCTTTCAGCGCGGCTCCTGTGGTTCCTGAAGCAGCTTTTGTCCACAAATTCACCAGCTCATATTCTGTTTGGGCTGCATTCAGGTCTCTTTTCGAAAGATCATCATTTACACGCTCTGCTTTCCAGTCGAATTCAATACTTACAGGCTTTTTGGCCCTGTTCAGAAAACATACAGCCCAGTCGCCATTTGCCAGTGGTTTAAACCAGGTTTCCATGCTGTCTTTTGCGGCAAATTTGAATCCCTGAATGCCCAGCGGATCCTGATCAACAGCAATCAAATCCTTATTTGTGAGAATTTCAATGGTTTCTTTAGTCATGTTGGTCAGGTCGTTACCGGCCATAAGCGGTGCAGCAAGCATGCACCACATCGACATGTGGGCACGGTCCTGGTTCACGGTCATGCCATTGCCTATCTCCATCATATCGGGATCATTCCAGTGACCGGGACCTGCATACTGGCGCAAACCTTCCTGCATATCCAGGATTTTCAGCACGCCCCATGACGACCAGGTTCCATGATCAACTGAACCTTCGAATTTGGCGGCTATGTCGCCGGTGGTTCTCCAAAGGTGACCTACTTTAGCACCCCAAAGCCAGGGTTTGTTGTTTCCCCATTCGCAAAGGCTGAAAACAACAGGCCTTCCTGCAGCGTATAAGGCATCACGCATGGTGGTATAGGCCCCTTCAGCATTCAACCCATCGGTAAAACACCAGTCATACTTCAGATAATCCACGCCCCATTTGGCATATTGCAAGGCATCCTGGTACTCATAACCACGACTTCCGGGCCTGCCGGCACATGTTTTATTTCCGGCACAGGAATAAATTCCGAATTTCAACCCCTTTGAATGCACATAATCAGCCAAAGCCTTAATTCCCGAGGGAAAGTGAACAGGGTCCGACTGAATGAAACCCAGGCTGTCGCGCTCTCCGTGCCAGCAATCGTCAATTACGATGTAGGTGTAACCGGCATCCTTCATGCCTGATGCCACCAGGGCATCTGCAGCCTCCCTGATCACCTTTTCATTGACATCACAGGCAATTTTATTCCAGCTGTTCCAACCCATGGGAGGAGTACTGGCCAGGTTTTCGAATTTCTGGGCCCACGTGATGGTGGTTGCCATCAGCAATAAAAGGGTAAGCAAGTTTTTCATGACATTCAATTTCGATTTATACAAATCTAATTGTTTAGAAACTAATTGGGATGAAAAAACCAGCAAAATTTGCCCCTGACTTTGGCTCAAAGGATTAAAGGAATTGTAAAATGAAATGCTGTGCCCCGATCTACTTCACTTTCAACCCAAATTTTGCCCCCATGGGCTTTCACAAAATCATGAGTCAGAATCAAACCCAACCCGGTACCTTTTTCCTGATCGGTGCCTGGAGCGCTTTCACTTTGATCTGGCATAAACAGGCTTTCCAGCTTTTCGCTGCTCATGCCAATACCATTGTCGCGAACAGAAAATACAATCTCGTCCTGATTGCATTCAGCTGAAATATGAACATCGCCGCCGTTCCGGGTATACTTCAGCGCGTTGGAAATCAGGTTTCTCAAAATGGTACTTAACATTTCCCTGTCGGCTGTAATGAAAGTTCCAACAGGCATGGACCTGGTTATCGTGATGCCTTTGGCATCAGCCTGCTGATTCAGTAATGCAAGCACCTGGTCAAGATGCTGATTCAGTTCAAATCGTTCCGGGTTGAATCGTATCTTGCCCGATTTGCTTCTGGTCCACTCCAGTAAATTTTCCAGCAACTTCAGCGCGTCTTCAATGGTCTGCCTCATAATCAGCGCAAATTCCTGTGCTTCCTGAATGTTGTTCCTTTCCAGTTCCTCAACCAGCAAATGACTGTACCCAACCAGAATATTAAACGGGTTCTTCAGATCGTGCGAAAGCACCGATATGAATTTGTCTTTTGAGAGATTGGCCTCTCTGAGTTCCCTGGCATACGTTTCCAATTGTTCCTTTTGATCCTGTGTGATCTGATATTCTCGTGCATTGGCAACAGACAGGGCACTGATCTGGCTGATGACCCTGCCCATCTCTTTGTATTGTTCCATGTACTGTGGGAATTGGATGCCTACAACATGGAATATACCGAATAGCATACCCTTATAATTAACCTCAATATCAAATGATTCTAATGGTTGAGATGGCTCCGTGCCAGCAGACACTTTATAGTTATATTTCTGCACTACCCGGTCATCTTTGAAACCCAGGTATTCAATATTCAGCGGGGCAAACAACACATTGATCAGGTCAAAAACCACCTGAACTATTTCCTTTTCGTCAGCCAGTTGAATCAATGTGTCCAGCTGGTTCAAAATCATGAAATAGTTTGCCAATCGGATAGAAGATCTGGAAAGAACCATATTGGTAGATTCCCGCTCGTTGTCCATCTTCCATTCCATAACCAGGCCATCTATAATCTGTTCACAGTGGGTCATTCCTACCGGCAATACTTCATAAGGCAAACCCGTATATGCTGCTATTGCTTTAAGTGACTCAGTCAGATCACCTGGAAGTTGCGTATCGAGCCACAGAATTTTCCTCATGGATTCCCTGAAAAAACGTCTGGCCGTTTCGGCATCATCAAATCCCCAGTTTTCAATTTGCTTTTTGTAGTTTTTCAGCCACCCCGAACTGATCAGGTAACAGCCCTGCCTGATAAAATGATAAATAACCTCCCTGTTTATAAACAACTCCAGACACTGTTCCAGTTGTACCAGTTTCAGATTCGGCATGTTTAACAAGATATCCTTGTTTAAATCCATACAGGAAGCCGAACCTATCAAAACCCCTGAGCATTCACGACCATCCCCGGTAAGTACTTCACTTATTTTGCCTATGTTGATGTGATGAGTCCGGCAGCCGGCCGGAATTCCAACCAGTTTCACATCAGGGTAATTCTTACGGATGAATAAATCCGATACTTCAGGAATAAGGAAGTCGCATAGAAATATGTAAAGTTCGCTCTTCAAGAGTAATCATTGATTGGTGATCGGATACTGGCCATAGCGTTTCACAGCCGCTGCAACATCCATTAATACAGCCTCCGGAACCTGAAAAGGTATTTCGCCATGGTTATCCGACAGAATATATCCTCCTCCGGGAGCAGCTTTCAGAATAGCCTCCTTCACAGAATGGAATGTCGTTTCAGTGTTCCATCTTCGCATTTCCAGTCCGTTTAAATTACCGACCAGGGCTAACTTCTTCCCGAAAGTTTTTTTCAACTCGGCCAAATCCTCCTGGGCGCTTACAACCACTGCCATGGTTCCTGTTTGCATGATCATGCCGGCAATAGGGAGGCACTTTCCGGAAGCAAAATTAGTGGCAACATTGCCCCTTATTTTCGAAATACAGCGTCGGGCAATCTGAAATCCTGTTTCGGCATAAAGTTCCCGTGGAATGATGGTGGGAGAAGAAACCGGATCGGCATAGCCAATGGCATCTGCACCTGCACTTAACTGGGCATTGGCCCAGTCAACACAAAAGCTTTCATTAATGCCCATAAGCTGATCAAAGCATTTCCGGTTGAAATGTATCAGTTCAAAATACTTGTCAAATCCAAGCTGCATCACAGGAAGCGAAAAAGGAGATGTCACGGATCCCATGATGGGTATGGCGCCTTTGGTTTTCTCTTTAAGCAGTTCAATTGCCCTGAGCATCTTATAAAGGACCCCGGATTTGCGAACATCAACAGGATGCAATTTGCCGATATCGCTGATATCATTGAGAAGTGGCCTTCCGCTGTTGGGAGGCCCATCCTCAGAATAAATTACCTCAGCTCCGAATGCTTCTACCTCAAGGGCAGAATAAAAGAACGGATTCAGAAAATCATGGCCGTATTTTTGCTGCATGCGCAACTGACCTTCCACAACATGTTCAGCTTTCGAAAAATACTCCTGTATGCTCAATCCCAATTCCCTGGCTCCATGCATGGTAAGCGACAGCATCAGGGGAACCCGGTCAGGCTCCTGATGCGAGAGCGTTAGAGAAACACGCTCTTTCGGGGTCATGGCCTGTCTTTTCATCAGCTGTTACCTGAGATTTTAGTAATTATTTCCAGTGCTTCTGCAGCATCTTTACCACAGAAATCCGCCCCGACTTCTTTCCAGAGTTCACTGTCAATCCGGAAAGGTGCACCTCCGACAACCAGTTTCAAACCTGAGTTGCCCAGTTTATTCTTCAGGTTCCTGATGTGGAGTGCAGATGGCAACATCAATACCGATAACAGCAGCACCTCAATCTTTTCCCGGTTAACCACCCCAATCAGATCATCATCACTAAGACCTCCGCCCAGGTCAATCAATTCATACCCGCTGGCTTTCAATACGGCATAAATAATTCTTTTGCCCAGCATGTGGTAATCCTCATAAACACCTATGGCCATCCTGGGTTGACCGGGTTTTAGCACAACATGAGGCGGTATCGTGTTTTCAATAATTTTCTCACAAATCATCCCGCTCATGTATACCTGGGAAAGAGAAAGATTCCCTTTTTCCCACAAATCTCCTATATGACCCAGCGTAGCTGAAATCAAATCACCTGTGACAGAATAGGTGTCCCCTGCCATCATGGATTTTTTGATAATGGCTTCTGCGGCATCGCTGTCAAGCAACAGCAAAGAACGCTCCAGTTCCAGTTTGAGATAATCCAGGTTATCCATCGTAAAATCATGGGTGAATAACACACAATCCCTTATCTGCCATTATATTACAAAGCAGATTGACTTCTTCAGTAAATGTAACGAAAATAACTGAGATTACAGCAAAGGAATGTTGTTCCCTTGTGATCTTAAGAATCTTTTCCGGAGGTGTATAATCTGAATCCGATCAGAACAAATGCTGATATTTGAGCCTGATGACACCCACACTCTCCAGCATCACCAGGAAAACGCTCACCAGAATCACAAACAGCAGTGCTTCATCGAACAACCTGCCGGCGCGGGTATCGGCTTCAAAAATGATTTCGTATAACCGCTTCCTGATCTTCGACATGGCAGCTTCCATCAATACTTCTTTAACAATTCCAGTAATTTGGAGTCCAGTTTATGACCGTACCAATCGGTGTATGCAACATCTTTGCGGCCTGAATCGAGTATGCCGAAATCGCCCCTGAAGTTCCACAAGGCATAACCAATATGGTGGCTGGTAAGTATGTCAATGATATCGCCAAACCAGGCCAGGAAAACTTCATGTGGGGTATTTCGCCAGCAGCCGCATTCTCCACAATGAACACCTATACCTTTGCTTACAAGCTCTGTCCAGGGCCTGTAATAATCCTCAAGAGTTTGCCGGCTGAAGTTTTGCCCGTCAATTACTCCCGGCCACACGGGCATGGGGGCATCAGCCGGGTTTTTCCACACCCAGCCTGCCTGGTAATGCGAAACATAATGGGGATAATAACCTCTGCAGCTCTGCCCCATGTTCAGGTCAAACAATTCGGGCACCACATCGTTGCCCACGTTATTGCCATCGGCAATAATCAGCCGGTCGCCACTAACAGCCCTGATGGCATCGGCAGCCCCCCTGGCCACTTTCCGGTAAAGCTCTCCGGGTAAGGCACTGCTTTTGGAAAACTGGTCGTTCATATCCTCACGGTATGCCGGTTCATTCAGCAAATCAAAGCTGAGTTGTTCTTTCGGAACACCTTTAAACTGCTCAGCCCACATGCCCCAGTGGTAATTAAAAGCATCCTGTGCTTCCTTATCCTTCCACAGGTTGTAGGGCTCATAAAAGCCCGCGTTGATGCAATACCCCGGTGCACGGTGCAGGTTCAGACTCACATGCAATTTATATTTGTTGGCCAGCATGACCAACTTTTCCACTTCATCAATCACCGCTTTGTTGATTTTATAAAAATCATCTCCGGTAATTTGTTTCGACCGGTCAATATCCAGGTACCGCGGATAAGCCATGGGGATTCTTACAAAATCAAAGCCCCAGTCGGCCATCCACCGGAAGTCGTCTTCCGTGGTCCGGTTCGGATCATTTTCCCTTGCCGGGTAAGGCGAAAAGTAATCGAGCAGATTGAACCCCCTCCAACGGGGCAACAGGTTACCGGGAACATCCTTACCTGTTTTACTTAAAACCTGACTGCCCATCAATGAAAATGCGGCGGCAGACATAGCCGAATTCCTTATGAAATTCCTGCGGTTCATATGTTCTGATTTATTGATGAATATTTCTCCTTTATAAAAATACATCAAAAATCTTTTCCCAAAGCGCTATTTTGACCAGCAGGCATAAAAAAAAGAGATGCGCATGCGCATCTCTTTCTCATGTTTTTTTGATGTGGCCTTACCTTCTGTCGGAGTTACCTGAAGAACCTGAGCCTGCAGATCTTCCTGAACTCCTTGAAGTTCCTGATGATCTGCTGCTACTGCCTGAACTTCTGCCCGAACTGCTTACTGATGACTTCTGAGAGGAGCGTTGTACGCCAGTAGACTGGCTCGATCCAGATCTTCTGCTCTGGCCAGCCGACTGTGTAGTAGAAGACTTCCTGGCCGGACTTGCTGTTGAAGTCCGTTCCCTGGATGGCGAAGTTGCCGATTGCCGTGAAGGACTTGTTGCAGCAGGTTGTCTTTGAGTGGCAGTACCTGAGGTCTGCCTTGTATTACTTGCTGAAGACTGTCTTCTTTCGGTAGTGGTTCCGGTAGATTGCCGCGTTGTTCCTGCAGCACCTGATTGCCTTTGAGTGGCTGTGCCGGTTGACTGCCGTGACGTACCGGCTGCTTCAGGTCTTCTTGCAGTTCCCGAGCCTGTTGTCTGCCGTGAGGTGGAGGCAGAGGATTGCCTTCCGGTACTGGTATTGCCCGACTGCCTGGGTGCAGCAACCTGAGAACCTGCTCTTCTGTCGGAAGAAGCACCTGTTCTGTTGCCTGATGTTGCAGCTCTACGGTCGGGATTTGCCTGGTAATAGGCAGCGCTGCCTTGCTCCCTGCTTTCAGGACGTGAGTATGTGCTTTTATACCTGCCATCATGTATTCCGCTTCTTACTGCCGGTGAGTAAGTTCTTCGGCTGCCGTAATAGTAGCTGTGATAATGCGGGTGACGGTATTCATTCCAGTGATGGTAACGGCCGTAATAATAGGAATGGTAGTGGTAATGATATCCGTAATACTGATGCCAGTACCAGGGGCTCCAGGGACGCCAATAGTTGGGATAGTAGCTGTAATACCAGGGCGAATGCCATACCACATAGGTGGGCAGAAACATAAACCGTATCAGGGGCCATGCAGCAACCTCAACCGTGGTTACATGATTCACCACAACGCGCTGACCATCAACTACCCGTGCATTGCCTTTATAGCCCGGGTTGGGAGTTTCAGCATAAATGGGCTCAATAATGTAGTTCTTACCATATAGGTCTTCATCACCAATCAATTGGATTTCGACTTCATTATTAGCCCGCTGCACTACGGTAAAAACAGCCACATCCTGGTTCTCCCGGGCATTGATGGCCACCTGGAGCACAATATAATGAACATTCTTATCCACATTGTCAATAACACGTATGTAATCCACATAACCGTTTCCATCCAGGTCGAGGTTATTGATTCTTGAGTTTTCGTCATTCAGGCTTCTTTCAAAACCTTCAAGCGTTTCAGATTCCTGGAACAACTTCATCACTGCATAGAGATTCAGGTTGTCCCCTGGCAGACCGAGATAATTGTCCTGCCTACCCTGTGCCCCGAGGGTTGTCAGTGCTGCGAGCAGCATCACCAGAACCGGGGTGTAAATGTATCTTTTCATCGTAGTATTTATTACTTGTGAATACTACCTACCCTATACCAAAATTCATACCATCCTGATCAAAGTAGAAAAAATAATGCAACACGTTAATCTATTGAACTTATTTACTGCAACTTAGACAATATCCCCGGTGCACACAAATGGTCCCGCCACAGGTTGGGCATCGCCACTTCGCGTTTTCCTGAACAATGTATCTGTTGATTCCCAGTTCTTTGATCAGATTGAGGTTTTCAAGTAAGCTCATGTTATAACTTTTCCGGTACCGCTTGTCGAGTTGCTTCATGCGCTGACAGGGGTATTTGACGCAATCATAACAGAATCCTGAGGTGGTTTCAGCCAGGTGAACACAATTCAGAATGGAACATTGCACACAATGTTTTGGTTTCGGATCAGCAGGTATGCGGCATCCGCCACACCGGTTTTTTGCTCTCAGATAAGCCAGGCATGTGCCGCAGTTAATCCCACAAGGGGCTATGAGTGCAGGATCAAAGCTTTTGTAGGAACTTGCGTCTACCTTCATAGCTTTAATGTACTGATTTTCTATCTTTTAAATGCTTAGCTTCTTTTCTTAATTAATCTAAATGACCAGTAAATCATATTTAGGAAAATGAACATGTAAATCGTCATCCCCCATGTTCCCTTGTGCTGAAAGGGATTAAGTATCCTGTCACTGATGTCGTATAAAATATTAAAGGGTTCTTTTATGATGTCCCAGCTGTTCCATCTTAAATACCTGCCAACATATACACCAAAACTCCCAAGAAATAAAAGCGAAAATGACACCACAGGCATTAACCTGCTATGCACTTTTTTATCAATGATCTTTTCTATATCCCACAAACTCAGGAAACCAAATAAAATACCAGTCCATGCAAACGACAGGATAAGAAACAAATCAAACCATTTAGGCATGGATGAGCTGATATTGACATGAAACAAGTCCGTCAGTATATATAAGGCATTTGGAAAAAACAACAACCAGCACAACACCAGTGTTACCAAGCTAAACGCACTTTTTCGCAATCCGGGATAGATGGTCAAAATGGTGCTCAGTAACCAGGGTAAAAAAGCCAGAAAAAGGTTCCAGTTCAAAAACAAGAAGGTTTTTGTGTCGGTGTATACATAACGAAAAACAGAAAAAGAAAAACACAAAATGCTTATTACTCCCAGAAACAAGGCTTCATTCAGCCTTCCGGAATCTTTTAATTGCTTAAACATGTTTTTTATTATAATATGTTATGCGTTATATTTCTTCTTTTCAATCAACTTGAGTGCCTTAATAAACAAGTTCCTTACCCCATTATTGTTCTCCTCAGGAATTGCCTTTTCAAACAAGGGGATCAACTGTTTTCTGGTTTTCGCATTGTATTTCGCAATTTCAGTCAACGCGTATGCAGCGCACCACCTGATTACCGTAGTGTTCTGTGCATCATCTGCAATATTCTGCAAAAGAAAAGGAATGGCCTTTTCAGTCTGTTCCGGAAAATCTTTAGCCATATTTCCTATGGCTTCAGGAATTCCCCATTTAACACGCGGCGCCTTATAGTTAATAAACCCAATCAGTATATCAATATAAGGAACCAGTAATGCGGGATCTGATTTGGAAACATGTTTCATTACATCCGCGCACGTTCCCTTATCAACGTCGGATGCCGATTCAAAAAACAACACAAAATCCTCAACCTGGATTTTTTTTGTAACTACTGAATCAACAAGCATGATCTGCTTTTCCTTTGGCTTGATTTTCGAATGGAGAATTGATTCAATTTCCATAGGACGCGTTGTTTTATGTCATTCAAACTAATATAGGTTATTCAGATCCAAACCAAAAACAAAAGCAAACTGAAACTTAGCCAAGAACAGTATAGCTTATCAAGCAAATCAATTGTACTGCTCTTTAAATAACTCAATCAGTCTTTCAGGCGGAATGACTTTGTTGGGATATTTGTTCATCTCCGCAAGCACCTGGTTGGTGGCCATCGGGTTCAGTCCCATGTGTATGCCGATATCTTTCAAAAAAACCAGTTCTGCATCACTGGTTTCCTTGTCAATATTCATCAGCAGCACCAGCCGGTGAAACTGGAGTATTCTTTCAAACTCCGACTCGGGAGGATTAACATGGATGTACTTTTCAAACAACCCATCGAAATCCTTTTTGCTCACGTTGAGCAATTTCGAAATGGAAAGTAAAAATTCATACTCCTGTTCACGTACCTGGTGATCGCACCGTGCCAGTTTGATCAGATCGGTAAGCAGGCTCAGTTTTTTGTTCATGATATAATAAGATGAGATTGATTCCGAAATATACATTTTTTACCGTATATAATGAATATCCGGCAGTGAAAACCCGTTGGAGAAAAAGAGCAGCAGCAGTGGCAGCAGTAGCGTTAGCATTAGCATTAGCGGCAGGTTGTAGGTAACTTCAATTGGAAATGTGGTAAGTGACGAAGTCAGGAACTGACCGAACCGACCAAAGGAAGATCATGACCAAAGGGAATAACGTAGCTCAGCGTTGCTAAACTTCTCATAACGGGAGGGCTTGCAATTATTATCTTTCCGGGGCTTTGCCCCGAATCCCCACTTCGTTCTTTGCCTTGATGCAAAGAATGAAGCAAGAAAAATCAAGACAAAACGAACCCCCGGCTAGTCCCGGCAAGCCCTCTACGTTTTGTCGGGCCCACCCACGGTGCGTATTGGTATGCAGTGCTACTTTATGAACTCTGTTTATTGCTTCATGTATAATGATTTCATTTTAACTTGCCAGGTTGTCTATCATTGACATTAAGTACTGTTGCAGCATCGTTGAAGTAGCACGATCCGCCTCTGAGAAAAGGCGTGAAGAAAATCAATTCACTGCAGGCTTTGCCTGCTTTACGAATTCTGATAAGAAAATATGTCTGAGGCCGGTTCCTACGGCCGAGTTTATTTTCTTGTGTAGCGCATGAATTGATTTTTAGCCTTTTATCAGCAGCGGCGGCTCTTTTGGTCACTTTTCCAGCTGTAGGGAAAAGTGACAAAAGGTAGAAAATTACTAATATACAAACGATTTTCCTTAGCAGATTGCCTTACCGACAGGCAAACTTGTCGAAGTATGACTAGTAGCGTCAACAGCAGTAGCAGTCATACTGTACAACTCATAGCTCATAGCTCATAGCTCGCAGCTCGAGACTTTGAATGTCTTGTAACCTTATGTTTAATTCGACACCGCCTTCAACCCGATTAACGAAGCAATCAAGGTGGTCAGAAAAAACAACCGCAGAAAAGTGGCCGGTTCTTTAAACACAAGTATGCCCACCAGAACCGTCCCCACAGCTCCAATTCCTGTCCACACCGCATAGGCTGTTCCTATGGGGATGCTCTGGGTAGCCTTAATTAACAGCACCATACTGAGAATAAGCGCAACCACGAAACCAATATACCATAAATGCATTTCATTGCCCGTGGTCAGTTTGGCTTTACCCAGACAAAATGCAAAGGCGGTTTCAAATAAACCCGCAATGATCAAAATGATCCAACTCATTTTCAAAAATTGTGTTCAGCAATGTAAAGCCTTTAACGCGCAAATGCAATCAAATTTGGGCTATTTTTTCTTAATCTCAATCTGATCATTGATGGTCTTCAGTTGATTTATAAAATCATCCTGTTTCTCCGGAGTAATAAAGATTGCACGATACTTCTTATATCGTATCTCAATACAATCCCATGACAAGGTCGGTTTCCAGGTACCCCCAATGGTTTTTTGATTTAACCGGATGAACAAAATGTCGTGTATGGGTACTTTCCATCTCATGGGGCCACTTTTGGCAATCAACATATCATGGATAATAACATAATAAGTGCCAACCCACATCCAAAGGAACAACCCCATAACGACAATGGTAATCATAGTAGAAATAACTAAAACCGAAATACGCATCTCACCATTCATTAAAAGGGGAAATCCGATTGCCAAAAAAGCAATGCAAACGCAAGTGATCAACAACAGTAGTCCAAAAGAAGCACTTTTTTTAGCAGTATATTTTACCTCCATAATATTACTCATCCTTAATTAGTTACTTAGAATCGCGAATTCCTGCAAGCATGCAAATAATCATCGGTATATTATTTCAAATATTTTAACCCATTTATCAATGCTGTAACATCGCTGCTATTATGATCCTTGCCTTGCAAAACCTGATACTGCCAATCCATTTTGTTAAAGCTGAGACCCGCCAGATTATCCGATAATTTCAGCGTCCATTTGCGAACCTGCTTCATATCGCGGGAACCACAACTAAAGTAAAATGAAATTCTGTTTTGGCTTGTGCTGTCCATTTGCAGGTAGCTTTCCTCATTTACCAAATCCATTATCGGAGTCGGACTTGAAGCAATATAACCATCAAAATAACCGGGTTCATGGAGCATGGCATAAACTGTAAAACTACCCCCAAAAGAGTGTCCGTATAAAATTCGCTTATTTATTTTGTAATCCTTTTCCACAACAGGTATCAACTCTTGCGTAATGAAATCCAAAAATTGAGCGGCATCGTTTACATAAAGCAAGTCGCGTCTTCTGTCGGTATTCACTATACCAACAACAATCCAATTGGATAGTGAATCGCCGTAATGATCTTTCAATTGTTGAACCCTGTATCCGGCATATTCACCGTCAATGAGATAAATCAAATGAACCGAATCACCTTGGGAAGCCTGCGGCGATCTGAAAACAATAATATTGCGGTTCTCCGTCAGCAATTCCGAATGGATTTGAATGGTATCAGCAACAACAGTGCTATATTGTGAAAAACCACAGTTGGTAATCAGCAAACATACCCCGATCAGCAATTGTTTCATAAGCCTATATACTCAGGTTTCTGTATCCTTTACTTATTTGTCAGTAGCATTTGCAATTATAGGAAGAACCCACCTCTTATTATCAAATGATCGCTCCATCGCATCTTGTTGGCAAATTATTACCGGCCCTTGTATTTGAGCAGATAAATCTGTATGAAGATCCCCGCATCCACCTTATTATCCCTTACCGTATCGGTTCTGATCAGTTCCGATTCCGACAAAACCAGGTCCAGGTTTTCCTTATTCAATTCAAGATTATGGAATCGCACGGCACAAAAAACTTCTCCCGGTTGCAGGAATTCATCAGGCTTGTTGTACTGCTTTATTGTCCTGAAGGCATCTACATTCGACATTTCCGCCTTAAGCCAAAAGTGGGTTAACCCTGAATCCCCATTGTATTCTGTCATGGGACCTGCAGTTACTTCGGTTATGTGCAGGACTTTTCTGACTTCAGGATAGGTGGCAGCCAGATACCCGATGGTTTGTTTGTATGGCCCGTAAGAAAAATAATAGGTCGGAACCGAAACCTGCAGTCCCAGCAGCAGAATAATTGCTGCCAAAAGGAGTCTTAGCCAGTTCTTTCTTACCATGAGAATCAGGACTGTTGTAGGGACAGCCAGCATGGTGACAATTACGGCAACGTACCTGGAATAGAGGATTGGTTTTGAAAGCAGGGAGATGATCATAACCAGTATTAGTGTGCCCAGAAAAACTGTTAGTGATAACCACAACGCCAGCCGATGGGTTGAATGAGACCTGGAAAAACCCAGCAACAAGGCCAGCACAATCAGGCTGTACATCAAAATGGTCATTGCCCTGGAATAGCCGGTTGTCCAGAATTGTTCTGTAAAAGGAATCGCCAGGCACGAAAGGATGGTATCAAAACTGACTTCCGGTGCCCAGAATGCCTGTTGAACACGCTTTACCTGGATAGCAAACATAAACACCCATGGCAAAAAAAGCAATACAACCAACAACATAGCAAGCAGGTGATGGATCCATTTTTTATTTCCGGTAATCAGCAAATACAGAAAAACAAATGAATTCGCCACAAAAGCTGCAGCCATGCTATAATAATGGGTGTATACTGCTGCCATAGTAAATAGAGCCAGAAGCACGAGGTCGCTTCTTTTCCCGGTTTTAATAAATATAAAGGAATAAATAAAAACCCCGGTTACGGCAAAAGCAGCCCAGGTGTACATCCTGGCCTGATGTGAAAAAACTGCCAGCATGGGTATTGCAATCAGCATCAGGCAAAAGTATAATGCGCCTTGCTTGCCAAATATACGCTGGCCGGCAAAGTATCCAAGCAAGAGTGTTGACAATACCCCAAGAACTGAAAACAACCTCAATGTAAAGGGGGTGATATCAAACAGGAAGGTGAACAATCTTAATCCTATATAATACAAAGGTGGATGCAAGTCGTTTTGAAACCTGGCATAGAAATCGGTTAAGGAACCCTCGAGCATCGATTTGGTGTAAATTTCATCGCTCCACAGATCACTGAACCCGATATTGAACAGATAGAAAATGGTGGCAAAAACAAAAATCAAAGCGAATAACAGAAATTCGTTACTGATGATCCTTTTCAATGCGGTTTTCATGGTATCATGGTTTAATTGCCATCTTCCACCCCTACATCCCTCATTTTTTCATGCTGGCATTATCAGCTAAAAATACATTTTGTAATCACATTCCGATGTGTGTGCGTTCTATTGCAGCATACCAGCTGCATGATTGCCATACTTTACAGCTCGCAGCTCGCAGCTGTTTTCAAGTTTGCACGACAGCACAACCTATTTCTACTTCACCGCACTGATCCTCACCATCCGTGCCCCGTGATCATTGACAAACAAAGAAACCTGATTGTCAACTTCACCCAAATCTTCTTTGGCCCACAAATCACGAACTTTGCATTTCCCTTTTAACCCTAAATCTGCCAGCTTGAGGGATATTTCAGCGGAATCCGCAGCTTCGGCTCCATAAGGATTCTGTTTGAAAACATGAAATTGAACCGTGGCGCCCTGTTGGTCAATACACTCCTGATCAAGCCCGCCCATGACAGTAAAGGTGTCATAGCCTTCCGGTAAATCGTATTCTATTACAGAATTAGAGTGTGTTCCAATTCCGCTATCATACGTTTTGTTGTTAACAACAAGGCTGTTCCCCCCAACACTTTTGTTCACCTGAACATCGCCCCAACCGGTAGTTGCTTTAACCCACCCGAGATCGGTCAGCAACAGGGTCCCCTTTGGCCCGGTGACTTTTGGCGCTATCCAGTCGGCATGGTCCCAGTCGTTGCCATCACCTCCGTTGCTCACCACAAGGTACAGTTTTTTTGCCCCGGCAATGTTTACCTTCATGGTTGTGCTTTGCTCCCCGGGCTTATGGGTTAACGTATCACTGCTATAGATGGCCAGCGATTCATCCATCTTTTGCTGATCCGAATTATAAAACAAGGCAGCAAAAACATCGTCACTTTGGGTATCATTGGCCAGCCAGATTCTTGTGCTGCCGTTATTCAGCAATAACCTGTTGTTGTTGCTGAACTTTAAAACATCCAGCACTTCGGCATTGGTTAGCAAACTCAGTGTAAAATCATCGTTGCTGGGCAAATCGCCACCAAACATCAATGGCGAGCGGAAAATAGTCCAGAGGCTCATCAGCGCAATCTGTTCATCCTTTGTCATCCGGGTCATCCGGTCGTTCCCACGCTCACCGCGGATGGAAATCCTGCCCAGCGGCATCATATCGCAATCAGGCCAGGTGCCGGGTCCGATATATGGGTACCATTGCTCACATACATCAAATAAGTGACTGATTTGCGGCCACGTATCCCACACATCATCCACCAACCTCCACATGTTGGCGTGTTCGCGGATATGTGCGGCATGTTCAACAGGAGTGGCACCCGGCGAAGTACTCAGTACAATTGGCCGTCCACAGTTGTCAATGGCATTGCGGATCAGTTCAATTTCGGCCTTGTGATAGGGCCTTGAAAGATCGTCTACTTTAACAAAATCAACCCCCCAACTGGCATACAATTCAAAAATGGAGTTGTAATATTCCTGCGCCCCGGGATTGTCGGCCACAATGGTATAATTGTCGCGCAACCAGGTACATTGCAGTTCGGTGGAATAAATCTGATCGGCGGTTATTCCATTTGTACCTTTGATGGGCATCTTCTTTTCAACTGCCACTTTCGGAATGCCACGCATGATGTGGATGCCAAATTTTAGTCCTTTCCGGTGTACATAATCGGCCAGTTCCTTAAATCCTTTTTCATCCATTGCAGAGGGAAACCGGTTCACCGCGGGCATGTAGCGGCCATATGAATCAATTACATATACCGGGTCGGTCTGGTTATATCCTCCGGCCTTGTCGTTCTGAACAAACCAGCGGATGTCCACCACAATGTATTCCCATCCGTATTTCTTCAGTTTATCGGCCATATAATCGGCATTGGCCTTCACTTCATGCTCTTCAACAGTGGGCCCATAACAATCCCAGCTGTTCCAGCCCATGGGCGGTGTGGGTGCCCAGGTGCGAAAATCCGTGTCGGCTTTTTTCCCGGTGCACGAGCCACATACGGCGTATATCAGTACAAGCAATACAAAGGTGGTAGTTTTCATTTCTTTTATTTCTAGTTCCGAAAGCTACAAAATTAGCAGCAAAAAATCATTGTGCCTCAGATAAAACAAAAGTGGCAGGGGCAGGGGCAGTAGCAGTGAATTAGCAGTCATTGCGAGCGGAAAGAAGTGGAGCGTGGCAGTTATTGATAGTAGCTGTCATTGCGAGCGCAACGAAGTGAAGCGTGGCAATCTGGCGCGAAGCGAAGATCAATGAAGTTAATTTAAAGAGAGTGGCTACTCGATGGAGATTGCCTGCCTGGCCGGTAGGCAGGCTTCGGTCGTGCCTCCCTCGCAATGACGCATTTCGGCAGGGGCAGGGGCAGTAACAGTGGCAGTGGCACAACAGTAGCAGCAGCAGTCAAATCCCTATTCCCAACACCCAACACCCAACACCCACACACCTGCCTGCCGGCAGGCAGGTCCAGTATCAAGTATCCAGTATCAAGTATCCAGTATCCAGCATCCAACTTCTAGCTTCCAGCTTCTAACAACAACCCTTCAAGGATTTGCAACCGCTTGAAGGGGAATCCGCCTGACAACTTCACGACTACTATTACTGTTTCTTCAAAAAATCCCCGTCAACAATCAGCAACTTCACGCCGTTTTCTGAAATGGATCGGTGTGAACTCAATTCATCGGTTACCACATAGGTCATTCCACGGGTCAACAAAAACTTCTCCCCGTTGCTGAGTTCACTTACAAAATCACCTTCCAGGCAATGAACAATATGTCCTTTGGAACACCAGTGGTCGGCTACATAGCCTTTGGAATATTCAACTATCCGGATTCTCAAACCCTCCAATTGCAGGGTTTGCCAATAAGCAACACCGGGATCACCCGGATGTTCGGTTTTGGGAATAAGCGACCAATCGATGGTTTGAAAAGGAATGTTTCTGGAATTCATAAAGCAGCATTTTTTGTTTGTTAATAGTTGATTAGAGCTCGTCAATAGAATTGGAAAAACGTTTAACTTGTCTTTTGTCTGTTCAGAGAGTTCCATTTGCAAGGCTTGCGCAGTCCGAAAATGCGGAGTTTACCAG
>JAFGOR010000250.1 GCA_016926375.1 Bacteroidales bacterium
GTACTTCTCCACCAACATCAAACTACTCCGCAAGCGCAAGGGCCGCACGCAGGACGACGTGGCCTTTGCCCTCAACATGAAGCGCTCTACCCTCAGTGGGTACGAAAACGAGGTGAGCCTGCCCACCATCCAGGCCCTGGTTGCCTTTTCCAAATATTACGGGGTGGCAGTTGACACACTGCTTAAAATAGACCTGCGCACGCTTACCGAAAGCCAGTTTTCACAACTCGAAAGAGGCGGCGACGTGTACCTCAAAGGCAGCAACCTGCGGGTGCTGGCCACCACAGTCGACAGCAAAAACGAGGAAAACATCGAACTCGTATCGGAAAAAGCCAAAGCCGGCTATACAACAGGCTTTGCCGATCCGGAATTCATCAGAGAGCTTCCCGTATTCCGGCTGCCCTTCCTGTCGCGTCAGAAAAAATACCGCACGTTTCAACTCAACGGCGATTCCATGCTCCCCATCCCAGATGGATCATATGTAACCGGTGAGTTTGTGCAGGACTGGAATACCATCATCAACGGACACGGCTATATTGTACTTACCATGGATGAAGGTATTGTGTTTAAGATTACTGAAAACCTGCTTGAAACCGAGCACAAACTCAGGCTGTTTTCCCTGAACCCAATATATGAACCGTTTGACGTTCAGGCCGGTGAAATTAAGGAAATCTGGAAGTTCGTCAATTACATCAGCTCCGAAATTCCCGATCCCATGATCTCTCCAGATGAACTGATCAGAACAGTGGCCGGACTGAAAAAAGACCTGAACATACTGAAAAGCAGGATGGGCAAGGGATAGGTAATATTGCGAAGAAAGGGGCGGTATGCTGCCTGAGCCTTGAATAAGCAGGGATTGATATAATGATATGAATCACCGGTTTTGGGGTTAATGGGTTGACAACATTTATCTCATTCCTATCGTATACCGTTATGTGTGTAAATATATTATGCCTGCCTGTTATAAAATAGGAATTGCCATTGTGCTGTTTTCACTGGGAATCTCAGTGAACCGGGCCAGTTGTCAGACTGTGGCTCTTGAGCGCGGATCACAGGCTTTTACTGATAGCATCGGCAACCGGATTGACCATCTTGAAAAACAAATTGCCCGCCTGAAGCAAACCCGGGATGTGGCTTACCTGAACATGCAACGGGAACTTGACCATACTCTTTTTATCAAAGCTTATTATGAATATGTTACTGATGAAGACCTGGATCCGGCTAAAAGCCTTGTTGAAACCCGTATTGAAAGGTCGGAATTTCGCAGGGACCAGGCTTCGGTAAAATTTTACCGCACGTATGAAGAGCACATTTATGCTCTGATCAAGGACCAGCGGATGCGTTATCAGCAGCTTTTTCAAAAAGAAAAGAATTTTAAAAAGGAATTCGAGCGCTATATTGAGCCCGGCACCGCGGAAGCCTATAGAAAGGCACAGCGGATAGTTGACCTGGCATTGAAATATGCCCGGGAAAACAACCTTACAGAAACCATCAAATATCTGACAAACTACCGTTCTTTCACTGAAGCCCTGATTTTTGATTTGGGATCGGAATATGACCTGGCTGAACTTACAAACAATGCCAAAAGCTTTGAAAAGGCATTTCAACCCCTCATTTCCTCCGACAGCCTGGAAAGTATCAGGGAAGCTGAGCATTTGCTTGCCCATTGCATCAATTACGGACGACTGACAAATTCCTCACTTGACGGAGAATATTTTAGGAAGCAGGAAATGGCAGTAACTGCAGCTCTTTCGGAACTCTTCGATAGGGAAGGCCGCGAAAAGGAGCTGGCACATTATACCAACCAGGCCGTGATTGCCAAATACGATTCGCTGAACCCCTGTGGTGTTTTCAAGTGGCACGACCAGATTGTTGTTATTGATGAATTCATTCCTTCATCAGCCATGGAAAACGTAAAAAAGGGTGAAGCCATCATCCATGCCGACCGGATGCTGGCCACTTACCTACAGAAAAACAAGTTGTGCCAGTCGATCAAAGATCTCCGGTTTGGCTACGCCTTCATCATCCCTTACCAGTCAAATGCCAAAAACACCGCTTTTTATTATAACCGCTCCAATCAGAAATGGCAGTTCATTGCCTGTTATACACTGGTCGATAGTAAGGATTACACCCTGAAGGTCAGTAAATATATGCCTCCGCTCTTCTTCGAAGATGAAATGAATACGGTAGATGCCCCTGTTCATTAAACCAATTGTCCGGTTATTTGTTGTTACTGAAAATTGTCGGGTATGAATCATTTAGCCGGATTTATCCTTATTTTTATCCTGTCGCTGCAGACCAGTTCCTGCAACAATTATCAACCTGTTAAACAGTCTGTTAATACTATTTCTATGAACCAGGAAAATTTTGATACCATAACACTGGGGGCCGGTTGTTTTTGGTGTGTTGAAGCCATTTTTCAGCAACTGAAAGGCGTTCATTCCGTTGAATCGGGGTATTCCGGAGGTCATGTGGTTAATCCCACTTACAAGGAAGTATGCACCGGTACCACAAACCATGCTGAGGTTTGCCAGGTTACCTATGACCCTGCCATTATTTCATTTACAGAAATACTTGAGGTTTTCTGGAAAACACACGATCCTACAACACTTAACAGGCAGGGTGCCGACATAGGAACCCAGTACCGGTCGGCCATCTTTTACCATACCGGGGAGCAAAAGCAAATTGCTGAGGAAATGAAAGCCCGGCTTGATGCGGCCGGAATATGGAAAGATCGTGTAGTAACAGAAATCGTTGCATTTGATACCTTTTATAAGGCAGAAGCTTATCATCAGGAATACTATTTCCAGAATGCTTCTCAACCTTATTGTTCAACCGTGATCACACCCAAGCTGGAAAAATTCAAAAAAGTCTTTTCGGATAAGCTCAAAGAAAAGTAGTATTTTAACACGGTTAAAGTGGCTGCTCCTAAGGGCGGCATACCCAAACAGTCTTATTCACTCTTTCTGACAATGAAACAGGTTTCCCGCATCCTTTTTTCATCAGGTTTCATGGCTGTGGTCATGATTGTTTTTGCAGTATCCATTGGTATTGCCACATTCATTGAAAACGATTTTGGAGGTGCCTCAGCCAGGGCTATGGTATATAATGCCCGGTGGTTTGAAATACTCCTGTTACTGGCTGCCGTGAATCTTACAGGCAGTGTCTTCACACGAAAATTGTACACACGGGCAAAACTACCGGCTTTAATCTTTCACCTGGCCTTTGTGGTTATTCTTGCCGGAGCGGCTGTTTCGAGATATTCAGGAACGGAAGGAACAGTTTCGCTCAGAGAAAGACAGGTGACCAACCGGTTTCTTACCGACAAAGCATATATCGGGCTCACAATCAACGATTCAACATCCAGCCAGTTGGTCACCATTCCGGTATTCTTTACACCGGTGAGCCGCAACAAAGTCAGCAGGGATATCCGTTACCAAAACAATAACATCAGACTGAACTGCAAATCGGTTGTTTTTAATGCAGTTCCCGACATAGTGGACGATGTCAACGGCAAACCGGTTGCAGAAATTATTTATGCCGACTCAACGGGTAGAAAAAGCGAGTTGATTGCATCAGGTGAAATCAAAACAGTTGGTCTAATCAGGTTTGCATTCAACACACCTGCACCTGATTCACTAACAATTGCTCTTTTTACCCGGGGAGATACACTCTGTTTTACTGCCCCTTACCCGGTTACCCTGGCCAATATGACAGGTGAATCCTTTGCCATACTTGAAAGAAATCTGGAACACACTTTTGCTTTGCATCAGCTTTACACCTTTGGTGAGAACATGATTGTGCTCAACAGGTTTATGGCCAGGGGAAAACGGATACCCCGGACTTCCCCGCAAAACCAGGGACCATTTGTGGACGCTCTTGAAATGGAATTGACGTCAGGCCAGGAATCCAGGATGTTTTATGTTTGGGGAAAAACAGGTACCCCGGGAGTTCCTGAGCAGGTTGCCTTGGATAAACTGAATTTTTTAATTAGTTATGGTTCAATATACAAGGAGCTGCCTTTTGAACTAAAGCTTATCGACTTCAACATCGAGCGCTATCCTGGTTCTCAAAGTCCCTCTTCTTTTGAGAGCGATGTATTGCTCACCGATATGAAAAGGCAATATCAGAACAGGCAACTTGTTTATATGAACAATATTTTAAAATACAAGGGATACAGGTTTTACCAGGCATCGTATGATCCGGATGAGAAGGGAACAATTCTTTCGGTTAACCGCGATCCAGCAGGGACTTTCATATCGTATCTGGGTTACTTTCTGGCAGGACTGTGCATGCTGCTGAGCCTGTTCATCAAAGGCAACCGTTTCAGTCTGCTGTCTGCAGAACTTCGCAAAATCGGGAACATCAAAAAGGGAACGACCCTGTTTGTTTTGCTGTTACTTCATGCTGTTACCTTTGGTCAACCTGCACATCCGGTTGGGCAAATTGTTCCGGTTAACCGTGAACATGCCGTCCGGTTCGGAAAAATGCTGGTTCAGGATAATGGTGGCCGTATTGAGCCAGTGAATACGCTGAGTAATGAAATATTGCGCAAAATCAGCCGTAAAAGCACATACAAAGGCCTGAATTCCGACCAGGTAATGCTGGGTATGATGGCAAGTCCCGAAGCCTGGCAACACGAACCGGTTATTCGCGCCACGCACCCGCAGATTCAGGAATTATTAGGATCTCATGAAAAACACCATGCCTTTTCTTCCTTTTTCAGGGGTGATCAATACATTTTACAAAGTTATATTGAGAAGGCATACCGGAAAAAAAATGCACTCCGAAGCAAGTTTGACAACGAAATCATCCGACTCGATGAAAGAGTGAACATTACTTACCTGGTTTTTTCCGGAGCGTTCATGCGTGTGTTCCCGGTTTCAGGAGACAGCACCTTCACCTGGCACAACCATCAGGATATCCGCGGTAAAACAACTGCTGAAGATTCGGTTTTTGCCGGGAACATATTTTATTTATACATACAGGAGGTTCAGAAAAGCCTGAATTCAGGCAACTGGAAAGTTCCCGATGACATTCTGAACGCTGTTGAGCAATACCAGCACAAGCATGGTTCCGCTATCATTCCGGCTTCCTCCAGGATATCTCTTGAAATATTAATGAACAAGACAGATGTATTTTCAAGAATATCAAAGTATTATGGATTAATCGGATTGGCCTTGCTGTTACTTCAGTTTACCGGGCTATTTTATACCCGACTTAAATTAAGAGTTCCGGTAATTATCTTTAGTACCTTAATAATCATTATATTTATAATACACACGGCAGGACTCGGTTTGCGCTGGTATCTCTCAGGTCATGCTCCCATGAGCAACGGTTATGAAGCGCTTACTTATGTGGCATGGGCAGCTGTGTTGGCAGGACTTATTTTCGCATCCCGATCATCGATTACTTTAAGTGTTACTTCAATTTTGGCGTTTCTGATTCTTTTTGTGGCCCATTTGAGCTGGATGGATCCCCAGATTACCAACCTGGTGCCTGTTCTCAAGTCGTACTGGCTTGTAATGCACGTTGCTACCATTACTGCCAGTTACGGATTCTTTGCCCTAAGTGCATTGCTTGGGTTCATTAACCTCTTGTTAATAACCCTCAGAACGGTTAAAAGTGACAAATACCTGCAGCTGAATATCAGAGAAATAACGGGCATAATCGAGATGTCGCTGATGATTGGCCTGTTTCTGCTTACCATTGGAGTTTTCCTGGGTGCAGTGTGGGCAAATGAGTCGTGGGGCAGGTATTGGGGTTGGGATCCTAAAGAAACCTGGGCATTGATTACCGTACTGATTTATGCATTCATCCTGCATATGAGGCTGATACCGGGTTTAAAAAGCATGTATGCATTCAACCTGGCTTCGCTGGTGGGCATTGGGTCGGTTCTGATGACCTATTTTGGCGTGAATTACTACCTTTCAGGCCTACATTCCTATGCAAAGGGAGATCCTGTTCCGGTACCTTCTTTTGTTTTCATAACTATTCTGGTAATACTGATAACAGCAGTTATGGCATATATCAGGTATAAGAAACTTCCGGTTCAAGAGCATCCGAGATGACCATCCGGGCTTTGTCCATTAGTTCTTTCAGGGATTCCTCATTGTGACCCCGTATTTCAATGGGTTCATGAATGATCATCTGCACCTTACCCGGTTTGATATCCAGGGTGCCGGTGGGCATGATGTCTTTGGTGCCACAGATGGTAATCGGAAGCAGGGGCAAACCCAGATCAAGGGCAAGCTTGAATGCACCCTTCTTGAACGCACCCGTTTGTCCGGTAACACTGCGGGTTCCTTCGGGGAAGATGACCACGGAAGTGCCATTAACGAGTTTCTTTTTGGCAGCATTCAGGGTTTCCAGGGCCACGCGACTGTTGGAGCGGTCGAGAAAAATATGGCCTACTTTCTTGCTTCCAAAACCCACACCGGGTATTTTGGCCAGCTCTTTCTTCATCACCCATTTGATGTCGATCCCCAGCCAGCCATAAACAACAAAAATATCATAAAGGCTCTGGTGGTTGGAAATAATCACGTACGAGCGGCCCTTTTCAATGTGCTGCTTTCCGGTAACCTGAACCCGAACCGGAGTAAGGAATGCATTGACCCGCGACCAGATGACACCACCGAAATAACTGCCCACGCGCTGATTAACCAGGGTGGAGACAACAACAGCCAGAATGCCGAAAAACAAGGTATTGATCAAGGCAAACGGGAGAAAGAACAACCATTTATATGGCTGGTACAGAAGATATAAAACCCTATTATTCACAATATTGCTTTTGCACAAAAATAAATAATCTTAAATTTTTTGCCCGAAGAAGTAAAGGTTAATTTATTAATTAATTATAACTTTGTATATAAAATTTAATTTAATGCTATGAAAGAAGGTAAAGTAAAGTTCTTTAATGAAAACAAAGGATTTGGATTTATTAAGGATGCTGAATCAGGCAACGAGTACTTTGTTCATGTTTCGGGCCTGATTGACAAAATCAAGGAAGATGATAACGTATCTTTCGAACTCCAGCAGGGAAAAAAAGGATTGAATGCAGTGAATGTGAAACGAATATAATATTCGATCAGTACCCGAAAATTTTAATCCTTGAGGGTGTTTCGCTATCGAAACACCCTTTTTTTTTCAATTCGTTCGGAACTTCGCCCCGAATCCCTGCCTACCGGCAGGTTGGTCACTTTTTACTTACTTCGTTCGTGAGATCGCTTTACTTAGTTCAGCTGTAGGGAAAAGTGACATAAATGAGCATTACTAAACCCCATTCTCATAATTATACTATATTTACTATATAGTGTCTGTCCATAAAGTCCCATTTGCTGCGTTACGCTTGTCCGAAAATTGCTCATTTACGCCTGGTAAACTCCGCATTTTCGCACTGCGCAAGCCTTGCAAATGGAACTCTCTGAACAGAC
>JAFGOR010000251.1 GCA_016926375.1 Bacteroidales bacterium
CCAAAGGCTATATTGTTATAAAAGGTGTCGTTAAATAAAATGGGCTCCTGGTTAACTATGCCCATCAGGTTTCTCAGGTCGGCAATCTTCAGATCCCTGATATCGTGCCCATCCACCATAATTTCGCCGCTTTCCACATCATAAAACCGTGGTAACAGATCAACCAACGTGGATTTTCCTGAACCGGAATGACCCACCAGGGCAATGGTTTTGCCCTTTTCAAGCCGGATGTTGATATCGTTCAATACCAAATCGGTTTTATACCGGAATGACACATGGCGGTATTCAACCGCCTGGTGAAATTTCTTCACCGGCCTGGCATCTTCCTTTTCCGTTACTGTGGAAGTGGTATTCAGAATCCGGTTAATCCGCTCCATGGATGCCAATCCCTTTTGAATGCTGTAATACTCCTGCGAAAAAGATTTGGCCGGATTGATGATGGTGTAAAAAATGGCAATATATGCCAGGAATTCTGCCGCAGTTAGAAATCCACTGCCTCCTAAAATAAGATGACCTCCGAAAATCATTACCACAACAATAACCGCTGTGCCCAACAATTCACTAAGCGGATGTGCCAGGTACCTGCGCTTCAGCAACCGGTTCATAATCCTCCTGTACTCTTCCGTTTCCTTGTGAAACCTGGCAGCAATCTTTTCTTCAGCATTAAATGCTTTAATGATCCGGAGCCCCGACAGCGATTCTTCAAGCGTGCTGAGCAGTTCACCCATTTTGTTCTGTCCGGCCAGCGAACGTTTTTTCAACGTTTTACCAATGCGGCCGATAATTACGGTTACAATGGGGAAAAGCACAAATACGAAGAGCGTCAGCTGCCAACTCATGATAATCATGATGACTACGGCCACCAGGATGATCACCGGATTTTTAAGTATCATATCCAGTGAATTCATAATGGAGGCCTCAACTTCCTGCACGTCGCCTGTAACACGCGACATGATGTCGCCCTTATGCTCTTCGGTGAAAAAACCTATGGGAAGTGAAACTGTTTTGTTGAAAATTACATTCCGGATATCCCGAATGACATAATTTCTTAAAAAAACAATATTGTAATTGGCCAGGTAGGTAAATCCCACCTTGAAAAAAACCATGAGCACCAGAAAAACGCCAATAAAAACAAGAGCTGTGGTACCACCCTGGGTTTCCGATATCCGGGTGATCAAACTGTAGATGTTATGTATCAGGGCATCCTTAAACTCACTGAAACTGCCCAACGAATCTTTTAAGGGTATGACTCCGTGAACCGGATCAGACATTTTAAACAGAATGTTCAGCAAAGGTATGATGGTCACTATGGAAAATACATTGAAAAAAGCACTGAGAAAATTGAACAGCAGGTTGAGCCACAGATATTTCTTATAAGGTGGCACATACTTCAACATGATTCTGAAAAACTCTTTCATGAAATCGCGGTAAAAAATTAAACTCCAAATGTAAGAACTATTGCGTGAATACACAATCCGGTTTAAATCAACAGGGAATAACCTTCCATATTCGCAAAAATATTTTGATATTTGACACATGAGTCCGGTCTGACCCAGCATTTCAGATTGTATTCTGCCTGGCACATAAAACCATTGCTCATGCAAACCCATTCAACCGGTATTAAAAACCTGACTGTTTTAGGCGGCTTTATCGCGTTTTCTCTGCTGATGCGCTTTTTTTCCTTTTTCCCCACGCTGATCAGTCACGATGAAGGCACTTATTTTGTAATTGCACGCGAAATGTTACTGGGGAAGATTTACTTTGTTGATTTGGTAGACACCAAACCTGTTGGATTGTATTTGCTGATTGGTTTGCTCTTTAAATATGTGGCCTCATCCATTTTCCTTGCCCGCATGGTGGCTGCCATTGTAATTGGTTGTACGTCATTTTTGATTTACAAAATCAGTCTGCACGACCAGGGAAAACAAAGGCCTGCCATTGCTGCCGGAGCCGTCTTCATATTTCTGCTTTCGGTTTTCACCCAGTTTGGCGTATTCCTGAACCCCGAATTGTTTTATACCTTTTTTACAGCACTTGCTTTTTATGTTTTTCTCCGGTGGCGCAAAACTGTAGGATTTCTGCTGTTGGGGTTTCTGCTGGGAATCGGATTTGTACTGAAATATGTGGTGCTGGTTGACCTGGCAGCGTGGCTGTTATTTTACTTCGTCACCGCATTGCTGAAAAAAGAACAGAAAGAAATTCGCACTGCATTTGGCCATTGCGTAGTTGCATGCCTGGGCTTCCTGATTCCTTTTGCCGTGGTAGTGCTTTATTATTATCAAATAGGACATTTAAAGGAGTTGTGGTTTTACACCTTTGGTGTGACCAGCAGAGTGCCAGTGGAACGCACGCTTTGGCAAGCCCTTGTTTATATTGGCGATTTTCACCTCAGGTTTCTGCCGGTAGTGTTTTTCTTTTATTACGGACTGTTCCGGAAACCCAGTGGAAATACCACATATAACATTCCCAACGGATTGATCATTACCTGGTGCCTCATGGTGCTGGTGGCTGTGCTTGCACCCGGCAAGCCATTTGGCCATTACTTCATCCAGATGATGGTTCCGGTAAGTATTGTAGCCGGCAGGTTTTTCTTGCCGGAGTTGAAAAAGCCGATTAGGATCACCAAAGTCATTTCCCATCCGGTTGGCACCATCATACTGGGTGTTCTGATAGCTGTTCAGGTTTTCATGCAGAAGCACGATTACTATAACAAACCCGATATTCCCAAAGAGGTAGCTGCATATCTGAAACCCAAACTGCAACCCGAAGACCGGATTTACACAGGCAATTACCAGCAGGTGCTGTATTACCTGCTGAACAAAGACTGCCCGGTGAAATATGTACACCGTACCCTGATGTGTAGCAATGAGCACCGCAGTGCGCTTGAGATTGATCTTGCCAAAGAAATGGAAACGTTGATGAAAAAGGATTTCAGGTTTATTCTCATGAAAGGCCCTTATTGCTATGAGCCCATGAATGCATACATCCGCAAGCACTACCGGTTGATAAAGGAATTTTCGGGGGGCGTGGAGGTGTATGAGAAGGTTGGGATGTAGCTGGATGCTGGATACTGGATGCTGGATGCTGGATGCTGGATGTGTGGGTATTGTGATTTGTGAGTTGTGCAGCCTGATCGATAAATAGCCCCGGACTTCAGAGGATGTGTGAAAATTCAAAAATTGAGCCTAGTCAGGAGACCATTGTCGTCAACTTAAGAAAGGCTTACGCCCCTGCCTGCCGGCAGGCAGGGGTCAGGGGGTGGACTTACATGAATTCATTTTGTTTTTCTTGTTTCCATTATATCCTCAAAATTCATTAATATTAAATAACGATAGCACA
>JAFGOR010000252.1 GCA_016926375.1 Bacteroidales bacterium
GCTATAGAATCTCTCTATTACAAAGATATTTTTTCACAGAATATTCCAGTAATTGAATATCAATGCATTACAGATTTTAGCTTGACGCCTATGCCGCCAGCGGGCCTGCCTGCCGATAGGCAGGGGACATCTCTAAGTTCAACCTTGTCTCTCAATAGTAATGAAAGGGAATGTGCTCAATCTGCCTTCGCTGAAGCTGCCCGCCTGCCGCCTGCCTGCCGGTAGGCAGGGCAGGCAGGTCTGCGAGAAAATCTGCGAGAAAGATTTGCGGGAAATCAGTGCCCAGGTTTGTAAACCACCGCCTTATTGGTTCTGCCATCAATTTCTACCTTCAGGGGTTTATCAAAGCGTATGTGCCTGAAAAAAGGTGTTTCATCATGCGCCTGCAATGTGTTGAGATAAGCAACATCGTAAATCCCGTCTTTCATGTAGTGGTTGACTGTAAGGTAGCCGACACCAAAGGTGGTCAGGTTGTGAAAGAAATGCGTGCCCTGACTCGGATCAACCCGAAAATGTTCAAGTCCCGATTCCACGATAATCCGGGCTGCGGAAATATGGGCCCATTTTATGGGAATGCCGAGCCACGGATCGCTTGAGCCCCAGCGTCCCGGTCCGATCAGAATGTATTGCCGCTGTTCACTGATGAATTTTTCATTGATCTTTTCAAGTTCCCGGGCAATGTCCTGACTTTTGGAAGTATTAAAAGCCGTGGGTTTTACATACAGTATGTCGCGGATGTTGTTGTATATTCCATTTCCCAGTGCTTTCTCCGAGAAAATAATGACATCTTCAGGAATGATGTTGTCGATCCTGAAATTAATGCTCTGTTCATTAACCACAATGGGCCGGATCTGCAGCAGGTTGAAAGTTTGCAATGCCGTTCCTTCCTTATTGGAATCAATGGCAAATTCTATCTCAACCGGGTTGTTCATGGCCTGATGGCCCAGCTGGAGCAGGTTGTCAAGGATCTCTGACAACGGGTAGTTGCCGTGAGCAAGGATGTTTGAAAATGTAATGATCTTCCTGCCGGGGTGATCCATGCTGTCGTTAATGGTATTATTCTCGTGGTCGAATGCTGATGCAACCATCCGCAGGGTTCCATCGGCCAGCGCATCCTGCACCTCGAGCTTCATCAGGTTGATGGTGTCGTCAGGAGAAGGCACAAACCTGTCGGGATTCATATCCAGCGCATAGAAGTATTTTTGTGTTGATTTAACCGCCAATTCGGGGTTAGAAAGCTGCATAATTTTTCTGGAGTATTTGGGCGAAAACCGGAGTCCTATCCCGCCTTCGGCGATCAGCTTACCCAATCCGAATGCAATGGTTGCAATTCCGTCGGTTGGTTTTTCGGGACTTAAGGGGTAGAAATTGATGGACCGGGCCACGCCGGAAATGACCGGGTAAAACCGGTTACCATATTGCCGGCCGCAAACCTCCTGGATGATAATCCCCATTTTTTCTTCGTCGATCAAATTGGAAGTTGCCATGGCATATGCCTTACTTGCTTTAAAGAACACGGAGGCATACACGCATTTGATGGCATTCTCGAGCATGCGGATGGCAAGTGCTTTCACCGGCACAACGGGTATCATATAGGTGTTGTATATTCCGGCAAACGGCTGATAATACGAATCTTCGAGTTTGCTTGACGATCTGATGGCAATGGGATTGCTGGCCTGCAGGATGATGGTTCCCAAATCCTGGTAAATATGCTCGGGCAAACGTGCATTAACAAAAGCCTTCAGTATTTCTTCATCGCTGATTCCTGATACGGCTATTGAATACAAGCTGTTTTCCTGCATGAACTCATCAAATACTTCGGTGCTGAGAACTACAGTATGCGGGATGGTGATGTTGACATTCTTAAGTTTCTGGTAGAAGTCGCTCTTATTTAAAAAGCTGTTGAAGAAAGCCAATCCCCTTGCTTTTCCTCCTATTGAGCCTTCGCCGATCCTGGAAAAACCAACATATTCATCATACAAATGCCTGTCGAATTCAGCTATCACGCTTTTGGCTTTGCTGGTACGGAAGCTCGAAATGGCTTTGTAAATGTACTTTCTAACATCTTCGAGAGATTTAAAGTCCTCCAGCTTGGCCGGTTTAAAAATCTGGGCAATGGGGAACAGAGCCCGGGCATTCAACCATTTGGAAATATCGTCGCGTTGCGTATGGTAAATCAGGATGTCATCGGGTACCGTCATGATCAGCTGCTGGAGGTCTCTGAGATTCGAGGCCACGCAATATTCTTCAAGCGTATCGGGGTGTCTGAAAATGAAATCGCCAAAACCGAAGTTCCTCAATATATAATCCTTGAGTTCAACGGAGAGATTTTTAGAGTATTTATGGAGGAATCCGGTGCCATATTGGTTGGCATATTGCTCGTTTGATATATCTGATGACTGCAGCAAAAAGGGGATGTTCCGGTCTTCCGACTTGACCAGCTTGCAAAGTTCAATACCGGCAAGGACTTTTAAATCTTTGCGGTTGGGCGTCATTTTATAGCTGACATCGGAAATGATTCCCATGATGCTGCTGTTGTATTTCCGGTATATTTCCACAGCAGCAGTGTAATTCTGGGCAAGCAATACTTTCGGACGGCCGCGTCGCCTGAGCATTTTCTGGTGTTCATTCAGGGCTTCCTGCATGAATTCCATGGTTTGCTCAAGCACCACCTTATATAAAACAGGCAGGAATGCCGATATATAGCGGATGGAATCCTCAACGAGCAGGATGGCCTGAACACCAACCTCATTGATGTCGAAATCAGCATTCATCCGGTCTTCAATGAGTTTGATGATGGCCAGCAACAGGTCGCTGTTGCCCAGCCAGCAAAAAACATAATCAATGGAACTCAGGTCTTCATTTTCGAGTTTCAGGGAAACCTCCCTGGAGAAGTGGGTCAGAACAACAATGGGAATATTCGGATGCTTTGCCTTGAGCTGACCTGCCAGTGCAAAAGTGTCCACGTCGCCGATACTCAGCATTTCTATAATCAGGTCGATGTGATCGGTTTCCAGTATTTTAATGGCTTTTTTTGCTGAATCGGCATGAATGAATACGGGCGGGTAGCGGAGGTTCAGTGAAACGTATTCGTTAAAGATCTGTTCATCAATGCGCCCGTCTTCCTCAAGCATGAAGAAATCGTAGCTGCTGCAGATTACCAATACTTTACGTATCCGATTCTGCATCAAAAGGTTAAAAGATGTATCGGAAAAATAATAGGTGTCGATGTGACTTTCTTCTACCTTTTTGGCCATGGGAAATGCGGATTATGCTGATTAAAGATAGCCATTTTTGGTTATATCGCCAATAACTGAAAGGGTTCAAAACACGGTCAGGAATATACGTCCACTTGATCTTTTAATATTTTATATATAAGTGATATATGAATTTGATTTCAATCGCGGAGCGATTCAATGTAAATAGCGCCGGGTGAAACCCGGTGTAATCAATAGTTGTGATTTTCAACAACCACGTAGTGGTTGAACTATGGATAGCAGAAAAACATAATATTATTCAACCACTCCGTGGTTGGAGATGACCGTGAGGCTTTCTCACACCGGGTTTCACCCGGCGCTATTCAAATTTAAGCACTCCGTGCTTAATTGTTTTACATAAGTAGACGGCTTGCCTGTCAGGGCATAAAATATCATATCGAAAAGGTATTACCGCCGGTCAGTAGGTCATCAACACATTGAATCTTTGATGTTTGCCTGATGGTATTCATCTGGTCGTACAGCATGTCTTCGTATACCTCCGATTTGCATGCCCTGATTACCCCCATGGCAATGGGAAAATGTGGCCTGCTCATGCGCACCAGCATATAATCCTTGGTATCGTCATGATCCAGGGCGTCATGCACCAGGATATCTTCCAACCGGATTCCATTTTCGCCAACTTTCACCACCTTGAACCGGGTTCCTTCCTGAATCAGGCCTAATTCCTTATTTTTTCCAAAGAGCATGGGTTTGCCGTGTTGCAGGTAAATCTGGTTTTCATCCCTGGATTCCTTGCTGGTGATTTCGGCATGAATATCGTCATTGAAGATGACACAGTTTTGCAGCACCTCGATAAGGGCAGTTCCTTTATGCCGCGCGGCCTGTATGAAAACCTGCTTCATCATTTCGAGATCGGTATCCACCACACGGGCAAAGAAGTTTCCCTGAGCACCCATGGCCAGTTCTCCTGGAAGAAAAGGCTCCTCAATGGTGCCATAGGGCGATGACTTGGTAACACTTCCCTTGGGCGTTGTAGGTGAGTACTGGCCTTTGGTAAGACCGTAGATTTTATTGTTAAAAAGCAGGATCTTGATGTCTAAATTCCGGCGCAGGAGGTGAATAAAATGGTTGCCGCCGATGGCCATGGAGTCGCCGTCTCCTGTAACCAGCCAAACACTGAGTTCGGGATTTGCCAGTTTGATACCGGTAGCAATGGCTGCCCCGCGTCCGTGCAGGCCATGAAATCCATAGGTGTTGATGTAGTAAGGGAATCTCGAAGAGCATCCGATACCGGAAACAAAAACCACCTTATTCTTATCTACCCCGGTTTCGGGCAACGCACGCTGAATGGCTGCCAGCACTGCATGCCCTCCGCAGCCGGGACACCAGCGTGCCGGTTTGTCCATTTTAAAATCCTGTATGCTGATATTAAAGTTGTTTTCCATGGCTACTGCTTCGTTTCATTTAATACTTCCGTGAACTTGTGTTTCAGTTCCGAAATGAGGAATGGCAGTCCCTGCACCTTATTGAACTGCAGGTAGGTGTGTTGCGGCAATTTGCTTCTCAGGTAGGCAGCAAACTGGCCCAGATTGAGTTCGCAGATGATTATTTTCCTGAATTTGCTGAAAACATCGGAAACGTTTAATGGCAATGGGTTAATGTAGTTAAATTGGGCCAGGCTGATGCTGTGTCCTTCTTCCTGCATTTCAACAACGGCAGTGTATAGTGCGCCATAGGTGCCTCCCCAGCCAACCACCAGCAGATCTCCCTCTTCCGGTCCGAATACCTGTTGTTTGGGAATGCTGTTAGCCACCCGTGCAATTTTTTCGGTACGCAGCAAAGTCATTTTTTCATGATTATAGGGGTCGTAGGATATTTCCCCTGTCAGGTCGGCTTTTTCAAGTCCTCCTACACGGTGCCGGAGTCCCGGCTGGCCGGGTATGGCCCATGAGCGCACCAGGTTGATGGCATTGCGCTTATAGGGCTGGTAATCGGTATCGTTGTCCTTTACAAGCGGGGCATTGATGGGCGGCAGGTTTTTTACTTTGGGTATCTGCCAGAGTTCCGATCCGTTTGCCAGGTATCCGTCTGAAAGCAGGATAACCGGAGTCATATGTTCAATGGCTATTTTGGAAGCCACATAGGCGTAATCAAAGCAATTGGCAGGTGTTGATGATGCAAGCACAACAACCTGACTTTCACCATGCCTGCCGTAGAGTGCCTGGAGCAGGTCGGATTGCTCCGTTTTGGTTGGCAGGCCTGTTGATGGTCCGCCTCTTTGGACATTAACAACCACCAACGGAAGTTCCGTGATGACAGCCAGCCCGAGTCCTTCACTTTTCAATGAGAGGCCGGGCCCGGATGTTGATGAAACGCCCAGGCAGCCGGCAAAAGAAGCGCCGATAGCGGAACAAATTCCGGCAATTTCGTCTTCGGCCTGGAATACAACAGCTCCGAGGTTTTTCATTTTGGATAATTCCTGAAGGATTTCCGAAGCCGGAGTGATGGGATAGGAGCCCAGGAAAAGTTTCCGGCCCGATTTCTCTGCTGCAGCCAGCAAACCCCAGGCAATGGCAATGTTTCCGGTTATATTCCGGTATAACCCGGCCCCTTTAATGGCGGGCTTCACCTGGTAGGTAGCTTCAATGGCTTCAATGGTTTCGGCATAATTATAGCCGGCATGCAATACTTCAAGATTGGCTTCAATCAGTTCGGGTTTGCTTTTGAACCGCTCGCGGATGAACTTTTCACCAATAGACAAATCGCGGTTGAACAGCCAGAACAGGATTCCTGCTACGAATTGGTTTTTTGTTTTATCGGCAATTTTTGCCGGAAGTCCGAATTTTTGGATCACATCCCGTGTCATTTCGGTAATCGGGGCTTTCACTACATTGTAGTCTTCTAGTGAGCCGTCTCCAAGAGGGTCTTCAATGTAGTCGGCAAGTTTGTAATGCCTGGAGTCGAAGTTGTCAATGTCTACAATGATGGTAGCTCCCGGCCTGATCCATTTCATGTTGGCTTTCAATGCCGCAGGGTTCATGGCAACCAATACATCGGCCAGGTCACCGGGTGTGGAAACTTCCTTATGACCAATGTGCACCTGGAATCCGGAAACACCTGCTACGGTACCCTGTGGAGCCCTGATTTCGGCAGGGTAATCAGGGAAGGTGGCCAGGTCATTGCCAAAAAAAGCCGAAGTGTCGGAAAACTGGGCACCGGTAAGTTGCATCCCGTCGCCGGAGTCACCGGCAAATTTCACCACCACATCGTCACGCTCAATAACCTTCACTCTTTTCTTCATAAGTAAAAAAGGAGTTTTGTTTGGCAATGTTAGCCAATTCTGAGCAAACAATTCATGACGTATGTGGGGAAAATGGCTGATACTGATATAAATCAGAATGGAGTATAATTTTTGTCATGATTGTGTGATCTCAAGCTACGAGCTGTGAGCTGTGAGCTAAGAGCCATGAGCTGTGAGCCAAGAGCCAAGGCAGAAGCGATGTCATACAGAGCTTGTCGAAGTATGAGGAGTCATAGCCGTCAACTTAAGAGTTTTTTCCAAACACGGAGTGCCTGCCTGGCGGCAGACAGACTTGAACCTGCCTGCCGCCAGGCTTTAGCCAAGGGACAAGAGAGGGGCAGGAATATTGTATTTTATCAATAGCCCCTGGCTTCAGCCAGGGGAAATCAATTAGGGCATATGCCCCCTCTCTCCCGCTGCATGCAGGGCACTGCCATTGGCAC
>JAFGOR010000253.1 GCA_016926375.1 Bacteroidales bacterium
ATCACAACCACAAGAATAGTTTATTCAACCGACAATCACGCGCTCAATACAAGGCTTTATGATGTGATTTTTGAAAAGGACAGTAATGGCAACTACTACAAGCTTGGCGACATCTTAAAAACCACGAAAAACGCCATGGGAACCAACAGGAACAAACTCAATTTCATTTTGCTGGGCGATCCTGCACTGACACTGGCCATCCCCGGATATCACATTGTTACGGATTCACTTAATGGTATGCCGGCAAATGGGCCCACCGACACACTGAAAGCATTCTCAAGGATCAGAATTTCCGGTCATGTTGATGATGAAAGCGGCAATTTACTGGAAGCCTTCAATGGAACAGTGTATCCTTCTGTTTTTGATAAAGTTAAAAAAATCACCACATTGGCCAACGATAAGGGAGCAATACCCATTCAGTTCAATACGCGCGAAGATTTGCTTTATAAAGGAAAAGTAAGCGTGGTTAACGGAAGATTCACATTTGAATTCATGGTACCAAAGGACATCACCTACAGTTACGGTTTTGGAAAGATTGTTTATTATTCCACCGATCAACAGATTGATGCCGGTGGCTACTTCAGCAATTGTGTGATTGGAGGGACCAATGAATCGGTAGTTTATGATGAAAACGGGCCTGATATCTCCCTTTACCTGAACGATGAATACTTCAACAATGAAGGAATCACCAATCCAAATCCGGTTATTTATGCTGTCATTACTGATGAAAGCGGGATCAATACAATCGGTAACGGAATCGGGCACGATATTACCGGGGTAATTGACGGAGATGTAAGCAAGCCCATTATTATGAATGAATTTTTCGAGGCTGACCTGAATAATTTCACATCGGGAATCCTGAGGTACCCGATGCAGAACCTGGAGGAAGGATGGCATTCACTCCGGCTAAAAGTATGGGATGTCTTCAATAATTCCTGCGAAGAAATCATTGAATTCAAGGTAATATCGGGTAACAGCATTATTATAGTCAATGCAGGCAATTTCCCCAACCCTGCCAGCGATTACACCCACTTCACCTTCGAGCACAACCAGGCAGGAGAGGCACTCACCGTAAGTATAAGTGTTTTTGATATGGCCGGCAGACTTGTTGCCAGCTTCAATGAAGACATCATTACCTCCGGTTTCAACACAAGATTACCCGAATGGTTCCTGAC
This sequence comes from Bacteroidales bacterium, assembly GCA_016926375.1. Classification (GTDB taxonomy): domain Bacteria; phylum Bacteroidota; class Bacteroidia; order Bacteroidales; family UBA10428; genus UBA5072. The sequence continues at coordinate 1,176 of JAFGOR010000253.1, forward strand.
AGATCAAAACGGCAACAAACTAAAACAGGGCATATATCCTTACAGGATCACCCTGACCGACATGAATGGCCGCCAGACCAGCAGCCATCAAAAACTTGTTGTGATCAGGCAATAAAAATGTTAATTGCAGGTTATTATGTATGCCAATTCAATCTAAACAAACAATACCAACAAAAACCAGGCAACCTAAAATCGACAGAAAAATTAATTATTATTATAACTTTGTGCCACTAAAATAATTCAGCATAATGATTTTAAGACGATTAACCATAATTATCGTTTGTTTAACAGGGATATTGACTAGCCTGGCGGCCCAGGGATCGGGAGGAATAACCAAAGACCTGCTGGGTAGTGAATTGAACTCTATTCAAACCACCGTACCCTTTACTACCATTTCACCTGATTCACGAGCCGGCGCTATGGGAGACCTTGGCGTAGCCAGTTCACCTGATGTGAATTCCCAGCACTGGAATGCTGCAAAATATGTATTCAACAAGGACAAGGCCGGAGTATCACTTGCTTACACACCCTGGTTGAGAAACCTGGTAAACGATATCAACCTGGCCTACCTTTCTGCTTTTTATCGTTTCGATGACAAACAGGCCATCAGCGGATCACTGAAGTATTTCTCCATGGGCGAGATCATTTTCAGAGACATGGAAGGCGTGGAAACAGGTGAATACACTCCAAATGAGTTTGCAATTGATTTCGGTTATTCCAGGTTGCTTTCGGAATACATGTCTGCTGCTCTCGTGTTGCGGTTCATCCGAAGCGACATTACCGGTGGCGGAAGTGTTGACGGACAGCAATATAATGCCGGTTATTCCTTTGCTTCCGATTTGGGTCTTTATTACCAACGTCCGGTAGGCCTGGGAGGAATGGATGGTGAATTTGCCTGGGGATTGAATTTTTCAAACCTGGGTACCAAAATTTCTTATACCGAAGGTTCCGACAAGCAGTTCATCCCTGCTAACCTGCGCCTCGGCGCCAGATATACCCTTGATATTGATGAATACAATTCTTTCACACTGGCTGCCGATCTGAATAAATTGCTCGTACCAACACCTCCAAAGATGTCTACTAACGGCGATACGGTGCTGTTTGGCAAAGAAATACCCAACTCCATCCCACTCAGCTGGATTCAGTCGTTTTACGACGCCCCGGGTGGATTTAAAGAAGAAATGAAGGAAATCATGATCTCAGCCGGGGTTGAATACTGGTATCACGATCAGTTTGCCATGCGCCTGGGATACTTCAACGAGAGCGACACCAAAGGCAACAGGAAATTCTTTACTGCCGGTATCGGATTGAAATTCAATGTGTTTTTCCTCGATTTTTCTTACCTGATATCCACAAAAGGCAAAAACAACCCGTTGGCCAACACCATGCGCTTCACGCTGGGTATGAATTTTCCTGAAGGTAAAAAACGAAGATAATCCCCTGTACCATGTTGATGAGAGTTGGTATCGGATACGATGTGCACCAGCTTGCCGAAGGACGCAAACTAATTCTGGGAGGCATTGAAATACCTCATGAAAAAGGTATTGTTGCTCATTCCGACGGCGATGTACTGATCCATGCCATTTGCGATGCACTTTTGGGAGCTGCCAACTTAAGGGACATCGGTTTTCACTTTCCTGATAATTCAGCAACCTATAAAAATATCAGCAGTGTGATACTGCTTGAACAAACCGTTAAAATCCTCAAAGAAAAGGGATACCTTGTGGGCAATATCGACAGCACGATTTGTCTTCAACGTCCGAAAATAAAAGACGTCATACCCCAAATGGTTGAATGCCTTGCAAAAGCTATGCAAACAGATCCCGGGAATGTTTCGGTCAAAGCCACTACAACTGAAAAACTTGGTTTCGTGGGCGAGGAAAAGGGAATTTCTGTATACGCGGTTGCCCTGATATATAAAGAAACATGAGCCTGGTGGTTGTTCTCGGTGCCAGCCCAAATCCCGAAAGGTATTCCAATAAGGCAGTGAGGCGTTTGCTGAGTAACAATTATGAAGTAGTTGCCATTGGCAAACGTGAAGGAAGTATTGGCAACATACCTATAATAACAGGTCAACCTCCGCTTTCTGATGTGCATACCATACTCGTCTACCTTTCACCTGATCATCAGGGTGAGATATTTGATTATGTGCTGTCACTCCGGCCCAAAAGAGTGGTTTTCAATCCCGGCACAGAAAGCCCTGAATTCCAGGAATGGCTCGAAAGTTACAACATCAGGGTGGTGCGCGACTGCTCCCTTGTGATGATGGCAACCGGTAGGTTCTGACCGGCATATCCTTCCTGATCACCCAAATTCAATCCATCCTTATCCTGCATATTATTAATCGTTTTTTAATATAAAAATCGGCATTTTACTTGATGTATTAATTTGCTGAATCTATTTTTGCAATTCACTAAAAATACCAAAATGAATTTCAGACATTCAGTTTTATTTGCTATGGCCCTAGTTATAGTTGCATGCGAGGAAAAAGACAACGATGCAGCAAGTAAGGCAACAACCATTGTTATCAATGCTACCAATTCAAATTCCTGGAAGTATTTCAGCTTTGACACAAATGATACGCTAACGATAACCGACCCGTCAACCTCAGATGCATGGGATCTCGCCTTTCAGCGGTACCGGATTCGCACCAACGGAGGCCAATCGGGTAGCGGACAGGGATGTGCCGCCAATTCAGGACTTACAGGCCAGCAAGGCTTCGACAACCTGGCACAGGTTGCAGACACACTACAATTTGTTCAGGATGATGAGATTACCATTGCCGTTCAGCAGGGATATGCAACCTATCTGGTTAATCCGGAATTGTATAACTGGTTCTCCATGGAAATGGCCACTCAGGGCACCCAGATTGTACCTTCCGATACGATTTATGTGATAAAAACTGCAAAAGGTGATTATGCCAAGGTTTGGTTTAAAAGTTATTACAGCGCTGCAAACGAGTCAGGTCACATTACCATGCAATACTTATACCAATCCAACGGCACAGAGCAACTCGAATAACTGTTCATAACTGGTTTTCCTCTATTCCCGAAATAAAAGCGGGTGAGTATTCCTATTTATTCCGATGCTGATGAGACTGCTTCTGATCATTTTGTTTGTATTGCCGGATTTAGTCATTTGCGCTCAGGAAGCGGAATTGTCGGGCAACATCTTGTTACCCGACAGTTCGGCTGCTGCAGATGCAGTTGTGTATTTCGAAAACTCAACAGCCGGATCAGTTGCCGACAAAAACGGCACATTCCGAATTGGTAAGCTTAATGCTGGTTATCACCTGGCGCGTGTTTCACTTATCGGATACGAAACCATTGAAAAAGGAATTACAATAACCCCGGGAGAAAACCATGTTGATTTCATGTTGGTTGCCTCACAGATAAACCTGAATGAGGTTGTTGTAACCGGAACCCGAACCGAAAAAACCCTGAAAACGGTTCCCGTGATCACGCAAACGATCAGTGCACGCAAGATGCTCGATGCGGGTATTTATAATGTGGCTGAAGCTTTGCAGGAAGTGGTCCCGGGTTTCAGCATCAGCCGGTTGGGTACAAAAACATCGGTAACCATGCAGGGAATGGATGCCAAATACGTACTGTTCCTGATAGATGGTGAAAGAATTGCGGGTGAAGTGAACGGTGACATTGATTATTCCATGCTGAATCTTGAGCAGATTGAAAGGATTGAGGTGATAAAAGGTGCATCCTCCTCACTCTACGGTTCCAATGCCATCGGCGGCGTAATCAACATCATCACAAAAAAAATCAACAGACCTCTTGAAGGCCGGTTATTTTCAAAATATGCACGTAACAACGAGCTGGTTACCGGCGGTTCAGTAGCCTGGAAAGAAAAGAATGTGGGAGGACGAACAGGATTCAATTTAAGCCGAACCGATGGATATGATCTCACCTCTGAAACACCGCACGATTGGACTCAAAACCCCTATCGTTCATTGAGCTTAAGCCAGCGCTTTGAGTTTACTCCGGGCAACTCACTGACACTGGCTCCCTATGCAAATTACTACCAGTTCGAACGCAAAAATGTAAGTGTACGACCTACACACGACCTGTATCAGCAATACAATATCGGGTTAAAGGGCAAGTATTATATGAACAAAAACAACTTCGAATTTTCACTTTATCGCGACCGTTATAACACATTCAATGTATTGGAGCAGTTGGACAATGAGCTGGAAAAAGAAGCCTATGATATCATACACAATGCAAAAGTGCAGGGTAATTTTAAAATTTCTGAAAAACACAGTTTTATAACCGGATTGGAATACAGCTATGAGACCCTTTTTTCTGTAAGGAACCAGGGCGGAGTAAAAGATGACGGAGAATGGGTTGTATATATTCAGGATGATTTGGAAATTGGTGAAAAATGGAATATAGTGGCAGGTATCAGGGGCAGTCATCACAGCAACTACGGTTTTCATGCAGCTCCAAAAGTATCGGTGATGTTCAGGCACCATTCAGTCAACCTGCGGGCATCTGCGGGAACAGGCTTCCGGTCACCTTCCTTAAAAGAACAGTTTATGTATTTTGATCACTTTGGCGAGTGGATAGTTATAGGAAATACCAGCCTGAAACCCGAATCTTCTGTTTTTGCATCGGCATCCATTGAATATACAAAGCCCTGGAATAACTCCTCGGTCACGGTTTACCGGAATGTATTATCCGATATGATAACAGATCGATGGCTACCGGACTCTGCTCAGCCCACACGTCAGTATCAGAATATTGCCAGCGCACATATCAGCGGAGTGGATCTTCTGACAAAGCAGAAACTATTACCTAACCTGTGGTTATCTGTTGGTTACAGCTATGTATACTCACACGACAATCAAAG
>JAFGOR010000039.1 GCA_016926375.1 Bacteroidales bacterium
CATCGTACTTACCATCTTGATTGCAAAGCCATAACTTATATTTCAAAATTTAATACATCTAACAAATCAAATCTTATATAATTCTTCCCTGGTTATGAAAATTATACAAGTCATATTAGAAGGCCGGATTAATTAAAGCATTGATTAAAAACAAAATAAAACAATTAAGTTGACGCGTATGCCATTCAGGGCTTATGTTTGAGAGTTTACATAAGCCTCAGTGCAAAGCCCTGTGTAAAAGTCAACACGCTGAACGATTCGCATTAGTCATAATCAACAACAAACAATTCGGGGCTTTTTGTCATGTTGCTGATTTGGGTAAAGGCTTCCGAAGAAATCAAAACCGATGCGTCAGGGAGAATTGCTATTCCTTCCGCCTGAGTGGGCATCAGGTTTGAAAATTCGGTGCGGCTCACTTCGCTGTAAGTGAGATTATCGGAATCAAAACCTGACCATATGGTAAGAAAGGGTAATGCCATGCTGGTATACCCCAGCAAATAAAGAACCTGCTCATCAGCCGACCAGGCAGCTGAAGTAACCAGTCCGTTCACATTCCATTGTTTTCTTAGCTTCGCCACATGATTTCCCGGAATCAGGGGCAGGGTATACAATCGGGTCTGCTCGTTCAGCCAGTCTTTTGCAAACAGTACAATGGAATCTTCAGTAGCAATAAAAGCCTCGCAGTCAAATGAAGTGGTGTTGTTAGCAACAGGTGAGAAATCAGTCTGGTCTTCATACTGAAAATGAATGATTCCGGCAGGTACAATAGTATCAGCAGTTGGAGTAAGATCTGATTTGCTGATCATGTAAATTTTAAGATCATTCCGGTTTCCCGAAGCGTTGTTGCCAAAATCGCCGATAAACAGATATTCCTCGTTTTGTGTTATATCCTCCCAGTCCACATTGCTCGAATTCCGGATGGCAACGGACCGTTCCACGGTTCTTGCACTTTGTTTATAACCGTATATTGCAGAGTCATTTCCACCATCGTTGATGAACCAGATTAGGTCATCATACGCTGTCATCCCCGAATTCTCATTCAACAGCTCCGGCAAGTTGTTCAGTTTTTGCAGATCAATGGTTTCCTTTGGAGGATCCTCCATGGGGAGGCATGCAACTAATGATAGCATGCAAGTCAATGAAATCATCACTGCTTTGTTTTTTATAATCACGGTTTACTTGGGTTAGGTTTATATCTTTTCTGGTGTAATCATCGGAGTTACATTTTCTGTTTGCAATGAAATCATGCTGATCAGATGGATTTACATTAGTGTTCAAATTTCAGGTAAAGTTATATTTTTGCAAAGAAAAGAGCATTAACCTATGATGAAAAAGTATAAGTGCATTGTATGTGGCTACATATATGACCCTGTTGAGGGAGATCCTGATGGCGGGATTGCTCCCGGCACCTCTTTTGAGAACATCCCTGATGACTGGGTTTGTCCGGTTTGCGGCGTGAGCAAAGAGGATTTTGAACCAGCCGAATAATCCGGATTCGCACCCATCAGGCACTTATATTCTGGGATTACTTTTGAATTGGTGCTTCCTTAAGCACATCCAGCAAAAGCAGCCAGAATTTCTCGGTTGTGGCTATGTTGATCCGCTCCGAAGGAGAATGCGGATCAAGTATGGTCGGGCCAAACGAAATCATATCCAGGTAAGGATACTTTTCAAGAAATAGTCCGCATTCCAGTCCGGCGTGTATGGCCTTGACTGCCGGTTCCACCTTAAAAAGTTTCTGATAGCTGGATTTGGTAATAGTCAGGATGACGGAATCAGGATTTGGATTCCAACCCGGGTAACCTTCAGTTTGTTCCACCATAGCGCCTGCCAGTTTAAATGTGCTTTTCACTGTGTTGGCAATTTGTGTTTTTGCCGTATCAACCGAGCTGCGCTGGCTGGTAGCAATGATGATGCGGTTCATGGGCTCAAACCTGATGGATGCCAGGTTGGTGGATGTTTCAACCAGGTCACTCATCACCCTGCTCCACGAAATGACTCCGTGGGGACAGGCATAAAGGGCATTCAGCAGTTTTTCCTGAACTTTCTTCTTCATCACCTTTTCGGGTAGCGGGGCAGGTGTAAGGGCAAGCTGAATGCCGGGCTCATCAACCAAATACTCGCTTTTGATAATCTTGCAGTAATCGCGGAAGTAGCCTGAAAACACGTCATTGTATTTCTCGGGGATAACAACAATAGCGTATGCCTCCCGTGGTATGGCGTTTCTCAGGTTGCCTCCTTCGAAAACGCACAGCCGCGCTCCAAAACGATTTCTGGACTCCCAAAGAAACTGATTCAGAATCTTAATGGAATTACCGCGGTTTTTGTGAATATCGGTGCCGGAATGGCCGCCCTGAAGCCCGGTGACTTCGATGCGGAATGCAGCAGATCCTTCGGGCGTAGGCCTTAAGTTATACTTCATGGTAGCCAGCGTATTCATGCCGCCAGCGCATCCAATGAACAATTCCCCTTCATCTTCGGAATCCAGGTTAAGCAATATTTCACTTTCAAAGAAACCGGCACTCAATCCCTTGGCTCCGTTCAGCCCCGTCTCTTCGTCTGTTGTGAAAAGGCATTCAACGGGCCCATGTTCAATGGCAGGATCTGCCAAAACAGCCAGCATGGCAGCAATACCAATGCCGTTATCGGCACCAAGCGTGGTATCTACGGCTCTTACCCAATCACCATCAATGGTTGTTTTAATCGGATCGGTTTCAAAGTTATGCTGACTTGAACTGTTTTTTTCGCAAACCATATCCAAATGACTCTGCAGGCAAACGGGTTTGCGGTTCTCATATCCTTTTGAGGCAGCCTTACGGATCAGAATATTTCCCTGTTCGTCTTTTTTGTAATCGAGTTTGTTCTTTTCGGCAAATCGGATGATGTATTGGATTATTTTTTCCTCCTTCTTGGAAGGACGCGGTATTGCCAGTATCTCCTCAAAGAAACTCCAAACCGCAGCCGGTTTAAGCATGTTAATCTGTGTCATAAATGAAGAAACTAATTTCTTATGTGAATTTTCAAATATAGCCTATATTATTAACAGTTCAACAACCCTAGGGTTTTCAAAATTGTGAATATTTCATACATTAGCGGATACATTGACCGATATGTATGACGGCATTTTAATTTCCGGATATGATTTCGTTTGATCTCGTACTAGTTTTTGTTGTCCTGGTTTTCATACTCATATCGCTCTTCTGGAACATCATGGGTGTGTCATTTACCCTGTTAATAGGTGTTGTCACACTGGGTATTTTTGGCATTCTCACACCTGCAGAAATTGTGAACGGATTTGGAAACGAACAGGTTGCCGTTGTTGTACTTGTGCTTTTATTCAGTGATGTAATACGCAAAACAGACATAATTGAGTTTTCATTCGACCGGATTTTCAGGCGGGTGAAAACTCCCCGTAATTTCATCAGCCGGATGACGTTGGCTGTGCCGGTATTCTCCATGTTTCTGAACAATGTGCCGCTGGTTACGGTAATGATGCCCTATGTGAATAACTGGGCCAAAAGAAACAACCTGGCGCCGTCAAAATTTCTGATACCGCTATCATATGCTTCAATTATTGGTGGGTCGGCAACACTTATCGGCACTTCAACCAACCTGATCGTCAACAGCATGATCATTGACCAGACTATCCTGCCCGGGCAGGAGAAGCTGAGCATGTTTGATTTTGTATGGGTTGGCATACCAATGATTATCATTGGCTGGCTTTACCTGGTGCTTTTCGGGGACCGCCTTCTTCCTTCAAAAGCCGGTGTGATGGGCGATTTCAGCGCAAGTTCAAGGGAATACGTCATAGAGGCCAAGGTCCGTATGCGCTCTCACCTGATTGGAAAGACCATCCGTGAATCGGGGTTGCTGGATATCAAGGGATTGTCGCTTACCGCAATTCTTCGTAGATCATTCAGGATCATTGATGTGCCTTCAGATATCCTGCTTGATCAGGATGACATCCTGGTTTTCAAAGGCGAAACCAGCAATATTGCTGAGTTGCTTAATGCCAAATCAGGTTTGGTTCTTCCGGAAGTTGGTATGCTGACACGCCTCCGGCGTGCCAATGTTTATGAGGTGGTCGTCTCACAAAACTCTTCGCTGATCAACAAATCGGTGAGAGATTCCAACTTCAGGGGAAAGTATGATGCGGCCATCATTTCTGTTCACAGGAATGGAGAAAAGATTGAAGGCAAAATGGGAGCAGTGGTTTTAAAGGCAGGTGATGTTTTGCTGCTGTTTGCCGGTCAGAATTTTGTGAGCCGTTCAAAAGATACAATCGACTTCTACTTCATATCCAAGGTTACTGAATACCTGAACCTCGATATGTACAAATCGGTTATCATGATAGGCGGATTGTTTTCTGTTGTCATTCTTTCTGCCCTTAATCTTATTTCCTTGTTTATGGGGCTTACGGTAATGATTCTGGTGGCCATGATCCTGAAAATTACACATCCTAAAGACATTCCGGGTAATATCGATTACAATTTGGCCATGATCATTGTGCTGTCATTGGCACTGGGAACTGCCATGATGAAGTCCGGCGCTGCTGAAATGATTGCCAACACGGTAATTTCGGGCTTTTTTCCATTTGGAAAAACAGGTGTACTTGCAGGTATTTATTTGATTACCGCTTTGCTTGCTGCTTACATCACTTCAAAGGCATCTGTGGCCATTGTATTTCCGGTTGCCATGAGTGTTGCCCAGCAGCTTGGTATTCCGGGTACTCCGTTTGCACTTGCAGTAGCTTATGCTGCTGCCTGCACCTATATTACCCCCAAAGGATGTGTAACCAATTTAATGGTATATGGGCCGGGCGGATATTCATACCGCGATTTTCTGAAGATAGGATTGCCGTTAAATCTGATACACCTGGTTGTGGCAGTAACCCTGCTTTCCATACTTTACTTTTAAAGTGCCTTGCCAAAGATGCGGTAGCGTTTTTTAACAACACCTCCAAGCTTTTCATACTCAGCTCTCATTTTTACATTCGATTCCAACACCAGGTGGCTGTCAATTTGTTCGAACTTCATATTCCGGGCCGATTCAATCATCTTCATTCCCATGAGCGCATCGAGCCCTATATTTCTGTAATCATTTCGAATGGCACCCAGTAACATGGTCAGTAACTTTGTGGTTTTGGAAGCCCTGAGAATCTTAATGATTCCGGTTGGAAAAAGTTTTCCGCGTGCTTTCCTTATGCCATCAGATAATTCAGGCATTGCAATTGCAAATGCAATCACCTCGTGCCTTTCATTGAAAACAACCTTAACAAATTGCGGGTTGATTATAGCCAGGTACCGGTTGGCAAAGTAATCTATTTCCTTGGGCGTTAGTTCACTGAAACCATATATCGGGGCATATGTGGCATTGATTAATTCAAAAACCGGCCGGATTACTGGCCTTAGCTGCCTGCGGCTTGTAAATTCCTTTAAAATGAAGCTGTTGTTATCCAGTATTCGCTGGCATATAGTCCGGTAAAAATCGGGTATCACATCCGGTACAGGCAGCACATAATCAACACAGTCAATTTCTTTTATGTACCCGCACGTTTCCATAAGACCGGGCATATAGGGCAGGCTGTAATTGGTAGCAATAATGGCCGGTTGATCAAAGCCTTCAACCATGAACCCCTGCGGATCTTTCTCAGAGAAGCCAAAAGGACCCACTATTTTCTCCATACCTTTTTTCCGACACCATGCCTCTGCTGCTGCTGTTAATTCTTTTGCCGTTTCAACATCATCATAACATTCCAAAGCAAAAAAGCGTCCGTATTTCTCATGGCGTACTTTGTTGTATTTGTGATTAATAATACCCATGATACGCCCCACGGGTTCTCCGTTTTTAAACGCCAGCAGCAGCAGCGTGTCACAATCGCTGAAGAAGCGGTTTTTTGCAGGATTGTAAAAATTCCATTCGTCAAAATACAACGGGTAAATCCATTCTTTGTGACTGGCATGAATTTTTTCGGGAAGATAGATGAAGTGACGAAGATCTTTTTTTGAAAGAACTTCTTTGATATGGGCAGCCATATTTTTTTTGGAAAGATAGAAAAAAAGAATTTCACTGATTAAGCCTTATACTTAAAATATCAGAGCTGCTTACTCCTTCTTTACCTGCCACATGCACCTTGCGGGACTGAAAACCCTGCCTTCGGCATTCAGCGTTTTGATAGCCTTTTCAGCGTCTTTCTTCTCCACTCCGGCCAGTTCTGCCGCTTCAACGGTTCTGATCGGTTTGCCGGCCCTGAACATGGCATTGAATACCTTGTCTTTAACTTCCATAGGTCTTTTTATCTTAAAGATATTAAAAAATGAATTTATATTTGTGCCTTCAATAAAAGAAAAATGCAGGCTATTGATCAGATGATGACTGCAAAAACTATTGCAGCAGTCAGGGAATTATATGGAAAGGATTGTTCCGGGGAGCAAATTCAATTACAGAAAACAAGAAAAGAATTCGAAGGTGATATTACACTTGTGGTATTTCCGCTTCTGAGGCTTTCGGGAAAATCACCTGAAAACACAGCTGTTGAGATTGGCAATTACTTAAAAATTAACTGTGATGAAGTTGCCGGCTTTGGTGTGGTAAAAGGTTTTCTGAACCTGAGTATCATCGATTCCTATTATCTGAGTTTTCTGAATAAGGCATTCATTACTGAAAATTACGGTTTTTTCAATGCCACTTCCGGCTCAGAAAAGATCATGGTTGAATATTCATCGCCAAATACCAATAAACCTTTACACCTGGGACATATCCGGAATAACCTGCTTGGTTTTGCAGTCAGCAATATATTGGCTGCCACCGGCAAAAAGGTTATCAAAACCAATCTGGTAAACGACAGGGGAATTCACATCTGCAAATCGATGCTCGCCTGGCAACAATGGGGTAATGGTGAAACACCGCAATCATCAGGCAAAAAAGGCGATCACCTGGTGGGAGAGTATTATGTTAAATTCGACCTGGAATATAAAAAACAGGTGAATGACTTGGTAAATAGCGGGCAGACTAAGGAAAATGCTGAAAAGATTGCACCCCTGATGCTTGAGGCCCAGGAAATGCTCAGAAGGTGGGAGGCCGGGGATGCGGAAGTCAGAAATCTCTGGGAGAAAATGAATGCCTGGGTATATAAAGGATTCGATGAAACATACAAAAGGCTTGGCGTGCAGTTCGACAAGATATACTATGAATCGGAAACCTGGATTCCCGGCAAAAAGACCGTTCTGGAGGGGCTGGAGAAAAATGTTCTTGTTCAGCACGAGGATGGCTCTGTTTGGGCCGACCTGAGAGATAAAGGCCTCGATGAAAAGGTGCTGCTCCGTTCCGATGGCACCTCGGTTTATATGACCCAGGATATCGGCACTGCTCAGGCCAGGCAACAGGATTACACCCCTGACAAAATGGTGTATGTGGTGGGAAATGAACAAAACTATCATTTCAAGGTATTGGCTATCATTTTGGATATGCTGGGCTTTCCCTGGGCCAAAACATTGCACCATCTTTCCTATGGCATGGTGGAACTGCCCGAGGGCAAAATGAAATCGCGTGAGGGAACCGTGGTGGACGCCGATGACCTGATGGATGAAATGATTGAAACAGCCCGTGAAATGTCGAAAGAACTTGGGAAACTGGAAGGCCTGAATGATCAGGAAAAAGAAGATATTTTCAGGATCATCGGCCTGGGTGCACTTAAATATTATATGCTCAAGGTGGATCCGGTTAAAAACATGCTGTTCAATCCCCGGGAGTCTATTGATTTTGATGGCAATACCGGCCCCTTTATCCAGTATACCTACACCCGGATCCGCTCGGTTTTCCGGAAAGCAGATGACATGGGCGTGCGCATGCCGGCTGAGTCAACTATTGCAGTTGCCCTGAATAGCAAAGAAAAGAATCTGTTGAAAATGATCCATGAATTTCCTTCAGTGGTAAAGGATGCCGGTAATGCCTTCAATCCTTCACTGATTGCAAACTTCATCTATGATATGGTAAAGGAATACAATCAGTTCTATCACGACTATTCCATTTTGAAGGAGGAGAATCCGGAAATCAGGGATATGCGCCTGATGCTGTCGGATGTGACTGCCGGAATTTTAAAACGAGGCATGGAAATGCTCGGTATTGAAATGCCGGAAAGAATGTAATATATTTGATTGGAGAAACAAGGGACAAGGGACAAGAGACAAGGGACAAGAGACAAGAGACAAGGGACAAGGGACAAGTAGCAGTGGCAGTGGCAGCAGCGCCTAAAACCAAAGGCTTATTGTTAACGGCCAACGGCTAACGGCTAATGGTTGAAACATGATATTATAAATTATTATCAACTCTAAAAATATGTTCGACAATTTATCAGACCGCCTGGAAAGGTCGTTTAAAATACTCAAGGGAGAGGGTCGCATTACCGAAATCAATGTGGCTGAGACCGTGAAGGAGATCCGCCGCGCCCTGCTGGACGCTGACGTCAATTATAAGATTGCCAAATCATTTACCGACAGCGTCAGGCAAAAGGCATTGGGTGAGAAAATCCTGACTTCGGTTAAACCCGGCCAGATGATGGTTAAGGTGGTTCACGATGAGCTGAGTGCACTTATGGGTGGCTCTCATGTGGATATCAACCTGAAAGGAAATCCTGTGGTTATTCTTATTGCAGGATTGCAGGGATCCGGTAAAACCACTTTTTCTGCTAAACTGGCAAACCACCTGAAAAGTAAAAGAGGTAAAAATCCCATGCTCATTGCAGGCGACGTATACCGTCCCGCTGCTATTGAACAGCTTAAGATTCTCGGGAAACAGGTTGAGGTTCCGGTATATACCGAGGAGGGCAATTCGGATCCGGTGAAAATTGCACAAGCCGGTATCAGGGAAGCGAAAAGACTGGGGCACGACCTGGTAATTGTGGATACGGCAGGTCGTTTGGCCATTGATGCCGCTATGATGAATGAGATTGAATCCATTAAGAAAAATATTTCACCACAGGAAATTTTATTTGTTGTGGATTCCATGACCGGTCAGGACGCTGTGAATACAGCAAAGGAGTTTAACGACCGGCTCAATTTCGACGGCGTTGTACTTACCAAACTTGACGGTGATACACGCGGCGGGGCAGCCCTTTCCATTAGGGCTGTGGTGGATAAACCCATTAAATATGTCAGCGCCGGAGAAAAACTGGAATCCATTGAGCTGTTCCATCCGGAACGTATGGCCGACAGGATTTTGGGCATGGGCGATATTGTTACTCTTGTTGAGAAAGCGCAGGAGCAGTTTGACGTGGATGAGGCCCGTAAAATCCAGAAGAAAATAGCCAGGAATCAGTTTACTTTCACTGATTTTCTGGGGCAGATTCAGCAGATCAAAAAAATGGGCAATGTGAAGGAATTGGCTAGCATGATTCCGGGAGTGGGAAAAGCGCTGAAAAACCTGGATATGGATGATAATGCCTTTAAAGGAATTGAAGCCATCATCCATTCAATGACACCGTCTGAAAGAGACAATCCTGAAGTTCTTAATGGCACACGCCGCAAGCGTATTGCCGATGGTAGCGGAACCAGCATTCAGGAAGTGAACAGGTTGGTTAAACAGTTTGATGAGACCCGGAAACTCATGAAAATGATTACCACCAATAAGAACCCGATGCGTATGATGAATAATATGCCCGGTATGCGCGGCAGATAAACAAATAAACCTATGCAACTCATCGACGGAAAAAAAATCGCGGCTGACATCAGGGCCGAAATTGCCCGGGAAGTTGAAGAAATGAAAACCCGGGGGCTTAAAACTCCTCACCTTGCTGCAGTTCTTGTGGGGCACGACGGGGCCAGTGAGACCTACGTGGCAGGTAAGGTGAAATCGTGCGGTGAGGTTGGCTTTAAATCCACTCTGATTCGCTATGAGGATGACGTTACCGAGGCCAGGCTGTTGCAAACCGTACACGACTTAAATAATGACACCGATATTGACGGGTTTATTGTTCAACTTCCTTTGCCCGCGCATATTTCTGAACAAAAGGTAATTGAAGCCATTGACCCGCGCAAGGATGTGGATGGCTTTCATCCGGTTAACCTGGGCCGCATGGTGTTGGGACTTCCGGCCTTTGTTTCAGCCACACCAGCAGGCATTATAGAACTGATCAAAAGATACAACATTCCTACTTCCGGTAAGAGTTGCGTGGTTGTTGGTCGCAGTAACATCGTCGGCAAGCCCATCAGCATACTCATGTCGCAGAAAGCTGACCCCGGTGATGCCACGGTTACGTTGTGCCACAGCAGAACGCGTAATCTTGATGAAATAATCCGGTCAAGCGATATCATCATTGCTGCACTTGGCAAGCCCCAGTTCATCACAGCCGGTATGGTAAAAGAAGGAGCTGTGGTCATCGATGTCGGTATTACCCGGGTGAAGTCGGACCAAACCAAGTCGGGCTTTAAGCTGCTGGGAGATGTGAAATTTGATGAAGTGGCACCCAAATGCAGCTATATAACACCTGTTCCGGGGGGAGTGGGTTTGATGACTGTGGTATCACTGTTAAAAAATACACTTAAGGCGGCTAAAAGGGAGATTTTCCCATAAACAATGAATATCCGCGTATGCATCTGTTCTGCTGCGGTTCTAAGCCTGTTTCTTACCGGGTGTCACAGCCGCAATGATAAAGAGGATCAGCGCTTTACCTGGTCATCGGATGCGCCCTTGACCATCCCATACCGCGTCAGGATTCAAAAAGCCGACCGGGGCAATTTACTGAGAAACCATTCTTTTGAAACCGGCAAGACCTTTAACCTCAACAGCAACAAAACCTCATTTGTGCTGGATGGCTGGCAACAGTTGGGAAGTCATGTGGAATGGGTTGATATCCGAAATGACAGCACTTATGATGTAAATGAAGCCTGTTCCGGATACAGGGCAATAAAGGTGACCCGGAATACAGCCTATGAAACAGATGAGCAGGGAGAAGGCGTTATCAGCGAATTTGTAAAGGTTATCCCCGGCAATTACAAGCTCTCGTTATATGTCAGACTTGAAAATGCCCTTCCTCAAAAAGCCAGAATGGGCACCCGCATGTTTGACGGTGTTGACATCCGGCTTCAGTTTTTCGACAGGAATAAAATGCCGGTTAAGTCACACATCAGCTATCCCTTTGCTCAACAGGTAATCGATGCTTCATTCAAAGGGTTGTCATTTGCAAACTTTAAGGAGATCAAATCTTTTAACTGGGGAAAGATTATTGGTAAATCGGCTTACTTTCCTTTTCAGGAAGGAGACATACCCTCATCGTCACATTATGTAAAGGTTTTCATTGGTCTGAAGGGTCGCGGAACTTTATGGATCGACAGCATCAGCTTTACCTATACCGGGAAGAACTTTTCACTGACTGAAAGAATGCAGCAGTATACGGATACCGCATACACAACGCCATTGACCCTGATACCTGCACCCAAAAAGATGAAGAGGATGGAATCAGTGGTGTATTTCAAACCGGGAATGGATGCCGGCATGCTGCCTGTAATCATTGTACCCGATGATGCAGGTGATCTTGTTTTGGATGCCGCCCGGCTCATACAGGAAAACTTCCGGCAAGGTATCCTGAAAAGCAACTCCGGCAACAAAGAAATACCTGTGATTCGGATATTAAGGGCCGGCAGTGCTGTCAACTATGACGGTGCAAAACTTATAATCAGCATCGGAAATACACCTTTGATGAGCAAATATGAGGGGTTTTCACCTTTTCGTGAAATTGAAAATCATCATCAGGGATATTTTATCTATTCGCCCGCGGATAAGCCCAAACTGGTTTTACTGAACGCCCGCAATGAAACCGGCTTATATTATGCGGCACTTTCCCTGGTGCAGCTTATTGATAATAACTCACCTGTTTTTCACAATTCGGGCATTGTTGATTACCCGGATTTTTCTTTACGTTTTTGTGCAATGCCAAAAGCAACAGACCCACAGAATTCAAGTCAACAGGGCGACCTGATCAATGAACTGATTGGCTATAAGCTGAATGGTATTTTCAGTGAGTCAACAGATGGCAAAACCAATGGTCTTTCACAGGTTGTCAATACAACAGGTTTTTCAGATGCGAAGAAAAGTATGGTCAGCATCCTTCAGTTGTCGGAGATGTTAACTCCCGACGATTCAACACTTACCTATACTTATTCGTTACGTACCACGCCCGATGATGTAAGTTCAGGTGCTGACGCAATCATCGTGAACCATTCAGTTGCCGGCAGGATGAACAAAAACCTGGTGGTTCCCGGGTTGTTTCATAATGAAATGCTTGATAATTCAATTGATTATAAACAGTGCTCCGGAAAAGATGATGTCAGCTACCTGTATTCAGGATCTTCCTATTTCAGCACATTTACTGACGCTGCCGATATTGAGCGATATCTTCATTGCAGGGGGGGAAGGCCTGTTTTCCTGGATAACTCACTGTTGATATCTTCAGAACAAGGCCATTATAACGGGAGTTATCCCTGGTATCCGGGTAAGATCAGACTCTACAATATCTTTGAGCCCTTTGGCAATGAAGACATGCGTGATTATTTTTCCAGGCTCGATACCACCATTTATCTACTGAACTACCCGCCCAAAAGCGAGGTAGATATTATACGAATTGCCACTGCTGCCGATTTCATGTGGAATGCGAAATCGTATTCAAAAGAGGGATCGTTATGGAGGGTTCTGATGACGAGGTACGGACCGGTTAACGCACGTATGCTGCTGAACTATGCTGATAAATATGGACTCGTGCTTGAAGTTTTATTGAGGCTTGAACAAAAACATTCCATTGCCCGTAATTATAAAAGTGGTCTCCAGTTACTTGCTGATCTGACATCATTGGTTGGTTCGTTAGGGGAGTCACTTGGCTCGCAACACAGGCTTGTTAAAGAATTGCAGCAGCTCAATGCCGGTCTGAAGATTAAATTAAGCAACTATAATTTATAAACACCTGTGCAAAACTTATGTTTTCTTTGGTCAAATATGCCATACAAGCTATTCTTCTTTTTTATTATATTAGCTGATAACTACTGGGGCCATGTTCAGCGATTGGGATAACTACGATGATGATTTTGGAACTTTGGATGTGCTGAAACGATATCAGGACATGATTATCGGGAACAGCCATAGTTTCTTTGACCTGTGTGAGTACGAGTGTATCATTGACTACTTCAGGGATCAGTATAATTACCGGGAAGCCGTTGATGCAGTTTGCAGGGCCATAAAACAGCATCCGGAGGCCTCTTCCATGAAGCTCAGATACAGTCAGCTGCTCATTGAAACCGGGAAACCCGGCAAGGCCATAAGTGTTCTCAAAAGTATTGAATCTGTTGAGAATCATAACTTTGAAATGCACCTGTCCAAAGGTCTGGCATTAAATATTACCGGAAAATGTAACGAAGCAGAATCGTCTTTCCAAAGAGCACTGATGATGTGTGTTGAGGACAAGGATGAAGTGGCTTATGAAATTGCACAATCTTTTATGCAATTGGAAATGAATGAACTGGCTGTAAAATACCTTCGGGTTGCCATTCAACACAATCCTGCAAATATTCTGGTACTTTATGACCTGGCTTCCACTTACCTGAAGATTGATAATCCGCAGAAAAGCATTTATTACTACCAGAAATACCTCGACCTGGACCCGTTTGCAGAACATGTTTGGGATAACCTGGGACTTGTATTTGATAGCATTGGAAATAAAGATAAAGCAGAAGAGTCGTTTGATTACGCATTGGCGGTTAATCCGCAATACATACCTGCTTATTTCGACAAGGCAGAAATGCTGCTGCGGAACAATGAACTTTGCCGGGCTGTCAGCGTGTATGAAGAACTTTTGGTTGAAGACAATTCCAATACCAAAGCCATGTGTGAGATGGGTTATTGTTTTCACCAAATGGGCCTTTATCCCGAAGCACTTGATTTTTACAGGCAGGCGTTGATTGTAACCAGTGAGTGTTCTGAGGCATGGCTGGGACTGGGTTCGGTTTATCTGAACATGGGAAAATTCATGCTCAGCATTAACATGATAAAGAAGGCCGTCTCGCTTCAACCTGAAAATGCCGACTACTGGTTTATGCTGGGTAAGGCATACAGCAGTGCCCGAAAGCTGAATAAGGCCATTCTGGCTTTTACCAAAGCTTCTGAGTTGAATCCTTATGACTACGATACCTGGATGATGTGTGCACAACTGCTGTTCAAAAAAAGAAGAATTCCGGAAGCCATATGTATGCTGCAGCAATTGCTTGAATACAATAATGATGATCCTGCGATTTATTACCGGCTGGCCGCTTATTTTGCTTATGAGGGCGATCTGAGTGCAGCTCAGAAGTACCTGAAACAAGGGTTAAGGCTTAATTACCAGGGGCACACCGAGATGTTCAATCTGTTTCCAAAAACCCGGACGATGCAAATATTCAGACAGGTAATCGATAATAACCACCAACCCGACCGGGTATTCAAGAAATCCAGATAATTATAAAACCCAGATATGTACATAAATCTTCCTTTCATTCCTGAGCGAACTGCCAAGCCCAGAAACTCAGGTCTTACTATGATGATGGATAAAGGCTTAAGCACCCGCGAAGCTGAAAACTTTATTGAAAACAACGGACCTTACACCGACCTGATTAAACTGGGTTTTGGAACTTCATTTGTTTCGGGCAATGTGGAGAAAAAAGTAAAGATTTACCAGGAGGCAGGTATTCGTGTGTATCTCGGAGGAACTCTCTTTGAAGCATTTGCCATTCGCAATATGTTCGATGAATACGTTACGCTGGTCAGCAAGTTGAAAATTGATACCGTTGAGGTTTCCGATGGTTCTATGTATATGCATCACTCCCTGAAACTTGATTTCATCAATAAACTGTCGAAAGATTTTACTGTTTTGTCAGAAGTAGGTTCCAAGCAAAAAGGAGTTGAAATTCATGATGAGGTATGGGTTGAAATGATGAGAAAGGAACTCGATGCCGGCTCCTGGAAAGTGATTGCCGAAGCGCGCGAAAGCGGAACCACCGGCATTTATCATGATGACGGAAGTGCCAATGTAAATCTCATCAACCTGATCAACAAGAAGCTGGATGCATCTGCTGTATTGTGGGAGGCACCAACAGGCAAACAGCAAGCCTGGTTTATTAAACTCATCGGTCCGAATGTGAACCTGGGAAATATTGCTTATAATGATGTGATACCGCTTGAATGCCTCAGACGCGGTTTGCGCGGAGATACTTTCTTTGATTTTCTGCCGGACGATTTGAAAAACCAAAGGCCTGATTCATCCAAATACCTGAACCTGGATTAACAGGTTAACATGCTGACAGCCATGAGATGCTTTGGTTTGATCGGTTTCCCGTTATCACATTCCTTTTCAGCTAAATACTTTGCAGAGAAGTTTGAACGTGAGAGCTTAAGAGATTGTACATACAGTAACTTTCCGCTTGAACAAATCGGGTTGCTGAATCAACTCATTGAACAGCAGGTAAACCTAATCGGACTGAATGTAACTATACCTTACAAAGAGCAGATTATTCCCTATTTGCATAGCGTTGAAGAAGAAGCTGCCCAAATAGGGGCGGTTAATACCATAAAGATAATCAGAAACGGCGGAAGTGTTCACCTGAAAGGATATAATACAGATGCATACGGCTTTCAGAAATCATTGGAACCTTTTATAAAGAAGCATTTCAGCAAAGCTCTGATATTGGGGACGGGTGGGGCATCAAAGGCAGTTGCATACGTTCTGAACAGGATGGGCATTGAGGTTACGTATGTGTCGCGGATTCCAAGAAATCCTGGCCACCTGTCGTACGAAGAGCTGACTCCCGCAATTATAGCCGCGTGCCAGGTGATTGTAAATACAAGTCCCGCCGGAATGTATCCCAACACCGATGTGTGTCCGGCTATACCCTATGAGTGCCTTACTCCGGGGCATGTTCTCTATGACCTGATTTATAATCCTGCTGAAACAAAGTTCCTGGCTTTGGGTCGCCTACAGGGTGCTGCAACAATTAACGGCCTGCAGATGTTGCACCTGCAGGCCGATAAAGCATGGGAAATATGGAATTCCTGAAATGTCCGGAAAAATTTAAAGCATCATGGGAGATGCTGACATTTCCTGTAGCTTGGCACTGAATTTTATGCCATATTTACTGGCGTTATCAGCATTGATCTCATACTTCAGTTTATCCGCAGAAACAACGAAGTTAATGGCAGAACCCTCATTGAGGGCACCACTTTTTTCCGAAATGATCAGCGTACTTTTTCCATTCAGCACAGGTAATATTTGAGCCATTTGTTTGGTGCGTGCAAAGCCGATGAAAATGATATGACAATTCTGAATTTCAGAGGGTTCCTTATATCGGACCACCTGAATATTCTGAGCGCCTACCTTTTTTCCTTTTGTAAAGGTTTCAAGCTCAGCAGCCATCTCAGAACTGCCCAGCACACCAATGATAAAATTACCAGTCCGGTAATTTGCAGGCCATTCGATTAATCTCGAAAAGTTATAAATATATAACGTCTGTGCTTTGGGAATAGACGTTTGCATATACGCATTCGTTGCCAGAAACAAAGCAGCCAGTGCGATAGTTATCTTTTTCATCTCTTCAATTATTTTATCTCTGCATCTATATACGGCAAGAAAAATAATTTGTTCACGTTTTTTTTATGAATGTGCAATAAATAGGGATGTAAGCTTTTTTAAACCGGTTAAAGCCTCATAAATTCAGGTTAACCTGATATCGGCCGGATAGCTTATGCCGGTAAGCATTAAACCCTGTGCGGGAGCTGAAAAGCCGGCCATCCTGCGATCCTTGCCGTCAATGATTTCGACGAATTTTTCCAGGCTGATCCTGCCCCGTCCTAAATCTACCAGGGTGCCCACTATGGCCCTGACCATGTTTCTTAAAAAGCGGTTTCCGGTGATGGTAAAAACCAGCTGATTGCCATTTTCATTCCAAACGGCTTCAGTTAAAATGCAGATATTGTTTTTGACGTCGGTATGGAGCTTGCTGAAACTGGTAAAGTCGCTTGTTTTTAAGAGCATTTCGCATGCTTTATTCATCAGGTCAATATCCAAAACCCCTGAGTAACTCCAGCTCAACTCATCAATAAAAGGATCCCGGGTACGACAAACCCTATATGTATAGGTGCGCGAAACAGCCGAGTAACGTGCATGACTATCTGGTTTTACCGGATAAACCTCATGAATTACCATGTCACGGGGCAGTAAGGCATTCATTTTGTAAACAAAATGCTTGTAATCGTTAATGCACTGCGATGTATCAAAATGAGCCGTAAAAAAAAGGGCATGCACACCGGCATCTGTGCGTCCCGCTCCGGTTGTTTCAACCGGCTCATGCAGAAGCATACTTAAAGCATTGTCAATCACAGCCTGCACCGATTCAGCATTGGGCTGTAACTGCCAGCCATGATATCGGGTACCTTTAAAAGACAACTCTATGAAATACCGGTTCATTGCTTCATTGTTCGGGATAAAACAAAAGTAATATAATTAATTACCTGATGCTAACCAAGGGCTCAGACTATAACTGCTATGTTAAGTTCAGATTGCAGACAACAAATCATTCGCAAATTTTATCTTCATTATGGCAACTAAGACTGAACATGGCGATGTCCCCTGCCTACCCTGCCTACCGGCAGGCAGGCGGCAGGCAGGCCCGCTGGCCTTGCTCTGCCGAAGCGGCTACGCGAAGGCGCAGC
>JAFGOR010000254.1 GCA_016926375.1 Bacteroidales bacterium
CACCTTCTGATAAGGATTGGCACTGAAAAGCAGAAAGAGTGAAAATATCTCAATCAGCAGGAACAGGATCAGGAAATGATGTTTGATTATGAATCGCAGTAGGTTTCTCATCCTTCAACACCTGTTTGCATGGGTTTTTATCTGAGCAACAGTGTCTGGTATTTTTCCGTATTTTTCAGGATGATACCTGTTCCCCTGGCAACAGCATGTAACGGATTCTCTGCCACATGAAATGTAATGCTGATTTTATCGGACAGCCTCTTGGCAAGACCCCGAAGCAGTCCGCCACCACCGGCCAGATAGATACCTTTCTGAACGATATCGGCATACAATTCAGGAGGTGTTTGCTCTAGAACCGACAGTACTGCTGATTCAACCTTAGTAAGTGATTTATCGAGGCAATGGGCAATTTCCTGGTACGACACGGGGACCTCAATGGGAAGTGCCGTCATCATGTTAGGTCCTCTGACGGTATAGTCGGCCGGCGGGTTATCAATATCAGGCAGGGCTGCGCCTACAAATATCTTGATGTCTTCTGCCGTGCGCTCACCAACCTTAATGTTGTGCTGGTGCCTCATATAGGCTTGGATATCTGCAGTAAAACCATCACCGGCAATGCGGATGGATTCGTTGCATACAATTCCGCCCAGCGCTATCACGGCAATTTCAGTGGTTCCGCCACCGATGTCAACCACCATGTTTCCTTCGGGAGCAACCACATCGAGGCCGATTCCAATGGCAGCGGCCATGGGCTCATAAACCATATACACATCACGGCCGCCTGCATGCTCCGAGGAGTCACGAACCGCCCTTATTTCTACTTCGGTACTGCCCGAGGGTATGCTGACCACCATCCTCAAAGAGGGCGTAAAAAAACGGTTTTTGGGGTTGATCATCCGGATCATCCCTCTAAGCATTTGTTCTGCGGCGTTGAAATCTGCAATCACACCATCGCGCAGCGGCCTTATGGTGCGAATATTCTGATGCGTTTTGCCATGCATCTGCCTGGCAGTTTCACCAATTGCAACAAGCTTTTTGGTTGTTTGGTCAATGGCCACTATTGAAGGCTCATCAACAACAATTTTATCATTCTCAATGATGATTGTGTTCGCAGTTCCCAGGTCTATAGCAAGCTCCTGGGTGAATAAAGAAAAAATGCCCATAAATAGTTAGTCAAATATGTTGGTAAAGGTAATACTTTGAAAACTCAATTGATATAAAATGTAATGATATAAACGCATAAAAGTTCAACAGGTTACGGAATTTCAATGTTTAAAATGACGAATTCCGGTAAAAACCATTGCCATGTCGTTTTTATCACAATAATCCACTGAGTCCTGATCGCGTACCGATCCGCCCGGTTGAATCACAACCTTGATTCCTGCCTCGTTGGCAATTTCAACACAATCGGCAAACGGAAAAAATGCGTCGGATGCCATCACGGCGCCTTTAGTTTCAAACCCGAAGTTGTGGGCCTTTATGATGGCCTGTTTCAATGCATCAACCCGGCTGGTCTGCCCTACACCACTTGCAATCAGCTGGCCATCACGGGCCAATACTATGGTGTTTGACTTGGAGTGTTTCACCACCTTGTTGGCAAAAACCAGGTCGTTGTATTCCTGATCTACAGGGATTCTTTTGGTAACCGGCTTCATATCTTGCTTTGACTCGAAACGTGTATCCCTGTCCTGTTCAATCACACCATTCAGCATACTCCGGAATTGAACTTGCGGTAAAGCCACATCCTTACGTATGAGAATGATCCTGTTTTTCTTTTTCTGCAATATTTCGAGAACTCCTGGTTCATATGCCGGAGCAATGACGACCTCAAAAAACAGCTTGTCGATTTCCTGCGCAGTTGCAGCATCAACCTTTACATTGGTGATCAGAATTCCGCCATAGGCCGAAACCGGGTCGCCGGCCAGAGCCGCCTTCCAGGCATCAATCAGCTGCGGACGCGAGGCAACTCCGCATGCATTGTTGTGCTTGAGAATGGCAAATGTGGGTTCCCTGAAATCATCAATCAGGTAAACAGCGGCTTCAATATCAAGCAGGTTGTTGTATGAAATCTCCTTGCCCTGAACCTGTTCAAACAGCGCTTCAAAGTTGCCATAAAAGGTACCCTTCTGATGTGGATTTTCTCCGTAGCGTAAGGGTTTGGCCATATCAAAACTCTGTCTGAAAGCCACTTTCTCCTTATTCCTGTTAAAGTAACCGAAAATGGATGCATCGTAATGCGATGTTACTGCAAATGCTTCCAGTGCCAGACTCCTGCGTTGCTCCAGGGTGGTTTCCCCCTGCTGATTACTCAGCATATTCAACAATTCAGGATACTGTTCCTTGGATGGTATGATTACCACGTCCCGATAATTCTTAGCGGCAGCACGGATCAGGGAAATCCCCCCGATGTCAATTTTCTCAATAATGTCTGCGTCCCCGGCACCGCTGGCAACCGTTTCTTCAAAAGGATACAAATCCACAACTACCAAATCGATGGAATGGATGCCGTATTGCTCCATGTCTTTGACATCCTGTTTGTTATCAAGACGGGCCAGGATGCCCCCGAAAACTTTCGGATGCAGGGTTTTGACCCGGCCTCCCAGGATTGAAGGATAGGTGGTGATCTCCTCAACAGCAGTCACCTGAATGCCAAGTTTTTCAATGAATTCTTTTGTTCCACCTGTGGAAATAATCGAAACTTGCTGTTCATTCAGTTTTCGGACTATTTCCTCAAGATGATCTTTGTAGTAAACCGAGATCAATGCGGTTTTGATTTTTTTATTCATAAATGCTGTGCTTTAAATGGCGGTTTTATAATGCAATATGCCCAAATGAGCCTCATAACAACAACTCACATCAGGCGCTACAAGATATTAATTTTTTAAGAAATTTGCAGGGCTTTCTTATCTTTGTTTGAGATAATCCTGCCTTTAACATGCGCTTTTATTTTATCATACGCGAAAGTCTGCAATCGGCTTACCGGACAGTAATCCTGAATAAAATGCGCACTTTCCTGTCACTTCTTGGTGTCACCATTGGCATTTTTTCAATCGTATCGGTATTTACCGTTCTGGATTCTATGGAAGCCAACATGAGGGAATCCATGGCCTCATTCGGTAATGATGTGATGGTGATTGAAAAATTCCCATGGGCCCCCGAAAGCGGTACCGAATACGCGTGGTGGGATTATCTGAACCGGCCGGTAACCACCCTGCGCGAATACGATGAACTGAAAACAAGGATGGAAAATGTGCATTCGGCCTGTTTTATAGCCATCCTGCAAACCAATGTTGAATACCTCGACAACAAAGCTGAAAATATTATGGTTTGGGGATCGTCTGAAGAATTTGAAACCATCCGCAGCTTCGATTTACAAAGTGGCAGATTCCTTTCAACATACGATATCAATTCAGGTAGAAACAATTGCGTAATAGGGCATGACCTGGCCGAAGAACTCTTTCAGGGCGTGAACCCCCTCGGACGCACCATCCGGTTTAAAAACAAAAAAACCAACATCATCGGCGTGTTCAAAAAAGAAGGCAAATCACTTTTTGGCGGCGGAAGCGTGGATGAAGTGGTTGTAGTACCTATTGGTTACCTGGCCACGGCAACTGATCTGAAAAGCGACAACAGCTCACCTCAAATTTGGGTGAAACCTGTTCAGGGGCTTTCTGCCGATGAATTCAAACAGGAACTTCGGCAGACCATGCGGTCAATCCGAAGGTTGAGCCCCAGATCAAAGGACAATTTTGCCATAAACGAAACCAGTATGATGAGCGGCATGATCGACCAGATCTTCACGATGGTTAACCTGGCCGGATGGTTCATTGGAATCTTTGCCGTTCTGGTTGGAGCCTTTGGCATTGCCAACATCATGTTTGTGTCTGTTAAGGAAAGGACTAACGTCATTGGCATTCAGAAAGCCCTGGGCGCCAAAAACTATTACATTATTCTTGAAGTGCTTTACGAGTCGGTGCTTTTATCGGTTATCGGCGGCATGCTCGGTCTGATCATGATTTACATAGGCACCTTTATTGCCCGTGCCAATGATTTCAATATATTCCTGAGCTCGGGCAATATTATTTTCGGGTTGTTGTTCAGTTCGGCAGTGGGACTGGTAGCCGGACTTATGCCTGCGGTTTCGGCAGCACGCCTTGACCCGGTTAAAGCCATTGCCAGCACATTTTAATGTACCAAATTACAATGATGTTTCCATTGACATAAAACCTATAATACCATGGATAACAAAATCAATGATCTGTTTAACGGTTACAGACGCGGGGAGGTAACCCGGCGCGACTTTCTTAAAAAGCTGACGCTTTATACAGGCAGTGTGGCTGCTGCTACTACCCTGCTTTCGTTTGCCAACGAGCCCAATCCTCCTTTGTCCGATGCCAATTCAACAGCTGAGGCAGCAGGGAAGAAAGACAAAAGCGGTGTGGTAAGTGAGTTCATCACTTACCCCGGCGCTTCAGGTGAAATGAAAGCCTTTTTGGCCAGGCCCGTAAAAAAGAAAAAGTACCCTGCTGTTATTGTGGTTCACGAGATTTTCGGATTGAACCAACACATCCGAGATGTGGTGCAGCGGTTCGCCCAGGAAGGATTTCTGACAATTGCCCCCGATGCGCTGTCATCCCAGGGAGGCACTCCCGATGACAACAGCAAGGCAGCTTCCATGATTCGTGAACTGGATGGTGAAACAACTACAAAAAACTATGTGGCTGCTGTTAAATACCTGAAAACCCACCCGTTGTCGACCGGTAAGGTAGGCTGCACCGGCTTTTGCTGGGGAGGCGCCATGACCAACAAGGTGGCAGTTAATGAACCTGAATTGGACGCTGCCGTTCCCTATTATGGCACTACACCTGCATCAGAAGATGTGCCAAAGATCAAAGCTCCCATTCTGGCTCATTATGCCGGTGAAGATGCCCGGATTAACGAAGGCATTCCGGCTTTTGAAGAAGCATTGAAAAAAGCCGGCAAAGAATACCGGATTTTTGTTTACGAAGGAGCCAAACATGCCTTTAACAACGATTCCAATCCCGAACGCTATGATGCCCAAGCAGCCAAACTTGCCTGGGAACGAACCATTGCTTTTTTCAAAGAAAAGCTGAAGTAGATTTTTGAGTAGCCGTACTTATAGTAAAATGCTGCAATTCAATTGCCGTCGGCCTGCCTGGCCGCCTGCCTGCCGGTAGGCAGGGTAGGCAGGATGCTTTAGCGAAGGAGGGTTGGCTATTAGCTGGTTGCTTATTGTTAATTGTTAATTGCTAATTGTTAATTATCATTTGAACTATCTATAAAGGGCCATTGCCACCGCATCCACAAAAGGCCTGCAATGTTTAAAAAACATCTTATACCCTGCGCACAGGTAATTCAACCCGGGTTCTCCGTTGGGTGCTGCGATAAATCTGTTTTTCGGACATTCGCCGTGACACATATCCAACACCTCACAATTGCGGCAATACTGAGGCAAGGTAACCGACTTTGCCCTTCCGAATGTTTTTTGAGCATCACTTTCCAGCAAATGTTCCAGCGTTGTATCACCTATGTTCCCCAATCGGAATTGCGGATTCACAAAATGATCACATGAATAGAAATCCCCGTTTTGCTCAATCACCGGAACTCTTCCACATTCGGGTTTAAAAATACATAGCGTATGTTCCTGCTTAAAGGCCGTTCGCAAAGCCTCTTCAAAAATCTGTACCTTCACCCGGCCAATGTCCTTTTCAAGCCATTCGTCAAAGATGGCACAAAGGAACCGGCCAAAGTCTTCCGGATTAACCGACCTGTCACTGACTTTGGTATCTGTATTCGCAGGCTCAACCAACGGAATAAAGGTTATGTAGGGTACTCCCAGGTGCCGGAAGAACCGGTACACCTCTAGTGGATATTTCACATTAACGGCATTCACCACACACAGCATCTCGGGATCAATGCCATGCATCACCAGCAGGTCAAATCCCCGCAATACCCTTTTAAAGGTCTCACCGCCATCCTGTGTCAGCCGAAAAGTATTGTGCAGGTGCTCCGGACCGTCCAGGCTAATCCCCACTTCAAAATCTGCTTCTGCAAGAAAAGAGCACCATTGCTCGTTGATCAGGGTGCCATTTGTTTGTATGCCGTTGATGATAGTTTTACCCGTTGGAGCATATTTCTGCTGCAAGGCCAGAGCCTTTCTGTAGAAATCAATGCCGGCCAGCAAAGGTTCCCCTCCGTGCCATGAGAAAAAAGCGAGCTGTTCCCTGGTGGCGTCTATATGTTGCCGGATATACATTTCAAGAACGTCATCCGGCATACGCCGCTGTTCCCTGAGGCCTTTCATCTCCTGCTTTTCGATGTAGTAACAATAACTGCAGTGCAGGTTGCACAAGGCCCCGACCGGCTTGACAAAAATCTGAAAATCACTGATAACAGGCAGGGTCTTCATAACAGGTCGGCATCCTTTAAGCGGTTGTTTGCGCTAAGATAAATAATATTTCAATTGAGGCTGTTGATAGTAGGTGCAACATGAGCAACCACAATGGGTATTATGAAATTGCGGTTTTTGTTTTATATTTGAATCTTCTCGCAAAAATCAGATTGTTAGCGTTTAACCCAAAGCCAGATAAAAATCATGAACAAAAGACAATTCTTCAAAACCGGAATATTGGGTGCAGCTGCACTGGCCCTTTCTAAAAAAATGTCGGCACTGGAGTATTATCCCAATCCGTCCGAAAAAAAATGGGCCGTGCTATACAGCACCTGGTGCGGATCTTCGCGCGATGCCGGAGTATGGATTTCGGAAGGCATGGATGGGATTGCCAATGTATTCGATGTGCAGGAAAATCCCGATTTGTCGGCATACGATCACCTCATCATTGGCGGCTCCATCCGCATGGGCAAGGTATCTGATCTGATGCAGCAATATATTGAAAAAAACAGGGATCAACTGAAAGACAAAATCAGGGGATTGTTTGCCGTGTGCGGCAACCGCATGCAACCGCCAGGTGACGAGGTTACGTCCATGCTGATCAATAACCACCTGGCCAAACTTTGTAAAGTAGACAACCTGCCTTCAAAGGTATTCCTCGGACGTGTTACCTATGGGTTGATGGATGAACAGTCGCGCGATGCATTGAAAGGAATGGGCATGCCTGAATATGACAATCTCAAAAGAAGCGAATGCATGACTTTTGGGAAAGAGGTAATGGCCTCAACCATGAAATAAAACCAGAACAGGAATATAACATATATAATCCGGCGTAGGCAAAGCCCATTACCGGATTAAAGGAAATGAAATTCTGAACAATTTCGTTTCGCGACCGTGGTTTACATTATAACGGCCTGAATACCAAAATACCTGAACTGGTCACATATCTCCTGTTCTTCCATGGAATCATCCAGTGCATAACTGAACCTGCCATTCTCGTACACATAGTAGCTGTAATGTGACGGATCGACCACTTTGTCAAAATACCTGTAAAGGCACAAACCATCGCGGTAATCAACCAATTCCATAAAAACCATTTGTTTGCATGGATTGCCATCTCTGTAAAGGAAACGTTTGCTATACAACCTGCCGTTGAGGTAATACTGCCGGATTTGTTCCGTCGGAAGCACCAGCTTTTGTCCATCCTGCAAAATAAGCCGTGTTTTCGCAGCTCCAATACGGATGGATTTGCAATCCATTTTACCGTTTTTTGATATGACCCAGGAACCAGCCAGTAAATTGGTACTGCCTGCAAGGCATATTGCTATGCAGAAAGCGAGCATTGCAACTTTTTTCATTTTCATGTCCTCCATTTTTTTTAGATAAAAGATTTCCAAAACATGGAGTCAAAAATACCCGTACAGCTACAGACCAACGTCATCAACGGGTAAAGAATTGTCATGAATCGTCAGTCGATTGTAAAAACTTGTTTCGCTAAAGAAAATATTGTATTCAAAAAAAGGCAGCACTTCAGCCATTGGGATTTTACGCCCCTTATCCCAGAAACCGGACGAGTTGTTTCTCGAAAGTATTGATGAAAGCTTCCTGATCGGCACCGGCAGAAAAAGTAAAAAAAGGAATGCTTCTTCCATAAGCCTGCCATTCGGTTGTGGCTCCCAATCCGCTGTCGGTCATTGGCCGGAGTTTTAGTTTGATGTTGGTGTCTTTGTCTGTCTGATATTGCAGGAAGACAAACCGGATCTCCGGCCAGTTGAATTCCTTTAATAGTTTCACCGTTTCCTGATGCATTTCCGTTGTCCGGCAAAACTTCAGTATGTCTTTTTCTTTGAGCGTTTTGTTAAATACCCTGTATTCCCCGGAACTCTCAAAATCGGTTCCGGCGTACTTTTCATGCCGGATAATTACATTCTTGATTTCCGATCCGGTATAGACCAGAATAACCGCTTCAATGAGTTCGGGTTTGGGTTTCATCAGAAAAAAAATTAAGATTCAGGTTTTCATCCTTTTCTGCATTTGCTCGTGAAGCCAATTTATAGCCTCCTGCTCATGGGTAAAAAGGCGGGTAGGCACCTTGGGTTGACTGAATTTCAGAAATATGTTGGCAAAGTAGCTTGATATTTTCGAGTCGATCAGAATGGCTGTGCCTGCCACGTGAGCACGGTATTGTGCAGCAGCATAGGCACGTGTTTTTGAATCAATAAAAAGCATGTCGCGGATATCAATCAGGTTGGCACAAAGCCGCTCCTGGCACCATGTATCTCCTACATGGGTCATCTTTTCCAGGGTGTCCATATCCAGGGTACAGTTGTTGATGGCAATATACCTGTAAATACGGTCGTCTCCTTCGATTACCTTGATTTTGTCATTGATAACAGTGCTCTGCATA
>JAFGOR010000255.1 GCA_016926375.1 Bacteroidales bacterium
ACTATTCACTATTCACTATTCACTATTCACTATTCACTATTCACTATTCACTATTCACTATTCACTATTCACTATTCACTATTCACTGTCTATCACTGATGGGTTGACCGTTACATGCAATGGGGTGGGTCAACCCATTTATTTTTCATCTCCTGATTCAATATCCCTGATCATCCAGATGTCACAGCCGGAATGACCGGTATTGCCCAGGGGGCCAGTCAGCCGCCTGAATCCGAATTTTTCATACAATGCAATGGCCAGGTACAATTCCGGCATGGTTTCCAGGTAAACATGCCGGTATCCGGTTTTACTGGCATATTCGATGCAACGGCCCAGCAATTCTCGTCCCAGTCCCTTTCCTCTCGCCTGAGGCAACAGGTACATCTTGACAAGCTCGCAGGTATCCGGAGGTAGTCCGGCGGACGGATAAATTCCGGCTCCACCGGCAATTTCACCATCCATACTGGCCACAAAATACGTACTGCTGTTTATTTTAAAAACTTCGCTCAACCTGTCGGTACTGGCATCATAGAAAACGGTTCCCGGTTTATTGGCACCAAATTCAACAAGCGTTTTGCGAATTATCTCTGCCAGCCTGTGGTTATCCTGTTCTCTGATTTCACGTATTTCAATGTTTGAATTTTTCATACAGGCCCTGGGTCGATCCATATAAATGCAACTACATCAACAGAAACCAATCTTCTTTTATACCTGCATACTTTTTAGTTCCTCAATTCTACCTGCTATCAACACCTTATTCCTGCACTGTGCCACACACTCGCCGCACTGTTCACAAACATCCAGTCCCCTGCCCTGTTCAATACCTGAAATGGTTGATCTGGTAATGTGCATGTTTCCGTATGAGGCAGCATACATATGGGTGCGCATCAGCGCGGGAATATCCACTCCATGCGGGCAGGTTCCTTTGCAACCGCCGCAGAAGCGGCAAACCGACTGAATGGCAAGCTTCACATTATGGTCTTCCAGAAATTTTATCTCATCCTGGGTATACTCAAGGTTGTAAGCCACATCAACATCGGCCTGTAATTGTTCAAAGGTGGTGAATCCGGGCACGGCGGTGGCAACTTGCTCATTGCGCAGGGCCCATTTGAGAAGGGCTGAATGCATCAGGCTTCCCTCATAAAACCTTTGCGTTTCAGCCGGGAGATTTTGCTTGTACCAATCCTGCTGACACTGGGTTTTCATGGCAATCATACCTACGCCCTTAGAGGCAGCATAGCGCATGGCATTCAGTGATGCTTCATCTCCTGCCATGGAATAATTCAAAGAAAGCAATACAACATCATAGAATCCCTGATCGGCCGCAGCAGTAAGTAATTCGGGCCAATACACATGTGTAGAAAATGAGGGGAACCTGATCTTTCCCTGATCCTTCAATTCCTGCATGGCTTCCATGATAACCGGGTCTGAAACCTCTTCAAGGGTGCTGACATCATGATACATCAGAATATCCACATAATCCATCTGAAGCCGATCCATGCTCTGGGCGAACCTTGCCATGAACTGTGCTTTTCTTTCTTTCGCGAGCTCAGGTTTTTTCAGATTCCGGTCAAGGAGAATTTTGGTCGTAATGATGACCTCCTTCCTGTCCATGTTCAGTTCCCTTACCATGGCGCCAACCATTCTCTCATTGTTCCCCATCTGGTAATTCCAGGCAGTGTCGAAATGGCGGATACCAGACTGCCAGCCAACTTTCAGCAAATTGGGATTGTTGCTGTTCATCACACCCATGCTTACAATGGGGAGGCTGATGCCTGTTCTTCCAAGGATTCTGCAGATCATTTCCTTCTTTTCATCTGCAGGTTTGATATGTTGTATCGTACTGCCCAGGGCGGAATTGGCGACCAATCCTGTGGCAACCAGTCCGGTTGCATTTTTTAAAAATTTTCTGCGACTGTTGTTATTCATCGAATTGAAGTTTAGTTAAAGATATTACTGTTCCACTGTTTCACCTTTCCACCGTTCCACTGTTTCACTGTTTCACTTTTTTTTCCTGCAGATAAACAATGTATGGCTGACGCCCACATTCCTTATTTCTTCTGCCAGCACCAGTCCCGATTTCTCAATCAACTTCCGCATATCATCGGAATGGTACATCTGGCTGCAGCCATTGGCAATATTGGTGAAATACAATGATGTTGCATGAAGGCTGTATGTTGAGGCTTCGTATTTCTGTTGATCCCAGTAGGTTTCCAGGATATAAAGGGCCGAATTGTCATGCATGGCATCCGCCGAGCGTTTTAAAAGTCCGGAGATATCCTCCTGTGAAAAACAATCCAGGAACTGGCTCATCCAGATGATGTCAGGATTTTTCGGGAAAGGATGTGTATGGTCCAGCAGGTTGATGGGATATAGATCAATCCGGTCCTCCACTCCTGCGGCAGTGATATTTTGTGCCGCTTTTGCAAGCTGTCCCGGCAGGTCAAGAATTGTAATCCTGGCTTCGCGGTTATAGGCAGCGCATTGGATGGCGAATTTTCCCGTGTTCCCGCCCACATCGAGAATATGTTTTGGACTGTTCCTGAAAACAACCGGCAGGACTTCAGGAAATGCATAGTCAGAATAGAAATGATCAAAGCCGAACCAGCTTTTCTGAGCCTTTGCGGGGAGTTGTGACAGACCTTCATAAACCGTGGGCCAGTCGCCAAAAACCTTTAAACCGGTAGGTTTTCCTGACCGAATGGATTCGGTAAGCGAGAACATGCCCAGGTAGTTTACATCATTGGTGAAATCCATGTTTACCCGGGTCAGCTCATCACATAAAATAAACCAGCCGGTTTTGGTCAGCCGGAATCTGCTGTTTTCAACCCAAACTACCTCCAGGCTCAAACCCGCTTCCAACAATACCTTGACGCCATATAATGGAAGTTCCAGTTTGCGGGAAATTTCTTCCATAGTAATGCCATTCTCAGCATCTTTTACCAGCTGAAGGATGCCCAGGTTCCTGAGAGCCAAAGCGGCCTGAAACATAATGGGACCGAAGGCAATTTTCTGTGCATCGAATTTTGCCTGTACTGCACGTTTATTATCTGAACCGTGGTTGAGAGCCATGTGGACAAATTATGAATTATGAATTATGAATTATGAATTGTGAATTATGGATTGCGGAGGTCAGGCATCATCATTTTTGCGGTTGACCTCAAACTCATGCACCACCTGCAATGCTCTTTCGACATGTTCGCTCGATACAACAACCTTTACAGGATTGGCCCCCCCGGGAGAAACATGCCAGGGAATCAGGGTGCCCCGTATTTCGTCTTTCAGAAAAGTTTCAATCTCAGCGTTTTCGAGCAGGCTTTTAACAAGGGCCGCTTCCCAGGAAGTGCCCGCGAATACCTCTACGGGAGTGGCTGAATCATTCATGGAAATGCATTTATATTGATTTAACTGCCGTGAAATTAATACCAAAAAACAAAACTTCCCGCAAAAGCGTTGTTTTCTTTCCTGTTTGCTTTTCCCAATCGATAATGCGCTGGTAATTCCTGTTGTTAAAAAAGACGGGGGGTAAAAAACGAATATATTCAAAATCTGCAAGTGCCAGGCCGCTTACCTTGAGCAATTGCCTCCATGTCTGAAGACACCGGGCATTTTCATTGCCCATTACAATGCTTTTCCCAAGCCGCTCATCATAATAGGTTATGGTTTTTTTAAATCCTCTTTTGCGGAAATTTTTGAGACTGATAAAAATATTGCCGCCATTCTCCTCGGCAACAATCAATTTTCCATCCTGCTTCAGCGAACGGTAAAAAATACCCATGGCGTCTTTAGCCGGTTCAAGATGATGCAGGGTATCCTGGGCCAGGATGATATCATACCGGGAATCTGAATCCGGCAAATCATAAAGATCGGCATACTCAAACTTCAGTTTATCCAGATTTCCGTATTTGCTCCAGAAATCAAGCCTTGGATTTATCTTGTCATAATAAAACTCAAGCGTGTTGCCCATCACTTCATAACCGTTTAATGCAAAAAAAATTGCCGTGGTCCCATATCCGCATCCTGCATCCCAGATTGCAGCTACTGTTTTCCCCAAATGGCTTTCAACGTATGTCAACCTTTGTTCCAGGTATGCCTTTCTCCATAAGAACCGTTGCTTATTGTTCAGCAGGCGGTAATAACTTTGAAGATCATGATTACCTTCAAGCTCCTTAATAAATAACTCCAGAAAATTCTGAACATCCATCTTCCATAAATATCGTCAAAAATACTAATTTCCTTCACATACATTTGCACATTAACACACCCGCCTGACCGATTTCAGTCAGGCAGGTTTGCACACCCGCCTGACCGATGTCAGTCGGGCAGGTTTGCACATTTGCATCAGCATATTATTAATTTGCACTATTTTTATACCTCTTAAAATTCATTCCCCTGAAAGGAGAAACACTTATAGATACGCCTTTGATGAAGCAGTATGCCAGCATCAAAGCCAAGCATCCCGATGCTATCCTATTATTCCGGGTGGGCGATTTTTATGAGACCTTCGGTGAGGATGCCATCAAAGCCGCAGATATTCTCGGTATTACCTTAACGCGCCGGGCCAATGGTTCAGCTTCCTTTGTTGAACTGGCGGGCTTTCCTTACCACGCCATTGATACTTATTTACCCAAGCTGGTAAGGGCTGGCCAGCGGGTTGCCATTTGTGAGCAGCTCGAAGATCCCAAACTGACAAAAACTATTGTCAAGCGCGGGATTACGGAACTGGTCACACCGGGAATTGCCATCAATGAAAACGTGCTGGAGCACAAAGAGAACAACTTCCTGGCTTGCTTGCACCTTGAAAAGACAACAGCAGGAATTGCTTTTCTTGATATTTCAACAGGTGAATTCCTGACTGCGGAGGGCAATTTCGAATATGCTGATAAGCTGCTGCATAATTTTTCACCCAAAGAAGTGCTTTATGAACGGGGCAAGAGCGCGCAATTCCAGGAACTTTTCGGCAGCCGTTTCTGCACATACAAGCTGGATGACTGGATATTTACGGAAGAAACCGCTACAGACAAACTGCTGAAGCATTTTGAGATAAGTTCTCTCAAAGGATTCGGCATCAGCAACCTGAGATCAGGCATCATTGCTGCCGGGGCCATTCTAAGATATCTCGACATTACGGAGCACAAACAGGTCAGGCACATTTCAACGCTATCCAGGATCCAGGAAGATCACTTTGTTTGGCTTGACAAATTCACAGTCCGAAATCTCGAACTTTTTCATCCCTTGTTCGAAGGGGGTAAAGCTTTTATCGAGATCATTGACCGTACATTGTCTCCCATGGGCGCCAGGCTTATGAAACGCTGGGTGGCCATGCCCCTGAAAGATATCAAACCGGTGAATGATCGTCTTGATGCAGTGCAACACATGATTGATCATGTGGAAATGCGAAAAGAGCTTGAAGACCATTTTTCCCGCATAGGCGATCTTGAACGGCTGATATCGAGGGTTGCCATCGGGCGTGTTTCCCCCCGGGAGGTGGTTCAGCTGCGTTTGGCCCTGCATGCCCTGCTCCCGGTGAAAGAACTTTGTGAGAAATCAGATCTGCCGGTTTTGCAGCGAATCGGTGAACAAATGAATCCCTGCCAGCTGATTTGTGACCGTATCGAAAGAGAGCTGCAATCCGACGCTCCCGCGCAGATTGTCCGGGGTAATATCATTGCGACCGGGGTATCAACAGAACTTGATGAACTCCGGACCCTGCTCCATTCGGGAAAGGAATATCTGCTGAAAATGCAGCAACGCGAGATCGAACGCACGGGAATAACATCGCTCAAAATATCTTTTAATAATGTTTTCGGGTACTATATCGAAGTTCGAAACACCCATAAGGAAAAGGTCCCGGCCGACTGGATCCGGAAACAAACCCTGGTCAGCGCTGAAAGATACATCACGGAAGAGTTGAAGGAATACGAATCCAGGATTCTGGGAGCTGAAGAAAAGATACAGGAGCTCGAGATCCGTTTGTTTAATGAACTTGTACTGGCCATCGCCGAATACACAACCCCGGTTCAGCTGAATGCCGCGTTGGTGGCAAAGCTGGATTGCCTGCTTTCCTTCGCGCGGTGTGCCGTTGAAAACAAATATGTTAGACCTGTCGTGAATGATTCCGACAGTATTGTCATCCGGCTGGGCCGCCATCCGGTAATTGAAAAGCAACTTCCGTCCACGGAAATCTACATTGCCAATGATGTTACACTAAACAGCAGTGAGCAGCAGATCATCATCCTCACCGGGCCCAACATGTCGGGCAAGTCTGCCCTGCTCAGGCAAACCGCCCTGATCGTTCTGATGGCGCAGATGGGCAGTTTTGTCCCGGCTGCCGGTGCTGATATCGGGTACGTTGATAAAATTTTTACCCGGGTGGGCGCTTCGGATAATATTTCCATGGGTGAATCCACCTTTATGGTTGAAATGACAGAAACCGCAAGCATCCTGAACAATCTTTCGGACCGCAGCCTGATTCTTCTCGACGAGATCGGCCGCGGAACAAGCACCTATGATGGCATATCCATTGCCTGGGCCATGGTTGAATTCCTCCATGGTCACTCTAAATTCAGGCCCAAGACCATGTTTGCCACACATTATCACGAGCTGAATGC
This sequence comes from Bacteroidales bacterium, assembly GCA_016926375.1. Taxonomy (GTDB): domain Bacteria; phylum Bacteroidota; class Bacteroidia; order Bacteroidales; family UBA10428; genus UBA5072. Next base: position 6,612 of record JAFGOR010000255.1, read on the forward strand.
CATGGAAAACTCTTTTGAAAGAGTAAAGAATTACAACATATCCATTAAGGAACTGGAAGACCGGGTGATATTCCTGCGCAAGCTAGTAAGGGGAGGCAGTGAGCACAGTTTTGGAATTCATGTGGCCCGGATGGCCGGCATGCCTAAAAGTCTGGTTAGCCGGGCCAATGAAGTATTAACCGAGCTTGAAAACTCACACGATGAAAAAACACCCACTCGGCCGGTAACCGGTATAGCAGAAAAACGGGAAGGATTGCAGCTGAGTTTTTTTCAGCTCGATGATCCGGTGTTGAAACAAATACGTGATGAGATCAGGCGGGTAGATATCAACAACCTCACGCCCATTGAAGCGCTGAATAAGTTAAATGAAATTAAGAAGATGATCGGGTTGAAATGAGGGGAATTGCCTTTTGATTTTTAAGTAATCTACAGACTTAAATTATTATGTGCAACTGCTAAAAGCGCATGTATTGATACCCCGTATGGACAGGCTGACTGACAAAATCCTTCGCAATCCAGGCATTTGTCAGATTTTGAACCTGCTAATTCATAATATTTCTGGACAGCATATTTTTCTCTTCCCTGGGCCATAAAATAATGGTTATAGCGCATAATTGTATTTACAGGTACGCCATACGGACAATAACTTTCGCATAAGCCACAGGCATGACGGCAATATAAATGATCACAAGATTGTCTGAGTGAATGAATCGTTGAAATATTTTTTTTTGTCAATCGGGCTCCTGATAAATTAACATAGTCTGTTATATCATCAAAGGTTTTAAATGATATGAGTACTGAATGAACCCCCGGGTCGTTTAAAACAAAACTAATAGCAGCTTCTCTTCTGGCATTGTTATCGAATAACAGATCTTTATCTAAATATGATTCAGCCTTCTTTTGTTTTTCAATAATCGTATCATAGACTTTCCTGGCATTTTCAGGAACAGGTTGATTTTTGGCCTGGTAATTCTTTACAAATTCCAATACACTTAAATAAGTTCCTCCAAAGGGATCCGTTTTCATAAGGGTAGTGCCGATATTCTTCTTTGCACATTCTTTAAGTATGTTTTGCCCCATTTCCTGCTGGACATAATTGTAAACAAAGAGAACCAGCTCAAATCGACCATCCTCAACAGCATTTCCAATAATTTTTTCCATGCTTTCTTTGGGTTCTGTGCCCATATTTGATCCATGACATGAAATGCCGCAGTATTTAACCCTGCCTTCATTTTTCAGCTGGTCAAAGGCATTATGAAAAGCTTCATTCTTAATTTCCATCACTGAACCTGCATTCCATAGCATTAATCCGTCAAGATAATCCGTATCGAGCCTTTCAAGGCATTTTTTTACCCGTGTTATTATGCTTTCTTCGGTATCATTTTCAGTGATTCCAATCTTTGTGTTGAGGAAAATGGAACCCCTGCTAAATCCCTTTATCGCTTTTCCAACCATCAATTCATTATTCCCATTACCATAAAACTCGGCAGTATCTATAAAATTAACGCCGGTGTCCAAAACAGCTTTTAAGACATTTTCGTTTGAGATACTTACAGGACCACATCCAATATCCGATACTTTGAATCCGGTGCGGCCAAGGACTCTGTATTCATTGATTAACGGCTTCCCGGTGTTTTTGCTGACAGGATGATCTTCGATTATGTTTCCACCATTTAATAATCCTGCTCCGGCACCAACCAGGCCCATAGATGATTCTGTAAGAAAGTCTCTGCGGTTAATTGGTTTTGCTTTCATAATTAATGATTTATATATCAAAAGAAAAGAATATCCAAGTTACAATTTCTTGAATTTAAAGTCAATTTTTTTTGGACAATTAAGTATGTGTGAGTGAGGGATTGAGAAAAAAAGAACGAGAGTGTTCGTTCGAGCTGTCTCGCTCTCACTCTCACTCTCGCTTTGTTTATGTACCCGAAGCGGGACTTCCCGCCCGACCGAATGACTCGGCCGTTCGGGCGGGGAACTTGAATACTATTTCATAGTAACAATTTTTAACAATAATATTAAATTAAATCAGACGGATCAGTATATGCAAATAAAATTGAGGGATGTTTTGTTTGCAGAAATCAAAAACTAGTTTAATTTTGCACCACCATTTGAGGTGCCAAACACAAAGTGGATATAGTTCTTGGATAAAGAATTATTGCGGAAATAGCTCAGTTGGTAGAGCACGACCT
>JAFGOR010000256.1 GCA_016926375.1 Bacteroidales bacterium
AGTTAAAAATTACCGGTTATCTTATGCATCACCCTGGGTTATTTGCGCCATACTCGCATTGGCTTCTTTATGGCGCAGAACTAGAAAGCCTGTTTTTCGCCTGGTTACGTTCGCATTTGGGTTTCTCGGTTTGTTTTTGCTGTTTATAGGTTTCTTTTCAGAAAGTCGGGCATTTTTGGAAAATTTCAATGTCTACTGGACCCTTCCTGCTTTGGTTATACCCATAATTCACACAACCTTCTCCGGGAAGATATTCCAGGTAACTTATGTTTTATTTCTTTTGATACTGCTTAGCCTCTGGGGAAGAATACATACCGGATTATCGGTGACTTTCGTACCCTGGATACTGTTACTGATTGCTGTCATGCTGGCAGATTTGGGATTGTTCTCCGGTAAAGTAAAATCAGAATAAATATTTAACGCTGACTTGTATGACCTGAGGCAATGCAACAGCATGCATTGCCATCAGCAAATTTCACAGATTTGCTATTAAAGATTCAATTCTATATCTTTCATGCCGTTTTTGATAAATATTTCCGTCACGCAACCATTTTCATCTGACAGCATCATGTTTCAGATATGATCTTTACATTAAACACGATCAGAGTTCACCAGACATTTTCTGAACCTATTGTATTTATGATTTCATTACCTAACAAGCACTCAAAAACCAGTTCAATGAATTTCAAAAAATTTTTCCTTTCATCATTCCTGTTGTTTTCAGGAATCATTTACGCTCAAAGTGATTTCAGACCCGGGTTTATTATTACCAATGATAATGATACAGTTTATGGTAGCGTGGATTATCGTGGGGATGTTCTGATGGGATTCATGTGCAGATTCAGAACTGATGGAAAAACAATAGCAACTTATTATCCCGGAGATATTCAGTCCTATGGTTTTATAGACGGCAATCTTTATGTTGCGCGTCTTCTTGATGAGAAAAAGGCCTTCCTGGAGTGCCTGATATTAGGCAAGGTGAGTATACTTTTTTTGCGCGATGAAAACGGAGATCATTACTATATAGAAAAGAGCGGCATGCAGATGGCTGAAATACCATACAAAGAAGAAACAAGGATTGTAAATTCCATACCGTATCAGTATGCATCAAAAACTCACATTGGGGTTCTTACTGTTTATATGCAGGATGCGCCCTCTCTTCAGCAGGAAATTATGGATATCAAAAAGCCGGAACACAAAAACCTGATTAGACTTGCAGAACATTATAACCAGTTGATTGACGGGAATAAAAAGGAATCTGTCGCTTATAAGAAAGAAATTCCGGCCGCGGGCATATTCATTGAACCTTATTGGGGATTAGTACATTACGGTGGTGTCGGAACTTTTAATGAAGCAGGATGCTTTGTCTACTTATACGCGCCCAGGACTAATGAGAGAATATCTATTAAAACAGGAGCCTCCTATCAAATGCTTACTGGTGATTTAGCAACTCGTCATGTTTTCAAGATACCTTTGCAATTTCATTATATTTTTCCAGGCAAAAAACTGCAACCCCGGGTTGGATTAGGTGCCAATCTTTTTTTCCGGGATTTTGACGGACGCTTTGACTTCTGGACCCATTCACTGGCGGTTAATTTAGGATTGAATTATCGCATCTCCGACAAATGGGTTGTTTTTGGTATGTATCAGTCAGATTTTACTCCGTTGATAGGATATAAAGCCACAGAGGGGAACGGATTTGCTAATATTTCCTATGGAATATCATTGGGTACAATGATCAAATTGAAGTAATAATCATAAGGAATTCATAATGCCTCTTTTTTTATAATCGGGAATCAGTTCTGTTTTCTGTCGGTAATTCAAGACAGAAACTTTTGCAGAGAATAAGGATCCTTATTATTCATAGAACTGCAATAACATAACCCAAAGCAATTTTTAGTATTTTTGATTCATATTTCAGAATCTGAATTCTGTTCTAACCCTGTTATTTATTTATTTTAACAAACATGAAAAAGGCAAGTATAGTAGCGATGGCATTCCTTATGGCTTTCATCATCGCAGTTGTAATTTCCTGTGCCATCAATCCGGTTACCGGAAAAAAGCAGATTATGTTCATGACCGAAGCCCAGGAGGTGCAGCTTGGTGCCCAGTATGATCCCCAGGTTATTGCCACTTTTGGTGAGTACAAAAATGACAACCTGCTCAACTTTGTGCAGACAAAGACCAATGAAATGGCCCGAATATCTCACCGGCCCAACCTGGAATACCATGTTAAAATCTTAGATTCTCCGGTAGTGAATGCCTTTGCTGTTCCCGGGGGATATCTGTATCTGACACGCGGCATTTTAGCACAGTTGAACAACGAAGCTGAACTGATTGGCGTTCTTGGCCATGAAATGGGTCATGTAACAGCCCGTCATTCGGCCAGCCAGCAAAGCAAGCAGCAGATCGGTCAATTGTTGCTGGTTGGTGGCATGATTGCTTCTGAGAAGTTTGCACAATATGCCGAGTACGCCATGCAGGGCATGCAATTGCTTTTTCTTAAGTTCAGCAGAGATGATGAGCGCGAAGCCGACAGGCTGGGCGTGGAGTATATGTCGAAAATTGGTTATGATGGCCACAAGATGGCTGATTTCTTCCAGGTGCTCAATAAAATGAGCATGGCCGACGGACAGAATGGGGTGCCCACTTTTTTATCGACCCATCCTGATCCGGGCGACAGGTACAATTCGGTAAATCAGCAGGCAGCATGGTGGCAGGATAGTCTGAAACTTCCTTCATACAAGGTGAATGCAGACAATTACTACGCCATGATCGACGGTATTATTTACGGCGAGGATCCCCGGCAGGGCTTTGTCGAGGGCAATACATTCTATCATCCCGAACTGAAATGCAAATTTTCTTTCCCGGCAGGGTGGCAATTAGAGAACTCACCTGCCCAGGTTAATATAGGACCTGCTGATGGCAAAGCCCTGGTGGTTTTTACACTGACATCGGGGGAGTCGCTTAGCAGTGCAGCGCAAACTACCATTGAACAGCTTGGATTAACGCTGCAGGACAGCAAGCAGATCACGGTTCATGGAATGCCTGCCATCGTTTCAACATCAAAACAAATACAGACAGATCAGTCAACCGGCCAGCAACAAACCAACATGGTGCTTTCTTATTTTATTAATTCTGACAACCGTTATTATGTTTTCCATGGTGTAACCACCGAAGCGGATTACAACAACTACACTTCGGCATTCAAGTCGACTATGGGCGGCTTTTCCAGGCTCACTGACCAGTCGAAGCTGAATATGAAACCCAAAAAGATTTTGGTTAAGAAGGTCCAGAAAACGGGTACGCTGGCCGATGCATTTAAGTCATACGGCGTTCAGTCCGATAAAATGGCAGAACTGGCCCTGCTGAACAACCTGGAATTAACCGACAGGGTGCAGGCAGGCAAGATGATCAAGGTAATCGGGCAATAAAAGGCCAATCAGCTTTTTGCTGCACCGATAAAGGCATTGATTTGCTCTGTTGTAACAGCAGGAGGCATACCACCGCCGCATGAGAGCAATAATCGGGTATGATCGGGCGTATTGCTGAGCAAATCCTTTACTGCCTTTTGAATATCTTCGGTAGTTCCTGCAGCCAGTACATCGCGCGGGGGGATATTGCCCAGAATGGTCATTTTGTTGCCGGTTACCTCCATCAATTCTTTCATGGTCATGTGTGTTCCGGGATTGTACAGGTTAATACCCATCTCGGGATAGTATTTAACCGACATGGTACAATCAGCATCATTGTGAAATAACTTTACACTGGCTTTTACATCGTATAATTCCTTAATATAGGGGTACCCGAATTCCATGAATTCCTGCTCCCCAACAAAGCCAACAATATCATCGAGCATCATGATACCGTCAATGGACGAAATGGCATCCATCTGGGTTTTATGCCATTTTTTCAGAAAGTCGGTGATGATGCGCATGAGTTTGTGAACTACATCAGGTTCCATCATCATGGCAGTAAGCAACTCGGTAGTACCCATAAGGAAGGAAGCTACGTTTAGCGGTCCGCGCGAAACGGAAAACCGGATTTGGTGCCCTGCTTTTTCAATAGACGGCCTTGAGGTGATGAGCCTGTTCAGCATAAAAGGCAGAAGACCATCGGTTTCGGGATTGGGAAGTTTGATCTTATCAATATCAGCAGAGGTTTCAATAGTTTTCTCAGCAAACGGAAACTCATTCTTCCAAAAAATGCATTTGGCCCCAAAAGCAGAAGGCTCTGTACACATGCCGAATTCACTCCAGAAACCCGGAAGGAACATCACATCCGGAAACGTTTCAATTGCTTTTAAATTGGCTTTCAGCCACAGCTCGTCGTTTGAAAAATAATCGAGTATATTGATCCCGTACCAGTTGGGAAGCCAGGGGCTGTCGATAATAAATCCCACGGGAAGGGGTTGTTTCTTTTCACCATTTACGATGGCAATCAGGTCGGTCCATTGTTTGTCAGTCATGTTTTTTTATTAACTCGATAATTAGTAATATAGTTTCGTGTTAAATTAGCACTTTTAGGTTAGAAATAATTCGTCAAAATTAATATTTTTGCAATCGGTTGCAAGACTTTTTTATGAATTACCCGGCATGCCGAAGCAAAAATGTTCGTATTATTTACTTAAAAACTTTGTAAATGAATACAATAGCAAATCAGATAGCTCAGGGAAGGATATTGGTTTCCGACGGCGCCTGGGGTACATTTTTGCAACAGAAGGGCCTGGGTGCAGGACAATGTCCCGAATTGTGGAACCTGGAAAGGCCCGGCGAAGTACTGGAAATTGCTCAAAGTTATATCCTGGCCGGGGCAGATATGATTGAAACCAACAGTTTTGGTGGCAATTCTTTCAAACTGGCTTCCTACGGTCTATCCGACAAGGTTTATGAGATCAATAAGGCTGCCTCACAAATTTCAAGAAGAGCGGCAGGGGCAGACAGATACGTGTTGGGATCCATGGGTCCCACAGGGAAGATCATCATGACCGGGGAAGTTACCTATGAATCACTATTTGAGGCCTTCAGGCAACAAGCCGTTGCGCTTCAGGACGGCGGGGCGGATGCCCTGGTGATTGAGACCATGTCGGATATTGATGAGGCCAAGGCTGCCATCAGTGCTGCTGCTGATGGAACGAAATGTGAGATTATCTGCACAATGACCTTTGAAAAGACGGATGAGCATGCTTATCATACCATGATGGGGGTTACTCCGGCCCAAATGACTGAAGAGCTTGTCTGTTCCGGGGCAGCTGTTATCGGCGCCAATTGCGGAAACGGAATTCGTGATATGATTGGCATTGTTAAGGAAATCCGCAGCGTGAATAAAACCATTCCGGTGCTCATTCATGCCAATGCCGGCGCTCCCGTATACAGGGACGGACAGACTGTATTCCCTGAAAGCGCGGAACAAATGGCTGAGTTCATTGGTGAACTGATTGATGCCGGAGCCAATATTATCGGAGGTTGTTGCGGAACAACTCCTGAACACATCAAAAGAATAGCTGAAATTGTCAAGTCAAGAAATATCACCTAACTGAAAAACAATAAAGATGGATAACAGTGATTTATTAGCTAAGATTCTTGAGTGTGTTGAGTTCGGAAAGGTAAACAAGGATGCTCCTTTCCCTCCAAACATGAAGGGACAGGACGGGGCAGATGAACTTACCAAACTTGCGTTGGAAAGAGGTATTAAACCTTCCGAGATTCTGAATGATGCCTTAATTAAGGCTATGGAAATTGTCGGTCAGAAATTTTCTGATAAAAAAATCTTCGTCCCCCAGATGCTGATTTCCGCAAAGGCCATGAATGCATCAATGGCCCATTTAAAGCCTTACTTTCAGTCGGGTGAGGTGAAACGTAAAGGTAAATTCATCATCGGCACCGTTGCCGGTGATTTACACGACATCGGCAAGAACCTGGTTGCCATGATTGTGGAAGGCGCCGGTTGGGAAGTGATTGATCTGGGAGTTGACGTGAATTCCCAAAAATTCATTCAGTCGATTAAAGAAAACAACAGCGAAGCTGTGGGGCTTTCAGCACTGCTGACAACCACCATGCAAAATATGAAATCGATTGCACAGGAAATCAAGGCACAATGTCCTTCTGTCAAGCTGATTATTGGCGGGGCTCCTGTTACTGAACAGTTTAAGATTGAGATTGGTGCCGACGGTTATGCCCGCGATCCACAGGGAGCCGTGAGCTATCTGAACTCACTGGTGGCTTGAAATCCGGTACCTGAGTAGAAATATTGAAACATATCATCACGACTAAAAATAGCAAATCAGCTCAGATAAAAGCCTCGTTGTTACCTGTAAGTGAGGCCAATATCATTCAGTCACTGGGCATTCCGGCCGGTCAGGCTGACGATTATGTAACTGAAAACATCCGAAAGTATATTCAGATCTGTTTTGAACTGTCAGCTCCCTGCGCCGGTTATGTTGTTTGTTCAGAGCCCTGTTTTGATCGCGACCAGGCACACCTAAACCTCTCAGGTGAAACATTTCATCTTGGAAGAATTGTCACTGCCGCATTGGAGAAAAGTGCACGGATTGCCCTTTTTATTGGTACCTGCGGAAAGGAAGTTGAAAACTACTCCAGACAGCTGATGAAAGCGGGACAGACCCTTGAGGGATATATTGTTGACCTGATCGGATCGGAAATAGCGGAAAATATCGCGGAATATATCCACAACGAAGTTGAAAAAGATATGGCCGGGGTGGGGCTGAAAATAACCAACAGATACAGTCCCGGTTATTGCAAATGGCCTGTGTCTGACCAGCAGCAGCTATTCAGGTTATTGGGTGAAAACAATTGCGACGTCATCCTTACTGATTCATCATTGATGTTACCCGTTAAATCGGTTAGCGGCATCATCGGTATCGGACAAGAGGTTGAAAATGCCGGTTATTCCTGTAGCATATGTGATGCAGACTTTTGTCTTTACAGGGATAAAAAGAACCATTAATAAGGAGTTTTCACGAGTTTGCTTCAATCATTTTTGGCGGGAATATTTTGTTTATCTTTCGGAAAATAAATTCAATAATAGTATTTTATTGATGAAGCCATACCTGAATGATACCCTGACTTGCCAGTGTTGCCTGAACGAGGATAAATCAAAGTTTACGGAAAAGTTCACCAGGAATGATTTTGTTGTGCTGGAATGCAACCGGTGTTCCTTTAATTTCATTCCCTGGTATTACCGGAAAAGCATCAGCTATACCAGCTATAAAGACGATGCCGTGTTGCAGCAGATCCGCCAGGGCAATAACTGGATCAAAATCCAACGCCACTTATTGCGCTTCAAACTGATCCGGAAATATATAAAAACCGGCCGGTTGTTCGACCTGGGATCGGGATGGGGACACTTTCTGCTTGCCGGAAAACAGCTGGGATTTGATGTTTATGGAATTGAAGTCGCTACCAATCCGTATACCTATTCCAAAGAAGACCTGGGACTGCCCGTGGATCATGTCGATTTTTTCGATCTGAAAAAGGAAGCGGGATCGTTTGACCTCATCACGCTCTGGGATGTACTGGAACATATTGACCATGCCAATGCAGTGATTGAGAAATGTGCTTACCTGCTGAATGATGGCGGTTATATCGTCATCCAGGTGCCGCAGATTGACAGTTTCATTGCTCAAAGAAAAAAGGAAAAGTGGAATATGATGGGGTTGGACCATGTTAATTATTTCTCCCGGAAAACCATCACACATCTGTTGAACAGACACGGATTCAGGGTTGAAAAAATCCAATCGTCCATTGAGTTGAAATTGCTGCTGATGTATACCATTCTGCCCTGGATCAAAAAACTGAAAAAAAAGAAAGAAACCGCCATCTCCTCATCTGAACGGCAGGAATTCTATAACAAAACCACCCGAAAGCCCATGTGGATGCTGAAAATTATGGTGCTGCTGCACAATATGATATACAACATGCTTTCATTTCTGAACATAGGAGAGGAAATGATTGTGGTGGCCCGAAAAGAAACCTAAGCAACCTTTTGTATCGTTTCTGCATCTGATTATAAAACCAAACCGGATGAAAACAAAAATAAGTTGTCTCGTTTTGGCATTGATGGCAGCGACAATGCTGTACCAATGCGAAAAGGAAAAACAGACTGATACTACGCTTACCGGAAAGCTTGTTAAAACTTCAGAATGCAAGGATTTCCTTAAATCTGCTTTAGTTGTTGAAACCATTGCCGATACCTTATCGTGCCTGCAATATCAGTATGATGCGGAAAACCACAAACTGGCTGTTAAACATGTCAATACCGGTTTCAATTGTTGTCCGGATGAACTGTACTGCGCATTCTCGCTCATTAGTGACACCATAGTGATCAAGGAGTCGGAAAAGAGTGCTCTGTGCCATTGTAATTGCCTTTATGATATGGATATTGAAATTACCGGCGTGGATGCCCGGAAATACCAGGTGAAAGTGGTTGAACCCTATGCAGTGAACATGGATAAGCTGATTTTTGAAGTAGACCTTGTTCAGGAACCGGAAGGTTCTTTCTGTGTAACCCGGAAGACCTATCCCTGGGGGGTGTCGATGTGGTAACAATGGAAATTGTTTAGATGCGGGAATACCTCACTGGCGCTCAGCAAAAGTCGTGTATGATCATCAACTTAAGGATTTCTGAAAAGCACGAAGTGCTCAGGTTCGGCTCAGGCTCCCGCAAAAATGCGGGACAAGTCGTGCCTATAGCCGTCAAGCTACGGATGCATATTGGTGATATTCTTTCATTTGTACTTACTTACTTCAATATTTTTGCAATTAGGCTGAACGAAGCGATATCCCCCGCCAGCGGCATAGCCGTCAAGCTAATGCTCATTTATCGTTAATAATGAAGATGTTATAAGTTGTAAGATGTTTATTTACCAT
>JAFGOR010000257.1 GCA_016926375.1 Bacteroidales bacterium
AAAAATATGATACCTCCAATCAAAACTAAATACATTGCATTCATCGTAATCTGCGGAATTGCCATAGCCTGTAATTCGGGTAAAGCAGTTGAAGAGACCGACGCCGAGAAACGCCAGTTCCAGGTTGAGAAAAACCCGGTGGACATCATTGTACTCAAACGATCGACTTTTGAAAAGGAACTGGTAAGTAATGGCAAGCTCAAGGCCCGGAGTAAAAGCATGCTGAAGTTTGGCACAGGCGAAGAATTAATACTGCTCAATGTTATAAACGGCGCTCGCGTGAATGCCGGTCAGGTTATTGCCCGCCTGCGAAGCGACAAAACCCTGCAGCAGCTCGAACAGGCCCGTATTGCCTTTGAGCAGTCGCGTTTCGACCTCCAGGACCTGCTTATCGGTCAGAATTATTCCCTGGCTGACAGCGCCGGCATCCCCAAAAAAGTACTGGAAATGGCCAGTATACAGTCGGGTTACGCCGCCGCCAAAAGCCGCCTTGCAGCAGCCCGGCTCGAACATGCCGCCACTGAATTGCGGGCACCTTTCGCGGGCATTATTGCCGGATTGAAATATAAGCTGCACGAACAGGTTGGCGCAGGAACGGAGTTTTGCACGCTGATCGACAATTCTTCGTTTGAAGTGGAATTCCCCGTGCTTGAACCCGAAATGAACGATGTGGCTGTTGGTAAAAAGGTTAAGGTCCGGCCTTTTGCCATGCAGGATAAGACTTATACCGGTACCATCACCGAAATCAACCCCATGGTGGATGAAAACGGACAGATACAGCTTAAGGCTACCCTGGGACAACCCGGTCATCTGATAGATGGCATGAATGTGGAGGTGCTGGTGGAGAATGCCGTGCCCGGTCATTTGGTGGTTCCCAAACCGGCCGTGGTGTTGCGCGATAACCAGGAAGTGCTGTTCAAAATAGTGGGCGGAAAAGCATACTGGACCTATGTGCAAACCCTGCTCGAAAACAGCGGGTCGTACGCGGTGATTGCCCATCCCGATAAGGGTGCCACCCTCGAACCTGGCGACACAGTAATTGTGAGCGGAAATTTGAACCTGGCACATGAATCGGAGGTGGAGGTGAGGTAACCATGATTAAATTTCTCATAAATAAACCCATCGCCGTAACCATGGCCTTCCTGGCGCTGCTGGCGCTGGGGGTGATAGCGGCATTGCGTTTACCGGTATCGCTTATGCCCGATGTGGACATACCCAAGATTACAGTGCAGGTCAACGCCGATAACCTGTCGGCACGTGAACTCGAGAATGCCATTGTGAGCCAGTTCCGCCTTCAGCTGATGCAGGTGGCCCACCTGGCCGATATCAGAAGCGAAACGCGTGATGGCAATGCCGTAATCAAACTCGACTTCGACTACAGCACCAACATCGATTATGCCTTTATTGAGGTAAATGAGAAAGTTGACAGGGGCATGGCAGGTTTGCCACTGACCATTGAAAGACCTCGTGTGATCAAGGCCAGCGCCACCGATATACCGGTGTTCTACCTGAACCTTACCCTGAGAAAGGAAAATGATAACGGTAAAAATGAGAATCCCCTGTTCCCTGTTTCGCGCGAATTCTCGGAGCTGAGTAATTTTGCAGGACAGGTAATCCGGAAACGAATTGAACAACTACCCCAGGTGGCTATAGCAGATATCAGCGGTCAGGTGTTTCCCGAAATGCTGATCTTACCTGATATGGCCAAGCTCCAAGGACTGGGCATTTCCACTGATGATATTGAAAACGCCCTGCAACAAAATAACATCAGCCTGGGAAACCTGCTCATACAGGATGGCCAGTACCAATACAATGTGCGATTCGGTAACGAGATACAAACCAGGCAGGATATCGCCGACTTATACCTGAAAACCAACAACCGCTTACTGCAAATAAAAGACGTTGCGGAGGTCATTCAGCATCCTCAGAACCGTAAAGGCTTGGTGGTTTCCGATGGCAAAGATGCCATTACTATGGCCATCATTAAACAATCGGATGCCCGCATGAGTGAATTGAAAAAGGAACTTAAGAAACTAACCGAAATATTCCGTACCGATTATCCCGGTATTGCATTCACCGTTACCCGCGATCAGACGCAACTCCTCGATTTTTCCATTCAAAACCTCAGCCAGAGTTTATACCTGGGCGCTTTCCTGGCATTTATTGTCATGTTTCTTTTCCTGAAGAACTACAAGTCGCCATGGCTGGTGGGTATTACCATACCTGCGGCCATGATTGTGTCGTTGCTGTTTTTTCATGTGGTCGGGCTTACCCTCAATGTGGTATCGTTAGCGGGATTGGTACTCGGTATCAGCATCATGACCGATAATTCCATTTTGGTAATTGACAATATTTCTCAGCACTGTGAGCGGGGCAGCAGCCTCGACCTGGCATGCATCAACGGAACCAACGAGGTCTTCCGGCCTATGCTCAGCGCCGTATTTACCACCTGCGCGGTGTATATACCCCTTATATTCGTCGGTGGCATCACTGGTGCGTTGTTTTACGATCAGGCTTTAGCCATTACCATCAGCCAGTTTATCTCGTTATTCATAGGGGTCACTGTTCTGCCGGTATATTATAAGCTGATGTTCAAGAATAACAAGCCGGGCGAGTTGCGCGGTACATTGGCCCGTATTAATAAACTTGATTATGGGAGGTTGTATGAAAAGGGCTTTAAGTTTGTCATGCGACACCAGGCTGCAAGTGTGCTTGCTGTGCTGTTGATGCTGGCCGGTGCGGTAATTCTTTTTCTTACCCTTGAGAAGACAAAATTACCCCCAATTGTCAGGGACGAAACTGTTTTGCGAATCGACTGGAATGAACGCGTGAACATAGATGAAAACAACAAACGGGTGCAGCAGATTATTCGCAACATAGGCAATAACCTTGTTCATCATACCTGCATTATTGGTGAGCAGCAATTTCTGCTTGATCACGACGCTCCCAAGTCGGGTTCCGAAGCACTTGTTTATTTAAAGGCCACAACCCCCGAAGTGCTTGACACTATTTTTACACGAGTTAGCAGCTTTATGAATGGAAATTACAGGTTGGCCGGCTACTCTTTTGAAGATGCCGGTAATATTTTCGATCAGCTGTTTGGCGACAACGAGCCGCCGCTGATGATACGCTTAAGGGCCACAGGTGATTTCGGACCGCGGAAAAATGGCTACCTTAAGGAGGCAGTTGATGATATTAAAAATGCCGTGCCTGGTTTGACGATTGGCGATATAGTCTGGCAGGAGCAGCTGGTGCTTAAGGCCAATGCCACCTTGATGGCATTGTATGAGGTAACTTATGAGCAGGTGTTTGCCACGCTCAGGCGTGCTTTCAGGGAAAATGAGATGATGCTGATCACCCAAAACCAGCATTTTATCCCGGTAATACTGGGTGAGAAACCCCGCCATATACGCGATGTAATTGCCGGGTTAACTGTTACCAATAAAAAAAATACTAGTATTCCACTGAATACCTTACTGAAAGAAGAAAGCGGCGTTGATCTCAAGACCATCATTGCCGGCCAGGAGGGTGAGTATTATCCCGTTCCGGTTGATGTTGCCGATAAAGATGTGCGCGAAACGCAACAATCGGTAAGGGAAGCACTTGCCAAGGAAGGCCGGTTTGAAGCAGGTTTCACCGGCTCGTATTTTTCAAACCGTTCCATGATAAGGCAGCTGGTTGTTATTTTTACCATATCACTGGCATTGCTCTATTTTATACTGGCATCGCAATTTGAATCGCTCACCCTGCCGCTGATTGTATTGCTCGAAATACCTGTCGACCTGTTCGGGGCTTTTCTGTTCCTCAAGCTTTTTGGTGAGGGCATCAACCTCATGTCGATGATTGGCATTGTGGTGATGAGCGGCGTGGTAATTAACGATTCCATACTCAAGGTGGATACTTTTAACCAGCTGATGAAGGAAGGGTACCCGTTAATGAAGGCATTGATGATAGGCGGTCAGCGCAGGCTGAAGCCCATAGTAATGACGGCTCTAACGGCCATACTTGCACTGCTGCCCCTGCTATTTTTCGGCGGTATTGGCACCGAACTGCAAAAGCCCATGGCGCTTACCATCATAGGGGGAATGATTGTGGGCACGGCAGTGAGTTTGTTTGTGGTGCCGCTGGGGTATTACTATCTGAGAAGATAGATGCTGGGGGCTGGGGACTAGGTGGTGGGTGCTGGGTAGTTGAAAGAAGGTTTGATGGGGTTTGAGGCTGCGCCGTTTGAAGAGGAGGTTTGATAGGGTAAAATGGCTAAATTTTTAATAGACATGAAAACAAGTAACTTATTATTTCCTTTTATCTTTTTGCTATGTTGCTGTAATTCCAATAGAAACTTCAACCAAGGGGTTATTAACCTGGAAAACGCACAGGAAAAGAATATTAAAATCAGTACAATTGCAGACAGTATAAGCTATATCAAACTAGAAACCACAAACAAATGTTTGATTAGAAATATTCAACAAATATTTATTGATGATGGATTGGTTTTCGTTATGGACAACGGTGATCGTCTGTTAGTATTTAATCATGATGGAAAATTCTTAAACCAGATCGGCAATCAGGGGAAGGGACCAGGTGAGTACTCTTACATTTCCTCTTTTTCAGTTGATACCCTCCATGATATGGTGTATATCCATGAAGGGAGAAGAATCTTAAGCTACAATTATAAAGGAGAATATAACAGTTTCCAGATAGCAACAAATAGAAGTATAAACTCTTTTTACCATAATAAGCACTTTTATTGTTATGCGCCAGAAGAAATTCTATGCACTGGTTCAGCAACTGAATACAAAATTACCGTTTATGATTCGACCGGAAAAATGGTCAATTCATTTTTGCCGGTAGTGGGTCATGAAGGGGAATTCCCGATGTTTATCTCATTAGGACAGTTTTATTCCATTAATCATGAAATTTGTCTACTGGATCCAAACACCAACAAGGTATACAAAGTGAATCCCAAATGTATTTCGGATAAGTATAGTTTTATTTACGGACTTTATCAGGAAATGGGCGAGTATTCAGGTAATAAAGAAAAACATGAACGAAATAAGCCAGAAGATAAAGGCAGAAATGACAAGCTTGAATGTAAATCTGTATTTGAAAATAATAATCTCATTTTGATTTACTATCAAATTGGGAGTGTATCGAATCTTGCCTATATCAATAAGAAAGATAATTCTATTTTCAACCTTAAAACAAAGGATGACATGTTAGGATTTGAGAATGATCTTACCGGTGAACTACCTATTTCATCTTTGATTTTTCTTGAGAATTCTGTAGTGACCATATTACAGCCATCTGACCTAATTGAAAATTCAAAAAAGTCTATTTATAAACAAATCAACAAGAAAATGGCAACTCTTTCAATAGATGATAATCCGATTATTCGTGTTTGTTGGTTAAAGAAATAAATTACTATTGATTTATGTTACAATCTAAATATCTTTTAATTTTCACAATTTGTATACTATTATTTTTAAGTTGTAAGGCTGATAAAACCATAGAATTACCAGTAAAAGAAATTTCTGTGGTTCAAACTTTTAACGACCAGCTTAATGATTCAACATTCGTAGGTCAGGTTACGGGTATTACTTATTATAAGAACCAGTTCTTTGTTTCTGATTATGAAACCGGACAAGTATTGATTCTGGATGAACAATTGAATCTTATTCGAAAGATGGGAATCAAAGGAAAAGGTCCGATGGAAATGCTTCATGCGTGTGATGTTTTTGTTAACAATGATACAATTTACCACAGCGATCCAGGGAAGAATTCACTTCTGATCTATTCACTTAACGGGGAATTCTTGAAATCTATAAAATTACCTGGCCGTCAGACTGGTCGCTTTATTACTGATTCTTATGGTAATATTATTTTTAGCGGTGGCACTGTCATGCCAATTCAGGCTTATAATCATAAAAGCCAAAGCATAAAAACATTTGGACGCATTAGCCCCTCTTCCAAAAATTTCAAAGGTACAGGGATGTCTGATTACCATATAGTAAAGAATGATAGCCAACTAATTTGTATTGCCCAGTTTTATCCCGTAATATACCGGTATTTACCAGACGGTCAGTTGATTGACCGTTGTGATCTTTCAGTATTACCGGCTTTTGCCGAAAGCATTAAGGCAATTGAGCAATTACAACAACAGAGCAAGTGGAATTTCTATTTTTTTATGGATGCTTATTATTTCTGCGATAAGCTTTTCCTGTTATGTAAGCTCTTTTCTCCAGGTGAACCAATGCAAGCCAGTATTAGTGCACTGCTCGAACTGAAAGTGGATGATTTCATCAGGCCTGAGATGTTGTACACATTTTCTGGTGAAGCATCTAAACCCTATATGCGCTTTTGTATTTTTGAACAAAATCAGACAGTAAACATGCTGGCCTATAATCCTATAACCAAAGAATTTCATAAGTACATACTGAATAAATCATAAACACGGCTTAACCATGAAAATTATCAATACAAGAGTTTGAATTCAAAAACACATATTTTAGGTAGCAGGCTTTCTGCATTTTCAGTACTAATCTGGTCAGCGGTTCTCATGCTGGTTGGGCTGAGCGTGGTGCCGCTGTTGAATGTGCAGCTGAACCCATCGCGGTCGGAGCCGGCCATAACGGTTAATTATTATTGGGCTGATGCCTCAGCCCGGATTATTGAGCAGGAAGTTACTTCAAAGCTCGAGGCGGTTTTCAGTGGGGTGAGGGGTCTAAAAGACATCTCCTCTGTGACCTCCAAGGGCAGCGGTACCATAAACCTCACTTTCAAAAAAAAGGTAAGCCTCGATGCCATTCGCTTTGAACTGTCCACCCTAATTCGCCGGGTACACGACGAGTTGCCCGATCAGGTGTCGTATCCGCAATTATCGGTGGGAGCCGGAGGGAGAAGAAAATCACCTATCCTTACGTATACGCTGAATGCCAGCGCCAGTCCCTTTTATATTCAGCAATACGCGCAGAATAACCTGGTGCCCAAACTCTCAACCATTAAGGGTGTTAATGATGTGGCTGTGTATGGGGCCTCCATGTTTGAGTGGGTAATAACCTACGATCCGGTAAAGCTTCAGCTGCTGAACCTTAGTGTTAGCGATCTGGCATCGGGTATTAACAGGTATTTCCGCGGTGATCCGGCCGGAATGGGACAAGATATTCAATCATCCGGAGGAACTCATGAAATCAGGGTGGTATTGCAGAATTCGGGTGCGTCAGACAAGGAATGGCAGCGAATTCCTGTTGCCAAATCGGGCAATTCCATTATCCAATTGGGAGATGTGGCCCAGGTACGCTACATGGAGCAGTCTCCGGCCAATTACTACCGGATTAACGGGCTGAATGCCATATTTATGGTAGTATATGCCGAAGACGGTTCCAATACACTCAAGGTAAGCAAAGACGTAAAAGATGCTATTGAAAAACTTCGTCCTGACCTGGCAACTGGTTATTCGATATTGTTGGCAAATGACTCTACTGAATACCTGGCTAAGGAACTCAATACCATCGGGTGGCGCACACTGGCCTCGATGCTTGTATTGTTGGTTTTTGTGCTGATAATAAGCCGGCAATGGCGCTACCTGGTGCTGATTGCTTTTAGTCTTATAGCCAACCTGGTTATTGCCGTTATTTTTTACTACCTGATGAAGCTCGAGATTCACCTGTATTCACTTGCCGGCATAAGTGTTTCCTTTGGCATAATCATCACCAACAGCATCGTGATGATTGACCATTTCCGCTACCACCGCAACAAATCGGTTTTCCTGGCCATATTGGCTGCCACGCTCACCACCATTGGCTCGCTAAGTGTAATCTTTTTTCTTGAGGAGAAGCAACGGATAAACCTCACTGATTTCGCCTGGGTAATGATCATCAACCTGGCTGTGTCAATGGCCATAGCCTTGTGGTTTATTCCCTCGTTGATGGAAAAGCTGCCGCTGCGTGAGCGGGTAACCCTGTTATTCATCCGCAGGAAACGAAGGGTACTGAGGTTCAACAGGGGCTATCATAAAACCATGTTGTTCACACGGCGATACCGTTGGGCATTTATCGTATTGCTCATACTTGGTTTTGGCGTTCCTGTTCACTGGCTGCCCGACAAAATTGAAAAGGAAACAAGATTTTCAAAGGTATACCAAAATACCATCGGTCACGACTGGGTACAGAAGAAAGTCATGCCTTTGGCAGAGAAAGTGCTGGGGGGTTCACTGCGGCTGTTTTCACAGCATGTGTATAACAGCTCGTTTTACAGCGATCCCCAACGTACTACACTGTGGGTTAGGGGCAGCATGCCCGAAGGTTGTACCGTGCATCAATTGAACGAGGCCATGCTGAAGATGGAGAATTATATCAGCAGGTTTGAAGAAGTTCAACTGTTTCAGACATCCGTTTATAGTTACCGCGATGCTTCCATCTCCATTCAATTTAAACCGGAGCATGAGAACGGTGCATTCCCCTATTATCTGAAAGAGGCGCTTACCAGTAAGGCCATTAACCTGGGAGGGGTCGACTGGAGTGTTTATGGCGTCGGACAGGGTTTCAGCAATGCGTTGGGTTCAGGGTATCTGTCGAGCAGGATAGTACTGGAAGGGTTTAACTACGACCAGCTTTATACTTATGCCACTGCATTATCCCGGCGGCTTCGTACAAACCAGCGGGTGGGTAAAATTGAAATTACCGGTAATAGTAGCTGGAATGCCACTGTACTGAATGAGTATTACATGCAATTTGACCCACGTATGTTTGCCCTGCAGGGTATTACGCTTAACGATTATTATGCTTTTCTGCAGGAGAAACTCTACAGGCATCAGATTAATGCGGTGTATGACGAAAATGGCGCTGTGCCTGTGGTACTCGGTTCGGCTGATCATTTGGATTACAATACCTGGTGGATAAAGAACGGTCCCGTTGAAACCGGTAACAGCACCAGCAAGTTGTTATCGCTGGGAAGCATCAGCAAACGCCGCATGGGTAACGATATTTATAGAAATAACCAACAATACAGGCTGATGGTGGCTTATGAATTCATCGGCCCTTATAAACTTGAAGAACGATTCAGGGAAAGACACAAAAAAGAGACAGCTGATTTACTTCCTTTGGGATATAAGGTAAGCGACCAGAACTATTCATGGTGGATGCCCAATGATCCCGGACAATACTACTTGGTTTTACTGGTGTTGCTGATTATTTACCTGATATGCGCCATGTTGCTCGAATCGTTGTTGCAGCCCCTGGCCATCATGGCATTGATTCCGTTGTCGTTTATAGGCGTGTTCCTTACTTTCTACCTCTTTGGGTTTAACTTCGACCAGGGCGGATTTGCTGCTTTTATCCTTTTATGTGGTATCGTGGTAAATTCAGGGTTATATATCATCAACGACTATAACATTCTCAGAAACAAAAGTTTGCATAAAGATTTGGCGGGTGTATATATCAAAGCTTATAACCAAAAGATACTTCCGGTGGTATTAACGGTGTTGTCCACCATCATAGGACTTATTCCGTTCGTTTGGGGTGGTCAGCACCAGGTGTTCTGGTTTGCTTTTGCAGCAGGAACAATAGGAGGATTACTTTTCTCAATGATTGCGCTGGTGATTTATATGCCGATGTTTATGAGAATGAAGGGATAGGAGGGTGCTGGTTGCTAGGTGCTGGGTACTTGGTACTAGGTGCTAGGTGCTGGGCCTGCCTGCCGCCTGCCTGCCGGTAGGCAGGGAGCGGGAGCGTAGGTAGGTACTGGGTGCTGGGTACCACAAAGATTTATATTTTGACTCCGGAGGAGTCAGATGTCTGTAGAAACAAATTCGTATGATGAGTTCGACTCCGGCCGG
>JAFGOR010000258.1 GCA_016926375.1 Bacteroidales bacterium
ATGTATTCCTTAACATGGGCCGTATTGGCGGCATGGATGCCGTTGGGCTTTGCTTTTGCATAATCAACCTGGTCGAGCTTCACGCTGTTGAGGTTGCTGTATGCCCAGGAACTCTTACCGGTGATCATCTCCCACCACACACCCACGTATTTGATTGGCTTAATCCACGATACATCCTCGATTTTACAAGGTTCATTCAGGTTCAGGATCAGCTTTGATTCCAGGAGTTCAGCAGCCCGGTCGCTTACAATGATGGTTCTCCAGGGCGACACGCACGGAGTCTGCATATAGCCTTTATCGCCAATGGCATCGGGGGTCAGGTATGACTCCAGGATGAAGTTCTTATCGTCGAGGTTTAACGACATGCACGAATAATCAACCAATGCGGCTTCATGGATGTTGATGTACAATCCATCCTTACTTTTCAGCAAGAGCGGCGTTTGCACTCCGGTTTCGGAAAATGGAGTCTGGGAGGCATTTCCTGTAATGGCAGATTTCATGAGCTTTCTGATTTCCGACAGACTGGAAGTAACCGTGCTGTATTCCTGAGTGTCATAATCGCCCGGCAGCCAGAATGCCTTGTGGTCTCCTGCCAGCGCAAACTGTGTTTTTTCTTCTTTGATGATGAAGTAGTTCAGCTTGTCCTGCAAAGGAAACTCATATCGGAACCCAAGGCCGTCATCATATAAGCGGAATCTGATAATGATATGCCGCTTTGTACCGGGTTGTGTGAGTGTAACCGCCAGTTCGTTATAGTGGTTGCGGATGTTTTTCACCTCTCCCCATACAGGTTGCCAGGTTTCGTCGAATGTGGCTCTTGCCGTATCGGTTATCACGAATCCCCGAATCAGGTTTTGGTCGTTTTTCAGCTCCAGGCCCAGGTAACTGTCTTTGATTACGGGCTGGCTCTTAAAATCAAGCCGGTAGGCAACACTCCCGTTAATCAATTCTACATGCAGCATCAATTTTCCGTTTGGTGATTTAAGGTCTGTTGCATACAACAGCATAACAACCTGCAGCATGGCAAGAAACAGTACGAGTTTTTTCATAACACTTGAGTTTGGTCTAAATTACGGGATAATTTCCGGAATGTCAAGAATATCCGGCAGCTCCTTTAAGATACCGGAGGTGAAACGGAATTCTTTCTGTAGATATAGCACCCTGCTTCGGACGGATGATCTTCGGCGAGATCATCCATGCGCTCTTTTCTGAGCAGGTTGATGATCATGAAATCACCTATAGCAGAGATGGTGAAAAGAAGGGCGAATAAAAGCAGTCCGAAACTGCCGGTGAACAGGGCAATAACAGCAGGTATTATTCCAAGAATGATGGCAGGCATGATGGCCCCTAAAATATAGTGTCTGACTTTTAAGGGTTCTTTACAATGGCAGTATGGAGTAAGCATTTTCCACAGAACGCCAAACCGGATAGATTTAAAGCCTTTTGAAGCAAACAGCGCCCAGGTAATTCCGTGTATCAGCTCATGCAAAATAATTCCCGCAATCATAATTATAATCAGGGAAGAAAAACCTATGAAAACTCCAGCCGGATGGGTATTGTCAAGTGTATTCTTCAAAGAATCAATAGTGAACTGTTCTTTCCAGAGCAGGAAATAGGGAATTCCATAGATCAGGGCAATGGGAAACATGATGGCAATTCCATAAATATTGGCCCTGACTATGTCGATGGTCAGTTTTTCTTTTGTGAATTCACAATAAGAATCCAAACTTTCTGCAGATCTTATTATATTGTTCGATTCCTCCATTTGTCATTTACAATGGGTGGGTGCACATGCTTCCCGAAATCAGATCCGGCTTTTAATTTTTTTTGATTCCTCTTCAAATCCTGGTTTTTCAAGCAATGCAAACATGTTTTTCTTATATGCTTCAACTCCCGGCTGGTCAAATGGATTTACGCCCAGCAGGTAACCGCTGATGCCACAGGCTTTTTCAAAAAAGTACATGAGTTGCCCCAGGTAATACTCATTGAGTTTGGGCAATTCAATCCGGATATTGGGAACACCGCCATCCACATGGGCAAGCATGGTGCCCAGTTCGGCCATTTTGTTAACGGAATCCACTCGTTTACCGGCAATGTAGTTCAGTCCGTCGAGATCGTTTTTTTCTTTGGGAATAACCAGTTTAGTTGCCGGCTGTGTCACGGAAATCATCGTCTCAATCAGCAATCGCTCACCTTCCTGGATGTATTGTCCCATAGAATGCAGGTCGGCAGAAAAGTCGACGCTGGCGGGGAAAATGCCTTTGCCTTCCTTTCCTTCGCTTTCGCCGTAAAGCTGTTTCCACCATTCGGCCAGGTAATGAAGCTTGTTCTCGAAATTGGCCAGTATCTCTATCCTTTTTCCTGAGCGATAGAGCATGGTGCGGGCTGCGGCATACAGGCAGGCCGGGTTGTTTTCAAAACCGGTTGACGAAGCGGTAATTTTCTCCATGTCAATAGCTCCTTTTACCAGGGCCCGGATATCGAAACCGCCAATGGCAAGGGGTACCAAACCTACAGGTGTAAGCACTGAATAACGGCCTCCCACGTCATCGGGTATCACATAGGTTTTATATCCTTCCTGTCTTGCTGTGGTAAGGAGGGCTCCTTTTTTTGCATCGGTAATGGCCACAATGAGGTCTTTGGCAGCTTCTTTACCTACTTTTTTCTCGAGGTGTTTCTTCAGTATTCTGAAAGCAATGGCCGGTTCAGTTGTGGTTCCTGATTTGGAGATGACCACAATGGCATATTTCATGTCATTGAGCAGTTCGGTGAGTTCGTTCAGGTAATCCTCACCAATATTATGGCCTGCATAAAGAATAACCGGATTTTTGCGGCCCGGTTTCAGATGCATGAATGTGGGCGAAAGTGTTTCAGCCACGGCACGTGTACCCAGGTAGGAGCCTCCGATACCGATAACCACCACTGCATCCACATGTTTTTTGATTTTGGCGGCTGTTTTTTCAATGTCTTTTATATCTGTATCAGAAATTGAGGATGGCAGATGAACCCAGCCCAGGAAATCGTTTCCCTTGCCTGTTTTCTTTTCCAGCGCCTGTGCGCTTTCTGTTGCTTTGGCCGACAGGTTGTAAATATCGGTTTTGGGTACAAATCCATAAACTTTGCTGATATCGATTTTCAATGCTTCCATAGCGTTTTATTTCAATTTTTCAGTGAGCAGTTTGATTTCAAGAGCAGGAGAAATTTTATCGTACAGGATATGGTAAACTGCATCGGTAATGGGCATTTTCACCCCGAAATTCTTGTTCATTTCATGAATGCAGGCCACAGCATAATATCCTTCGGCAATCATATTCATTTCGAGTTGAGCCGACTTAACAGAATATCCTTTTCCGATCATCATGCCAAAGGTGCGGTTGCGGCTGAACTGCGAATAGGCAGTAACCATCACGTCTCCGAGATAGGGAGAGCTGAGCAGCTTCCGTTTGCTTTTGTAGGTTTTGGCAAGAAATCTCCTGATTTCGATCATTGCGTTGGAAACCAGCACGGCCTGGAAATTGTCTCCATATCCGAGGCCGTGACAGATACCTGCAGCAACGGCAATGATGTTTTTAAGTACGGCGGCATATTCGGTGCCATAGATATCTTCTGACGATTTGACCTTAACATGATGGCAACGGAACAGCGGGGCCAGTTCTTCCGATTTTTCCCTGGTGGATGATGCAATGGTCAGGTATGAAAGCCGCTCCAGTGCAATTTCCTCGGCATGGCAGGGACCTGCAATAATGCTGATATTCCGGAAAGGAACCTGGTAATTTTTGTTGAAAAACTCAGCCACCGTGAGGTTTTCGGCAGGTACGATACCTTTTATCGCAGAAATGATGGTACGCTCTCCAAAGTCACCTTTGTATGGTTCCAGAGACTCTTTAACAAAAGGTGCAGGTATGGCAAATACAAGGATATCGGAATTGGTAATTGTTTCTTCGATGGAACTGTAGAAATGAATGCGCGAAGTGTCAAACTCAATATCGCTGATGTATTTTGGGTTGTGCCTGAACTTCAGGAAGTAATCAATCGTTTCCTGCGAACGAATGAACCAGTTGATCTGTTCTGAATTGTTAAGTAATAGTTTGGCCAATGCAGTTGCCCAACTTCCGCTTCCGATAATTGCAACTTTTCGCTGATCTGACATCCTCCTGAATCTGTTTTGAATGAATGGCAAAATTAGCATTATTCTTCATATCCATTGTTATGCACGGCAACTAAATTGAACAGGCCAGGCCAATAGCAGGACTAAAACCCAGCACCGGATGCCTTGTTACAGCCATGTCTACCTGCAGCCTTGGGTTGCGAAACCCAATGCCGAATGAGAGTTCAGTTTGTGTTCCGGATGAAAGGCCAAATCTTACCGGTATCTTTTCATGAAGAAATATTTCGAAACCGCCGTAACACAATAGTTGTTCATGCCGGTTCTTTTCGGCCTGGAAGCAAAGCAACACTTCTTTACCGAAGCGGATCCCCACACCAGCCTGCCATCCGGCAGGTATTTCCAGATATCCAGCAGGAATGTATTCCTGACCTGCCGGGTTATAGGCATGAACTCCGAAGGTGATCCGTTCAACCGGGGTAAACTGAAGCCCCAGGGAAGGTATCACGGCGTACAGATTGCCATAACCTGTCGCCTGGCTGATGAGCAGTCCGTGAATACCGATGCCTGCCCTGAGCTTCTTTCCCAGATTTCTCCCGTAGCCGAGCGATGCCAGGCTTTGCCGGAATGAAGAGTAACCGAAAGACACGAAGCTGACGCCATAGTTGCCGGTTGTGGTTCTGATACCACAGGAAGCTGCTCCGGTTCCCAATTGGGAAACCATGTAAGTGTTGGAATAGCATATTCCGAATGTGGTTTTCCGGAGGCCTGCCAAACCTGCGGGATTTTCAAGCCCCGACCAATGATCTGCCAGCATCACTCCGGCACGCGACATACCCTGGGAACGCGGATCGCCCCGGAAATAGGAGTACTGTGCAGTGCTTTCTGCAATAAAAAAAGGTGAGAGCAATATGCATAACGTGATCGTTGCTTTCAACGGGATAAGTTATAACCTGAAACAAATTTCAAACCTGCCAGATACAAAACACCCTTATATCAACAATTCAACAATTCGACAAATCAACCAACCTGCCTGCCTGCCGACCAGGCAGGTCACCACATCATCAAATCATCAAATCATCAAATTATCAAATTATCAAATCATTACCCTATTTTGTGTTTGAATTGAACCTTTGCCAGTTCCTCATTGGCTGCAACGATCTTCTTCTTCAGTCCTTCCTTGTATTTTTTGAGTGCCACCGCTACCTTTTCATCGTGCAGGGCAATCATCTGGGCCGAAAGAATACCGGCATTCAGCGAGGCATTGATTCCAACCGTGGCTACCGGAATACCCGGAGGCATTTGCACAATGGCCAGCAGTGCATCAAGACCCTCCAGCGATGCTTTTATGGGTACACCAATAACCGGAAGGGTGGTCATGGATGCAATCACTCCCGGCAAATGAGCTGCCATACCTGCAGCTGCAATGATCACTTTCAGTCCGCGAGCTTCGGCATTTTTTGCAAATTGTTCCACCTCCGCAGGAGTGCGGTGAGCTGATAAAGCGTTTATTTCAAAGGGAATTTCAAGTTCATCCAAAAATTTCGCTGCTGCTTCCATAACCGGGAAATCCGAAGTGCTTCCCATGATGATGCTTACAAGTGGCTTCATACGCTTCAAAATATTAATTCCAGGCCTAATATAATGCAAATATTCGTATCTTGCGATTTTTATTGAAACCGGTTTTCATGGTTAAATTGAACATACTCGATAAGCAATTCAGGTTGTTTATTCCAGCCGAAAAAATACAACAGCAAGTGCAGAGAATTGCCGACCAGATCAATACCGATTTGAAAAATGAGGATGTGGTCTTCATCGGAATTCTGAACGGAGCTTTTATGTTTGCTTCAGATTTGCTCCGGAAAATCAACTTCAATTCCCAGGTATCTTTTGTCAAGCTCACTTCTTACCACGGAACCAGTAGTACGGGCAATGTAAAAAGGCTCATTGGTATCAACGAGGTGCTTAAGGATAAAACGGTAGTCATTATTGAAGACATTATAGATAGTGGCCATACCATTGAGAGTATTATCAGCCAGATTAAGGGCTTATTGCCCAAGCAGGTTTTTGTGGCTACCTTGTTGCTGAAACCGGATTATTTTAACGATGATGTCCGGGTAGATTATATAGGATTCCGGATTCCCAAGGATTTTGTGGTGGGTTATGGTCTCGATTACAAAGGCTATGGAAGGAATCTGCGCGGCCTGTACAGGATTGAGGAGTAGTACACGTAATGAATCATTTGAATTAATTTTAACTTAATTATCTTATCATATGCTGAATCTTGTTTTGTTTGGCCCTCCGGGGGCAGGTAAGGGAACACAGGCCACCAACCTGATTGAGAAATACAAATTGGTGCATCTTTCAACAGGAGACATTTTGAGAGGTGAGCTGGCCGCCAAATCAACTCTTGGTCTGGAGGCAAAAAAATACATGGACAAGGGCGAACTTGTTCCGGATGAAGTGGTCATTGGTATGATTGAGGTTAAACTCGATCAGAATGCCGGAGCTAAAGGATTTATTTTTGATGGCTTCCCGAGAACCAATGCACAGGCACAGGCACTTGACAAGCTGTTGGAGAAGAAAAATGCGCCCATCGATATGATGCTTGCACTTGAAGTGGAAAAACCGGAATTGGTAAACCGGTTGATGGGTCGCGGTAAAGTCTCGGGCCGTGCCGATGATCAGGATATCAATGTAATTGAAAACCGCATCAATGTATACAACCGCGAAACCGCTCCGGTAATAGAATATTACAACAAACAGGGCAAGTTCAGGTCGGTTGATGGCATGGGAACCATTGAAGAGATTTTTGCAAGGCTCTGTAATGCAATCGACAAGGTAAATGGCGGCAGCGGTTGTGGCTGCGGCTGCAAGTGATAAATGGAATCCAATTTTGTTGATTTTATCAAGATTTTCTGCCGGTCGGGCAGAGGAGGTGCCGGTTCTGCGCACCTTCGCAGGGAAAAATTTATTCCCAAGGGAGGTCCCGACGGAGGTGATGGCGGACATGGCGGACATGTGATCCTGCGTGGTAACAGCCAGCTTTGGACACTGCTGCACCTGAGGTACCGCAAGCATATCTTTGCCGAAAATGCCGAGGATGGCATGAAGTCGAATAAAACCGGTGCCGACGGAAAAGATGTGATCATTGAGGTACCGTTGGGCACCATTGCGCGCCACGCCGATTCAGAGGAATTCATCTGCGAAGTTACCAAACACGACGAGGAACATATCCTGGTTCCCGGCGGGCGGGGTGGCTTGGGTAATACACACTTCAAATCGGCTACCAATCAGACTCCCCGGTATGCTCAACCAGGTGAACCGGCTGTTGAAGGAAACTATACCCTTGAGCTGAAAATTCTGGCCGATGTAGGTCTCGTTGGTTTTCCCAATGCCGGAAAATCCACCCTGTTGTCGGTTATCTCAGCTGCAAAACCTAAAATTGCCGATTATCCTTTCACCACACTGGTTCCCAACCTGGGTATTGTGGGTTACCGCGATGCCCGTTCCTTTGTTATGGCCGATATTCCCGGAATTATCGAAGGGGCGCATGAAGGGAAAGGACTTGGGCTCAGATTCCTGAGGCATATAGAACGCAATTCCATATTGTTGTTCATGATTCCGGTTGACACCAGGGATATATCAAAGGAGTACGCTGTTCTGCTTAATGAGTTGAAGGAATACAACCCGGAATTACTCGACAAAAAGCGTGTACTGGCCATAACCAAAAACGACCTGGCTGATGAGGAACTGATCCGCGATATGAAGAAAGATCTTCCGGATCTTCCGTGCATTTTCATTTCATCACAAACAGGCAACAACCTGCAAAAGCTGAAAGACATGCTCTGGAAGGAACTGAATTCATCCATGGATGATTGAAACGCTGCACCATATTGATCAACAATGGTTGCTTTACCTGAATGGTTTACATTCTGAGTTTTTCGACCGGTTCATGTATACGGTATCCGGAAAATATGAATGGATACCCTTGTATGCCATTCTGCTCGGATTCATCATTTGGAAATACCGCTGGAAGTCGTTGTGGATTTTGCTGGGAATTGTGGTGCTGATTACACTGAGCGATCAGACAGCCAACCTGCTGAAAGATGGGGTAAAGCGTTTCAGACCCTGCAAGGACCCTGGAATCGGACACCTGGTTCATCTGGTGAATGATTATTGCCGGAGCTCCTATGGTTTTGTATCGGGTCATGCCGCCAATTCTTTTGCCCTGGCAACCTTTTTTTCGCTGCTGTTCCGAAACCGTTGGGTAACGGCCGGCATGGTTTTTTGGGCTTCACTGGTTTCATACAGCCGCATTTACCTGGGCGTTCATTACCCCGGCGATGTCCTGTGCGGTGCCCTGCTGGGTGTTATTCTAGCTGTACTTATATACAACCTGCTCAAACGGCTGAAATCAGGTCCGATTGCTGCAGGAAACAGTCATTAGCTGTTGGTCTTTGGCCCTTCCGGTAGGCAGGGCCAAAAGCCAAAAGCTAATAGCCAATAGCCTCTTCCTAAAGCCTGATTTTCTTCATCTCCTCCTTCATCCGCCGGATATCGGTGATCCAATCCTCGATGTCGTTTTCGTGCTCGAGTTCTTCGCCCAGGATGGCGGTGGCAATCTGATGGGTTGTGTGGTCTTTACCGCTGGTATAGTCGGCAATTTCCTTGTAACGTTGAATGGCGCAACGCTCACCGTTGAGATTTTGTTCCAGGATAACTTCCACATAAGGATCCGATGGTTCATCATATTTGCACCGGCCCAGTTTGAACCAGTCGGCAGGATTGATAACCGGCGTGCCACCCAGTTGAATAATCCGGTCAACCACGAGCACGGCATGATTCAATTCCTGGGTTGCATGCAGCAGCAACTCGGGCTCAATCTCGCTGCGCATGGGGCCTTCCATTAGCCGGGCTCCAATCCAGTATTGATAATAAGCAAGCCACTCTTCACAGAGGGCTGCATTGAGCATTTCAATAAGTTTATCGACGTCCAGGTCCAGGATTTCAATGGCTTTTTTTCCCATATTCAGTAGATTTTAATGTTAATCCAGGCAATAATCCAACAGCTAACTAAGGTAAATGAGGTTAAATATAGTTCAATTTGATGAAAAAAAATATGGGTGCTGGGTTTGATAGGGTTTGATAGAGTTTGATAGAGTTTTATTTCATTAGCGAGTTGGAATCAACCAAGACATTAATAGTTCAATAAGTATAGCAAGACTCATATATCAAATCCTATTATCAATCATACCCGGGTTATTTTGGCATCTTCCTTCGAAGACATAAAAACATGATGAAAATAAACTTAGAAAAAATTAGGAGAAAGTACAAAAATGCATTATAATTGCATATCTGTACCAATGATATCGTTTCGATGATTCAACGTGCCATCCAGAGAAAAATTGAACAAATGACCAGAAAATTCCCGGTCATTTCTCTTACAGGTCCCAGGCAATCAGGGAAAACGACATTGCTCAGGAAAATATTTCCTCAATATCGGTATGAATCCTTAGAAGATCCTGAAACAAGGATTTTTGCGGAGTCTGATGCAAGGAAATTTCTGGGAAAGGATGAAAAAGTAATTATTGATGAAATACAGCGTGTGCCGGCGCTTTTTTCATACATCCAGGCGAATACGGATCAGTCAGAAATCACCGGCCATTACATTATTTCAGGTTCTCAGAGTTTTCTTCTGAACCAGCAAATCTCGCAATCATTAGCCGGCAGGGTTGCCGTGTTTAACCTTATGCCTTTTAGTATTGCAGAGTTAAGCAAATATGGAACAGCGTTTGATAATTTTGAGAAATACATCTTCAAAGGTTTTTATCCCCGGCTCTACGACAGGGATATTGAGCCTGTTGACTTCTTCCCGAACTACATTCAAACTTATGTTGAAAGAGATGTGAGGTTGTTACAGAACATCCATGATCTGTCTCTTTTCATCCGTTTCTTAAAGCTGTGCGCAGGAAGGATAGGCCAGTTACTTAATTTAAACTCGCTAGCAAATGATTGTGGAATAAGTCCAAATACGGCCAAATCGTGGATCTCAGTCCTGGAGGCAAGCTTTGTAATATTTCTACTACAACCACATCATGTTAACTTCAATAAACGTTTGGTAAAGATGCCCAAATTGTATTTCGTTGATGTAGGATTGGCCTCTTCACTTCTTGAGATCTGGTCGGAACAACAAATTTCAACACATTATTTAAGGGGAGCCTTATTTGAAAATCTGATATTGTGCGAATTCCTGAAAAACAGATATAATGCAGGGCTCAGAAATAATTGTTTTTTCTGGAGGGATAACAAAGGGGTGGAAATTGATTGTCTGATGGAAGATGGCAATAAATTGACTCCAATTGAAATGAAATCAGGAAGCACTTATAATGAGGGTTTTTTCACAAATCTAAACTACTGGAATAAACTGTCTTCTAACAACAAGGAAAATGGATTTGTGATTTACAGTGGAAATATTAGTCGCGAAACAAAATATGGGAAGCTTGTTTCCTGGAGGGAAGTAAGCAACATACCCATTGACTAAATGTTTGAAAATGTTTGATAGGGTTTGATAGGGCCTGCCTGTCGGAGCGGGAGCGTAGGTAGGTGCTGGGTACTGGGTGTTGGGTACCACAAAGATTTATATTTTGACTCCGGAGGAGTCAGATGTCTGTAGAAACAAATTCGTATGATGAGTTCGACTCCGGCCGG
>JAFGOR010000259.1 GCA_016926375.1 Bacteroidales bacterium
GATGCACGGCAATTGGGGTGATTAATAAATATCAAACCATTCCTCAAACCATACAGTTTACAAGTTCGATAAAACCATTTAAAATCAATAAGTAAGCCTGATAATTTACAAGAGCTTGCCTGCCTGCCGGCAAGGCAGGCTTCGGACGTCGTACCTCCTTCCTCGCAATGACACGTCTCAGTCAAAAATTTTGCTAACTTGCGATATAATGATTTCAACATAATGGGTCAAACTCTATAAAAAATATGAAAAAATTATTGATTGCAGGTATGGTGCTTCTGGTAATGGGTTTGAATGCCTTTTCACAGGATCCGAACTTTTATATCTTCCTTTGTTTTGGACAGTCGAACATGGAAGGTGCAGCAAAAATTGAAGCGCAGGACACCCTTGTGGATAGCCGTTTTCAGGTTATGGAAGCTGTTGACTGCGAGAACCTGGGAAGGGAAAAAGGAAAATGGTACACGGCTGTTCCACCTCTGTGCCGTTGTCATACCCGTCTGTCGCCTGCCGATTATTTTGGAAGAACGCTGGTGGACAACCTTCCACAGCATATTCGTGTAGGGGTTATCAATGTATCTATTGGTGGTTGCAAGATTGAGCTGTTCGATAAAGATAATTACCAGTCATATGTATCAACCGCTCCTGGCTGGATGGTTCCCTGGATAAAGGAATATGACGGCAATCCTTATGCAAGGCTTGTGGAAATGGCAAAAATTGCACAGCAGGATGGTGTAATCAAAGGAATTCTGCTACACCAGGGTGAATCAAACACAAACGACACATTGTGGCCCCAAAAGGTAAAGCTTGTTTACGACAACCTGTTAAATGATCTGAATCTGAGAACTGCTGACGTGCCCCTGCTGGCAGGAGAAGTACTCAATGTTGATCAGGGTGGTAAGTGCGCCAGCATGAATGCGATAATTGCCACATTGCCCAAGACTATTCCCAATTCCTATGTGATACCTTCAAGCGGATGCAAGGGTATTCCCGATGGCCTTCATTTCAGTTCCGAAGGTTACCGTGTGCTCGGAAAGCGGTATGGATTGAAGATGCTCGCAATACATGGGTTTCAGATAACCCGGTTGGATGAGTGAGAAAATATTTAGGGAGCCTAATAAAGCATTTTTTTTTACAGCAATAAAAGCAGCAAAGGCTGAACAAAGCGATATCCCCTGCCTGCCGGCAGGCAGGGGATAGTACATTTTTCAAGCTCATCACAACTAATTAAGCTGGCACTCTGTTTTGCAATATGAGGTCTGAAAATTGATAACTATGGTATCAATTGACCGCCAATACTGCGTTAAGTCTGCAATCCTACTTCCCCTGTGAAAGTTGCCGGAACAATTCCGGATCAAACTCTTCCAGTCCCGTAATACCATACAGGTGGTTAGCTGAAACCCAGGGTAACCAAAACCTGTGACCACCAACACCGCGACCTGCGCCTCCGGGTCCCAGTCGAAAGTGTTCCTGTTGCCAGCCGATGCCTTTCATGTCATACAGGCGTCCGGGAAGGGCAACCATTGCTTTGGTGTTGTGAAGGAGTACCCTTGCCACATCAAGGTAATGGGGGTCATTGGTATATTTGTAAAGCTTTGCGTAAGAAGGAACTGACCAGTCGAGGTATTCATCCACACCACCGGGGTGTAGCGCTGTTATTCCCTGAAGTCCAATAGTAGGTACACCTTTTTTCCAATGCAACAACGAATCATGGGCATTCAAAGGCATGGGCACATTCCATATCCACATCCAGGTTTCTGCAAAATCGCCTGCTGCCTGTGCGCGTTCCAGCCATTTTTTGTCGCCTGTTGATTCATAAAGGCTTAAGAAGGCTTCCAGGCTCAGCATTCCGGCTTCTTTATCGGTGATATTCGGGTTGTCGCTGGCACCGCCAACAAACAGGCCGTGCCTGCCCCAGTTTTCCCAAACAAATTCCGCGGCCCGTATGGCAGCCTGCTGGTATTTCGGATCACCGGTCTCCTGGGTCATCATCACCAGTAAGGGCACCGGGCAATAACTTGTGGTTCCGGTTGGTTCGGCAACCTCGTTGCTCCCTTCAACCCACCGGCGGGGAAACGACCCGTCTTCACGTTGCTGCAACAACAACCAGTCGATATAGGTTTTGATCCAGTTGAACCATTCGGGATGTTCATTACCAAGCGTGCGTTCACGCTGGTAGGCCCTCATCAGCACCCGCATGTCTTCGGTTGCATTCCTTAGCCAGGGTGCCACCCATACGTGATCCCAGGGCTTGCCGGTTGCAAAATCGTAACCCGTTCCCTGAAGGGGTACCTCGGGTAACGCCTGAATCAATGACGCAATGATTGACAGGCCGGTTTGTCTCATTTTCTGACCTCTTTCGGTTTTGTCCCGGTCACTTTCGCGCAGCAATTGATCGGCACATTCAATGGTTTTGCCAACGAAGCCCATGGCAGCCATCGTCCAGTTCCACTGGCGATGTTTTGCGGTATCCATGGTGGAGATGACAAAAGGTATTGCTGTGCGTCCTTCAATTGTGACCGCCTGTGAAAGCAGGTGATCTGTCAGAACCTGCCTCATTTGCTCCACATCAATCGGGTATACCTCAGGTTTCAGTGTGTTCCATGTCCAGCGCCATGATTCGCGGATCACATCGCGGAATGACTCACCACGACCGAACCGGAAGTCGACCTGGTAA
The DNA here is from genome assembly GCA_016926375.1 of Bacteroidales bacterium. Classification (GTDB taxonomy): domain Bacteria; phylum Bacteroidota; class Bacteroidia; order Bacteroidales; family UBA10428; genus UBA5072. The sequence goes on from JAFGOR010000259.1 coordinate 2,675, forward strand.
GTATGTATTACTCCTTCTGTAGCCGGGTGATAACGGCGGATCCACCTGGGTGGAGCATTTAATTTACCCGTACGAGGATAAACATTGGCGGTGCCCGGGAATATGAATCCAAATGTAATGGGCTCCTTGTCTGTCTGCCATGCTCCCAGTGAACCGAACAAATACCTGGAATCGGTCATTACATCCTGGGTCAGCCTGGTTTCTTCAACTGTTGTGGCTCCATTTGGTGAAGGATTCAACACGGTCACGTGTGTTTGGTTACTAAATGAAAGTGCAAACATCGGAGCCGGTATCATGTCTTCACGCATCAGAAAATGGCGTGCAGCATGATTGGCAGTCCCGCCAGGCGAAAGCTCACCATCGTATGTGGGATCGCCATACAACGCACCCGGAGCCAGACAGTTCACTTCGGTCCAGTTGACGGAAGGATCCACAGTTAAAATAACTGACGAATTGAAACCTCCGTCTGCGTTTCCTTCAACATCAATCTTTCTGTTTACTGAAAGAACGGATCCTTTCATACTCCAGAAATCCCTGATATTGAAAACTAATGTGCCGCTCTTGATCCTGGCCTGGGCATTGATTCCCGTTGAAGATTTCGACACTTTATCGTATCCGGCAGACAACGTGATGATGTTTTGATCATCCTTATATAATTCGACTCGAGCCGGTTTTGGTTGGTTGATTCGTGGTGTTTCAGCACCGGCAATTTCAATGCCCCAGGAGCCATCACCGGCTTTAACAAACGAAATTGTTTCGCCCTGCTCCAGCTTTCCAAGACCGAGCCTGTTACGTTGTCCGGCCATTGTTGCACTGGTGAACACAAACATCCCAAGCAGCATGAATCTGCCGATTAATTTAAAATCCTTCTTATTCAAACTCATATCTTTAATATTAATCAGATTACATCAGTTTTTTGTACTGTATTCTTTCAGATGCAATTTAGGATTTTATTGCAACTAATGAAAGTGAAACATAAGTGTTTTGTCACTTTTTGCTGCAGGCTTGAATGCAAAGAATGTAGCTTACTTTTTGTTCTTTTGTCAAATAAGAATCCAAACATTCTTTAAAACAAATCACTATTGTCCGATCAATTTCTATTCCGTCCCATCCGGGACTTTGTTTTATTCATTAATCTTTTTTCTACCAATATATTGTCCCTACGGGACGGTTCCGTTAGAGCCTGTACCGCTTCGGCGGGAAATCAAATATTGGTAGAAATAGAAAATAACCCGTTTAGCTTTCAAAGTCCCTTAGTGAAGTAATAAGACAAGACATTCAAAAGATATAATAAATTTTAATGGGACAACATCGAAAACAAATATCAGTTATATTGAACTGGCGATACATCGTTGGCATGCGTACGGGAGCTTCGCCCCGAACCCCATTTCATTCTTTGCCTTGACGCAAAGAACGAAACAAGAAAAGTCAAGACAAAACGAACCCCCGACTAGTCCCGGCAAGCCCTCTACGTTTTGTCCGGCCCACCCACGGTGCGTATTGGTAAGCGGTGCTTCATAGCAAACTCTGTTCAATGTTCAGGCTTTAATCCAATACAATAGTGAAAGTTGACATTGTATATAGCTTGGTTTGTTTATCAATGAATTTAGAATGAGTCATATGAGTAGCCTCTCGAAGCGTTTCTTGTTTCATCTGCTATTTGATGAGAAATGTTTTCATGATTCCGCTACATCGGATACTCTCAACAAACAACATGTAAAAAGATGTCAACAATAAACCCAAATAATAAATTGCATTTGTACCTTTATATTATGTGGTTTAAAAAAAGATCACAATCATAGAATCAAAGAGTATATGAAAAAATTTGGCATTTACCTGGCATTGCTTGTTTTACCGGTTACGGGTATTCAATCGCAGGAATATCAAAAAACCGAACAAGGACTGACTACAGCAGTCAACTCTGTGAATATCGAAATTCAATTCTATACCGCTTCTGCGGTAAGGGTGTTGAAATGGCCTGAAGGCAATACGTTCACAAAAGAAAGCCTTTCGGTTATCAGGGGTCCGCAACAGGTAAATTTCAGTATCAAAGAAAAAGGCGAACTGGTTGTGCTGAAGAGTAAAGAACTCCATGTGTTGCTAAATCTTAAAACGGGCACTGTATCATTTGAAACACCTGATTCAAGGCAATTGCTGAAAGAGCAGGAAGGTACCTGCAGGTTTGTTGATTTCAACGATGCAGGCAGCAAAACATACAGCATAAGCCAGGCATTTGTACTTGGTAAAGATGAGGCCATATACGGTCTGGGTCAGCAACAACAGGGCAAGATGGTGCAACGCAACCTGAAACTGAACATGGTACAGGGAAATACAGATGATTATATTCCCTTTTTCCAGTCGGTTAAAGGTTATGGCCTGTTTTGGGACAACTATTCACCCACTGTTTTTGAAGACAATTCAGAAAGCACTTCTTTCAAATCTGATGTCGGTGATTGCATTGATTATTATTTCATGAACGGCGACAATGCCGACGGTGTGATTGCCTGCATGCGCGATTTAACAGGTCAGGCTCCCATGTTCCCGTTGTGGACTTATGGCTATTGGCAAAGCAAAGAGCGTTATAAAACCCAGGATGAAACGGTGGGCGTTGTCAGGAAGTACCGTGAGCTGGGTGTGCCGTTGGACGGGATCATTCAGGACTGGCAATATTGGGGCAACAACTACCTGTGGAATGCCATGGAGTTTCTGAATGTGGATTTTTACAATCCGAAAAAAATGATTGATGAGGTGCATCAACTGAATGCCCACATGACTATATCTATTTGGAATTCCTTTGGCCCCATGACAAAGCAGTATAAAGAGCTGGAGCAAATAGGTGCGTTGATGAATTTTAAAACCTGGCCGGAATCGGGTTCCGAAAAATGGCCGCCGAATGCAGATTATCCTTCAGGCGTGCGGGTTTACGATCCCTACCATCCCGAAGCGCGCAACATATACTGGAAATACCTGAACAAAGGCATCTTCTCGCTGGGGATGGATGGCTGGTGGATGGACTCGTCGGAGCCCGACCACATGCAATTCAAGCCATCGGATTTTGACAACAGAACCTACCTGGGTTCATTCCGGAAGGTACGCAATGCATTCCCGTTGATGACCGTTGGGGGAGTTTATCAACACCAGCGTGAAGTTACATCAGACAAGCGTGTGTTTATTCTGACCCGTTCGGCATTTGCCGGTCAGCAGCGCTATGGCGCCAACACCTGGTCGGGAGATGTGGTATCGTCATGGAAAGCATTAAGAAACCAAATCTCCGCCGGGTTAAATTTTTCGCTTTGCGGAATACCTTACTGGAATAGTGATATTGGTGGATTCTTCCTGTGGGATTTTAAGAATCCGCTAAAAAATGCCGATTACCGCGAGTTGTATGCACGCTGGATACAGTTTGGCACCTTCTGCCCGATGATGCGCTCGCATGGTGCCGACGCTCCACGCGAAATCTACCAGTTTGGCACAAGGGGCGATAAGATTTATGATGTCATAGAGAAATACATCAACCTGCGTTACATGCTGCTGCCCTATATCTATTCCTCATCGTGGCTGGTTACCGCTGAGCAATCGAGTATGATGCGTGCCCTGGTGATGGATTTTGCAGGCGACAGCAAGGCACTTGATATGAATAACGAATACCTGTTCGGGAAATCCATGCTGGTTTGTCCGGTTACTACACCCCTGTATTCCAAAACCACTGTCAGGGGAAGTGATACATTGCGCGTTGAAGACTTCAGCACAATTAAGAAACAGGATGTTTATCTTCCCAAAGGTGTTGACTGGATTGATTTCTGGACAGGAGAAAAAAAACCGGGCGGACAGGTAGTCAGTAAAGATGTGCCTGTTGAGGTGATTCCGCTATATGTGAAAGCCGGCTCCGTTATTCCTGTTGGTCCACGGGTTCAATATGCCACGGAGAAGAAATGGGACAATCTTGAAGTCCGGATTTATGTGGGTGCTGATGGTAAGTTCACCCTGTATGAAGATGAGAACGACAATTACAATTATGAGAAGGGAGTTTATTCAACCATTACATTCACATGGAATGACAAGAGCAAAACGCTCACCATTGGTGATCGGCAGGGATCTTTCCCGGGCATGCTATCCGAAAGAAAGTTCAGTATTGTACTCGTGAGCGGTAACAAAGGAATTGGGATGGAAGTGACTGAAGCTTTTGACCGAACGATCATCTACAAGGGGAAGAAATTGGTGACAAAGCTGTGAAGTATTTTTAAGGAGTGTGTTGCGCGTTCATCAGCAAAGTTTGGCTCAGGCACAGCCTATAGCCTTCAAGATAAGAAATTATTCTGTAGAGCAAGGCACTCACTTTATTAAATTAAGCTGAGTTTTGCAAATGCGCTATCCCCTGCCTACC
>JAFGOR010000260.1 GCA_016926375.1 Bacteroidales bacterium
CAATAATGCCTGATGTAGTTTTTCAGGAATCCGGTTGGATGTATGATGTGGAATTTCATGATGATTTGCCAATGGCAAAATTAGCGACTTATTCTTAATAAATCACACAACGTAACAGGTGGGAAGGAATCTCAAGTAGATCGAATTCGAAGACGAGAAAAAATTCTGCGAAAACCTGCCTGCCGAAGCGGCGGGTGTTTATACATTTACCTTGTAATTCAATGTCAGCTCATCTCCGGGCAAGCCCCTGATGCCCCAGTTGTGTTTGGGCGTTTCCGTGATGGTAATTTCCAGGTCGTCAGGTTCAATTCCCAGTTGCTCTTTGAATCGCTCAAACATCAGCCGGATGAATTCTTTCCTGGTTTCAACCGACCGCCCTTCAAACATGCTTACTTCAACGATGGTATATTTTTCCGTTCTTCCCGAAGGATAAAAGAAATCCGCGGAATCTAACGGAAAGAAGCGCTGGAATTTTTTGTCGGCCGGAAATCCTAAGCCATCTACAATACAGGAGTGAATCACCTCCGACATCTTTGCCTTGTTTGAATTAAGAGCTTTTTTTAATCCGAAGATTTTTACCTGTCCCATTTGATTGATCTGTTTGTTTTCTGAATTGATTAGCCTGTGAAAGATGTAAGTAATCTGCTCTTCATGGCCATTAACTGTGAACTAATGGCTAAAAGCCAAATGCCAACAGCAGTTCTTCACTAAGGTTTTATCATCACATCCCCGTGACCTCTTTCAATGTTACCACTCTGGTAATCGAGCTTATAGTAGATTCTGTATATATTACCTGATTTGAAATTACCTGGGCTTGATGTAGAAATTCCCCACGAACCATCGCCACCTAATGCTTTTTGAGTCAGAATAATCTCATAGTTTTCATCAACGATTACGAACCTGACTGTATCCGCATCTGAATTCAATCGGAAAGTGAACATGGAAGTTGCCGGATTTGGATAAGCCACACAAAATAAAAGGAAATCTGCAGGAGAATCGTCTGATTCAGCCCGTGAACTTTTTTTAGTAATGAAATTGATCTCATTAAATAAACTTTCTTCTTTTGCATTCCAGACGTCGTCAAACCTCCAGTCGGTATCATCTATAGCTCCTACAGATACACCTTCAATATCTCTTTCAGTTATACCTGAGAAATTTGCTTCCTTTTCTTTTTCACAAGAAAATGCCAATAATAACACGAAAACGATGAATACATGTCTTTTCATAAGAAAAATTGTTTTGTAAAGTATTTGAACAGCTTAAATGATACTGTCGATAATAACTATGCTTATCCCAGAACACCTAAAGTATTTATATGCAATTTATAAAATAATCATGAATGTTGAAAAAAGTTTGCATCAGGTTTTCTTCAATCAAAGATTTAGTAATTACATCCAGATCAAAATCATTTCATTTCGGAATGCTGGTATTAATAGATTCTGAAAGCGCTTTGGCAAGTGTTTCACTTTCCAGGTTACCGATAAGGGCCAGACCCTCCCTTATTTCTGCGTTAACAAATGGCATGTCATATACCTTATTATCCAAAACAAAAATCAGAGTCTTTCCTACGTTGTTCCGTGTTACTTCTGCCCACAAATTTGCACCTTTCATGTTGAAGTATATGATTACCCGGTTGCCTTCAGCTTTGGTCTTTAGGACATGCGAGAGGTTGATAACTGCTAATGGTTTTACGGCTACTACAGCATGGTACATGCTATCTTTATCAACTGCATAAGCGGTATTCAAAAGCATGTAAGTGTTTGATGCAAAATCCCCTGAAAAAGCTAAAGAATCAGTTTTTATAAACCCGATAATGGGCTGTTCAGTTTCTGTAGCACGTCGTATATGCCAGGTGGTCAGCGAATCTGAAAATGAAGCAGGTAAGTCTGACGCATAAACGGCTTCATATATTCCAAAAGTGACTTTTTGAGCACTTTCACCTGGTTTTGATGAGCAGGAAGCAAACACAAGAAGCATCAGGGTGATCACATAAATTGTTTTCATGGTTATTGGTTTTTGAAAAATGACTAAATGTTGACAATTCTTATTTTTTGAGGTTTTTGTTATGCTTGTTTTTGAATTCGCTAAAATAGGTTTCCATGGCCTGTACATAGTTTTCATAAGCATGAATTCCCTTTTCGGTGATTGCACAGGTGGTTAAGGGATAATTGCCTTTGAATGATTTTGTAATGGTAATGTATTCTGCCTCTTTCAGTTTGGTGAGCTGAAAACTCAGGTTCCCCTTGGTGGTGTTGATGTTTTCAAAAAGAAAACCAAACTCTGCCGATTTAACGCCTATCAGAAGTGTCATAATGGCAAGCCGCACCTGCGAATGCAATACGGGATCGAGATCGTTGAACATGGCTTTATTTTTTTCTATTGGCATACAGCAGGTGGCCCGGGATAATAAAAGCAATGAGCCATGCAATGGCTTCCAGGATCAATTGCTCGCGGAGATTGAAATACGAACCTGCATAGGCCAGTAACCCAAAAATGATCCCCCCGAAAATAATCATCCGGTAACGCAGTATTCCACCGGTAATTACCGTGGCAAAGGCAATGAACATCATAAAAATGGGATGCTGCAGTTCGAAATTAACTACATGCAGGACATTATATATGATCATGCTGGTCAACATCTGGCATGCAACCAGTGAGAACCAGACGTACCTCAATGATATTCCGATATAGGTCTGCACTTTCTTTCGTTGTTTCAGGATATAATATAAACTGAATGCAACTGCAACAAAGGCAATTACAATGCCTGAATAATCAATGGCTTTTTTAATGGGGTAGGGAAGTACGACAAATCCCAGGAGGTAATTGTATGCATAATTGAAGAACATCAACCATCCCCATAGGATGAAAAGGATACCATCGTTTTTCAGTTTCTTTTGAGAAACCTGTATCATTTCCTGGATCACATGAAGCGATTGTTGTTCATCGAATGATGCTGATTCGGTTGATTTCATAAGTTTAGATTTAATATATAAAACTAGTTTGCGATACAAACTTAATCAAGTTTGTAATACAAACCAAATATTTTTATGGTTTTTGTAATTAATTATTTCAAATCAATGCTAACAGGTAAAATAATTGAATGAAAGTGAGCATTTAATAATCAGGAATTATGTGATGTTCATGCATAAGCATATTAATATTGGTTTTGTGATATTGGCAACAAAAACCATAGTACTTGATTATTCAAATAAGTTTGAAAAGAGCGCTGTCCTCCTTTGGAGGGGGTATAGTCCTCCCCCTACCCCCTCCAAAGGCATAGCCGTCAAGCTAATATCTGTAATGCATTGATATTCTATTACTGGAATATTCCAGTGAAGGAATATCTTTGTAATAGAGAGA